>JBEEPE010000067.1:0-5770 GCA_041191265.1 Verrucomicrobiota bacterium | reverse complement strand
TTGAGATAACCGGCGCCAACGACTTCGTCGGGAAGTTCGGCCGCGAGAGACGAATCAACGCGGAAAACGTCACGAAGTGTGTTGCCGTACTCGGTCTTGGTGAGTCGACGAGGAACGAAGGTGCCGGGGTCTTTTGGACTGAGGTACTTCAGCAGGCTGACCGCTTGGGCGAACGCGTTTCTTTCCTCATCACTTGGCTGTTTTGTTGATTTTTCGGGAGGCATGTCTCCCGCCTTCACGTTGGCGACCGAATCCTGCCAGAGTTTGCGGAAGTTGGCGGCTCCGGGGGTTTTGAAGGCGTACTGGAAGGTGATGTCGCCCTTGCGCTTTTTGTCCCCGTGGCACTCGCCGCAATAGTTCTTAATGAACGGGACGATTTGTTTGTCGTACGCCTGTTTTGCCTCTTTTTGGCGGAGTTCAAACTCGTCCCCTCCCTTTGGGCCAGATTGTGCCTGTCCGATGTGAACCGATAGTGCGAGGGCCAAGGTGTGGAGGAGGAGTCTGGATAGGGGAGGCATGTTCGGGCGTTCCGTTTGAATGCAAAAAGGACGCCACGGATAGGTGGCGTCCTGTAGGAAGTTTGTGTCGTGACGGGCTAGCCTTCGATGAACGAACAGATGTACTCGCAAATCCCCTCGGTCACGAGGATTCGGAACCCGCTGTTTGCGGGTACATCGAACGCGCCGCCGGCAGTGCAGACTTCGTAATCAGGGGTGCCATCCAGATTCACTGTGCAGTAGCCCGAGACGATTTCCATGCGCTCCGCCTTCTGGGTGCCGAAGTGGTAGTCACCGGGGTAGATGAGCCCGAGGGTCTTTTTGGACCCATCTGGGAAAAGGACGGTGTGGCTGACGACTTTTCCGTCGAAATAGACATTGGCTTTGGTCACAGCGGTGACGCCTGTGAACTCGGTTGGAATGGATGACATAGGGTTGGGAGCGATAAACGAACGGATGAGAGTGGGCAAGACGGGACGCAGCGCGCGTGCTCAGCGCGTGAAGCGTTTCCGGAGATGGGTGAGGTAAGGCGCGGGGTCGGTGGGGCTGCCGGTCGCGTTCGTGATGATTTCTTTGGGAGAGCGGGATGCGCCAACGGAGTGAATATTTTCTCTGAGCCAACAGAGCAGCGGTTGATGTTCTGCGTGTCGGATGGCTGAGCCGATTCCTCTTTGACGCTTGGCGCTTTGGAAGAGCTGCGCGGAGTTCAAGTTTCCGAGGGTGTAGGTTGGGAAGTAGCCTAGTCCGCCCATGCTCCAGTGGATGTCTTGTAGGCATCCCTGCGCATCGTTCGGGGGAACTTTTCCAAACAATTCTTCGAAGGCCGCGTTCCACGCGGCTGGGATTTGGTGCGTCTCCAGGCTGCCGTTGAGGAGGCGGCGTTCGATATCGAACCGGAGGAAAATGTGGAGGTCGTAAGTGGCTTCATCTGCCTCGACTCGGATGAACGAGAACTCAGCACGGTGAAGGTGCTGGATGAAGTCTGATAAGCGAATCTTGCGGAGGTTAGGGAAAAGCTCGCTCGCCCGCGGATACCACCGCTCCCAGAAGTCGGTGGATTTGCCTACATGGTTTTCCCACAAGCGGGATTGCGACTCGTGGATTCCGAGGGAGACGGCGCTTCCGGACGGCAGACCGAAGTCGGATGCTGGTAATCCTTGTTCGTAGAGGCCGTGTCCAGCTTCGTGAAGCACCCCGAACAACGAGGAGGTGAAGTCGGAGAGGTCGTACCGAGTGGTCAGGCGGATGTCGTTTGGGCCGAGCGTTGTACAGAAAGGATGTGCAGTCGTGTCGATGCGCCCGGCTTGGAAGTCGAACCCGATGCTTTCGGCGATCTCCTGATTGAGCTGTTGCTGTTTCTCGAGGGGGTAGCGTCCGCGCAACAGGTTTTTTGGAAGGGCGCGACTCCGCTCGACGGCTTGCTTCGCAATCCGTGAGACTCTGGGTTTGAGATAGTTAAAGAGCTTTGTGATGTCCTGAGTGGACGATCCACGCTCATAACCGGTGAGGAGGGCGTCGTACGGCTCATCAGCGAAGCCCCACAAGGCCGCTTTTTTTCGTGCGATTCGGACAACCTCAGCGAGGTGCGGAGCGAACTGAGTAAAGTCGGAACGGTTTTTTGCCTCTGACCACGCGTGTTTTGCTCGTGAGGTGATCTCGCTTTCCTCCGCTACGAGAGCGGTGGGGATTTTAGTCGCGCGGTCGAGTTCACGCTGCCATTCGGTGAGATTCGCAGATTGGATTGGGGTAAGACGCTCTTTACGAGCGTGATCCAGAAGGGTGCGAAATGTTTTCCCCGTGAACAGCGCATGCGCCTTGGCGCTGAGGTAAGAGAGTTGGGCAGCTCGATACTCGACGGCGAGCGGGGGCATGTACGTTTCTTGATCCCATCCGAGCATGGATGCGGTGGATGAAAGCAAGGCGATCTCTCTGGCAACTGTCTCAAGACGAGACAAGGACGTGATTTTTGAGGGGGCTTTCATGGGGATGGTTGGTTGTGTGTGGGCTGTTTTTACAAACGAAAAAGAGGCGTCCGGTTGGACGCCTCTTTTTTTTTCTGAGGTCGATGCGGCGCACGCAAGGCCCGCTACGTGACTAGCTCGACTTCTTGGGGTTCAAGACACGGATTTTGGAACCGAGCCACGGTGGTTGCGCGTTGGGGGCAGGAACCAAGGCGTCTGCCTTCTTGTCGTGGTCGGCCGGAATCGTGAGGTTTTGCTTATCAAGCGGTTCAGCGTTTGCGGATCCGTCTGCGCGCAAAACGATTGCCACTTTACCTTCCCAGACGCCGCCTTCCACCGTGCGGTCAGCGGAGTATTTCGTCCCGCTGTTTGGTCCACTCACCACGAGCGGCCAGCGGCCGGGTGACGTCTCGGTGAGGCCCATAAGGTAGGCCCACTCGTTTTCGCCGCCTTGGAGGGGGTTATCTTGGTTGGTGATTTTGCCGTCTGGCGCTTTCGGTGTGTATGCAGACCCCTTGACGAAGAAGAGACGTTTGTCGGCAACGTACTCCGGCACAAGCGTGCCGAATGCATCATTGGCGTCCGTTGCTTCCGACGTGCCGTCGCGTTTTTTGTCAGGAAAAATCCCGTCGTTATCGCTCGCAAACTGTTTCAGTGCGAGGCCGATTTGGCGGACGTTACTCACGGCTTTCATGCGGTTTGCGGTTCCGAGAACACCGTTCACAGCAGTCGGTGCGAGGGTCGCCAGAATGGCGATAATTGAAATCACGACCAAGAGCTCGATGAGAGTAAAGCCCTGGCGGTTGCGGATGAGTTTTTTCATTTTACCTAATAATCTGAGGGTTGTTTCGATTGTAAGCGGGTTTCAGGCCATGGCAATGAGCTGCCAACATGATCGCCGCGACTGTACTTTTGTTTTTGTTGTTGGACTGTTTTTCCCTGTTTCTCTGCTGCAAAGACCGCATTGGTTGAGGGGTGTGATGCGCGGATGCGCTAGGCTTCGGGGAGTGGACGTTGGGCGGTTCGCGTTTTGTTTAACGGAAATAAAAATCATGCGAGGTCACGGGTTGGACCCGCGATGTGTTTGAAAATCAGTGTGGCCAGAGGCGGGAGATCGATTGCAGCTGACCACGGATAACCGTGGCAGGGGACTGTTTCTGCAGCGGTCCCGCCGAAGTTGCCTAGGTTGGAGCCTCCGTAACTGGCGGAGTCGGTGTTAATCATCTCCTTGTAGAACCCAGGTTCTGGTAATCCTACTCGGTAACCGTATCTTGGAAGGGGAGTTGCGTTCACAATCACGATGCACCGCTGTCCTTCGTCGCTTAACCTTTCGAAACTGATGACGGACTGTGCTTCGTCGTGAAAATCGATCCATCGGAAGCCCTCGGCGGAATCATCTTTCTCGTGAAAGGACGGCTCTGAACGGATGAGTCTGTTCAGGTCGGTGATTAGATTTTTGAGAGAGGCGTGCAGGGGTGCGGAGAGGCAGTGCCAGTCTAGGCCGCGGTCATGGTTCCACTCGGTTTTTTGTGCGAACTCGGCGCCCATGAAGAGCAGCTTTTTACCGGGGTGCGCGAACATCCAAGCGTAGAACATCCGGAGATTGGCGAACTTTTGCCACTCATCCCCTGGCATTTTTTCGATGAGAGAGCGTTTGCCGTGAACGACTTCGTCGTGACTGAGTACGAGCATGAAGTTCTCGTGGAACGCGTACACGATGGAGAACGTGATTTCGTTTTGGTGGTACCGGCGGTGTGACGGGTTCCTACCCATGTAGGACAGAGAGTCGTGCATCCACCCCATGTTCCATTTGAAGCTAAACCCGAGGCCGCCAGAGTAGGTGGGACGCGAAACGGCAGGCCACGCGGTGCTCTCTTCCGCAATCGTCATTACGTCGGGGAACCGTTCGAACACAATCTCGTTGAAACGTTTTAGGAAATAGATGGCGTCGAGATTTTCCCTGCCACCATGCCGGTTTGGCACCCACTCGCCGGGTTTTCGCGAGTAGTCGAGGTACAGCATGGAAGCGACTGCATCGACGCGAAGGCCATCGATGTGGAACTCCTCAATCCAGTACAGGGCATTTGCGATGAGAAAGTTGCGCACTTCATTTCGGCCGTAGTTGAAGATGAGCGTACCCCAGTCCATGTGCTCACCTTGGCGGGGATCAGAGTGTTCGTAGAGATGGGTTCCGTCGAAACAGGCGAGACCGTTTGCGTCTTTTGGGAAGTGTCCGGGCACCCAATCGAGGATGATTCCGATGCCGTGGCGATGCGCGGTGTCGACGAAATAACGGAAGTCGTCCGGGTTGCCGAACCGGCTGGTCGGCGCGAAGAACCCGGTGATTTGGTAGCCCCACGATCCTTCGAAAGGGTGTTCGGCGACTGGAAGGAGTTCGAGGTGCGTAAAGCCGAGTTCGGCGACGTAAGGGACAAGTTGTTCTGCGAGTTGACGGTAGGTGAGGTGCGTACCGTCGGGGTTTCTGCGCCATGAACCGATGTGCACCTCGTAAACGGTCACAGGGCGCTGGTGCCAGTTTGCGGAGTGACGGTTTTCCATCCACGCGGAGTCAGTCCAATTGAAGCGCTTTCGCTCCGTCACAAGGGAAGCGTTTTGAACCCCGTTTTGGGAGAAGAAGGCAAGGGGGTCGGACTTAAGGAGGGTGGCGCCTTCGCGTGTTCGGATTTCAAACTTGTAGTGAGCGCCTTCACCAACCTCTGGGACAAAAATTTCCCAAACGCCGCAATCCCAGAGCATGCGCATGGCGTGGCGCCGTCCGTCCCAGTCGTTGAAATCACCAACGACGCTCACGCGTTGAGCGTTGGGGGCCCAGACGGTGAATGCAGTGCCCAAGACGCCATCGATTTCTCGGAGGTGTGCACCGAAATGATGATGGAGCGCCCAGAGCTGACCTTCTCTGAAGAGGTGTGCATCAAACTCACTCAACATTCGGCCAAACCGGTAGGGATCCTCTTCGGTGCGTAGGGCGCCGCTTTCGAAGGTGTATTCAACACGGTAGTTTCTGGGAAAATCTTTGGATGCCTCCGCTTCAAAGACGCACGTGTCGCCTACGCGGTGCATCGCGATGGGGGTTCGGGGTTTTCCTTCGAGAGGGATGATTCGTGCGGAAACCGCGTCAGGACGGATGGTTCGAACAAAACACGTGCGGTCGTCGGCGTGAATACCGAGGAGGGAGAAGGGGTCGTGGTGCTCAGCTGCGGAGAGTGCCTTTGCGTCTTCGGGAGAGAGCGGATGATTCGGCATAAGGGATAACTTCAGTTCGCTGCAAGGATCACCGGGGCGATGAACCGT
>JBEEPE010000066.1:0-25284 GCA_041191265.1 Verrucomicrobiota bacterium | reverse complement strand
GGGGGGAGCAACTTGGTTTCATACTCGTCGTTCATTTTCATCTCATGAGCACACACAAGGTATTGGTCGCAGATCCGATTTCGCAGCGGGGCATTGACGAGCTTCAGGAGGGGAAACTTCTGGAAGTGACGGTGATGACGGGGAAGTCAGAGGAGGAGTTGTTGAAGGTGATTGGCGAGTACTCCGGGTTGGTGGTGCGGAGTCAGACCAAGGTTACGGCGAAGTTGTTGGCGGCGGCCTCGAAGTTGAAGGTGGTGGGACGTGCGGGGGTTGGGGTGGACAATGTGGACGTGGAGGCGGCGAGCAAGGCGGGGGTGATTGTGATGAACACGCCCGGGGGAAATACGGTTTCGACGGCGGAGCACGCGTTTTCGCTGATGGTGTCGATTGCGCGCAACATTCCTCAAGCGGACGCGAGTGTGAAATCGGGCAAGTGGGATCGGAAGAGTTATGAGGGGGTGGAGTTGTATGGGAAGACGTTGGGCATTTTGGGAATGGGGCGGATTGGGACGGAGTTTGCGAAGCGCGCGCAGGCGTTTGGGATGAAGGTGTTGGCGTTTGACCCGTACTTGTCTCAGGCGCGAGCGAAGTCGATGCAGGTGGAGTTGGTGGAGCGGTTGGATGATTTGATGCCGCTGGTGGATTTTATCACGATGCACATGCCGTTGACGGACGAGACGCGTCACATGATTAACCGGGAGCGGTTGGCGCGTGCGAAGAAGGGGGTGCGGATTGTGAACTGTGCGCGTGGGGGGTTGATTGATGAGGTGGCGTTGATGGAGGCGTTGAAGACGCGGCACGTTGCAGCTGCGGCGTTGGACGTGTTTGAGGTGGAGCCACCTCCGGCTGATTACGCGTTGCGTGGGCTTCCGAATGTGGTGTTTACGCCGCACTTGGGTGCTTCGACTGCGGAGGCGCAGGAGAATGTGGGGATTGAGGTGGCGCAGCAGATTCGCGCGGCGTTGTTGAATGGGGAGATTCGGAATGCGGTGAACATGCCGAGCATTGATGGGAAGACGCTGGAGTTGCTGGGGCCGCAGATCGCGATGGGAAACCGGCTTGGAAAGTTTTTGTCCCAGTTTGTGGGCAAGCGTTGCGACACCTTGAACGTGAACTATCAGGGCAAAATTAACGAGTTGGACACCAAGCCAGTGACGCGTTCGATTTTGCTCGGCTTCTTGGAGAAGGCCGGGGGAGGCGACATCAATATCGTGAACGCTCCGGGATTTGCGCAACAGTTGGGGTTGAAGGTGTTGGAGAGCCGTGAAGCGGCGAGTTCCGAGTTTGCGGAGTTGATGGAACTGACGGCGACGGGCGAGGGGGGGTGGGTATCGGTGGCGGGCACCTTTTTGGGAAGTAACCCGCGCATTGTGAAAATCAACGGGCGGCATGTGGAGGCACGGCCTGAGGGGGTGCTTTTCATTTTCGAGAACACGGACCGGCCGGGGATCGTTGGGATGGTCGGGACGGTGTTCGGCAAGCACGGGGTGAACATTGCGGGGATGTCGTTGTCGCGGGACAAGGTGGGTGGGCGTGCGTTGACTGTGTTGAACTTGGATTCGGTGCCGGGAGCGGAGTTGGTGGCGGAGTTGGCGGCGAGCGGCGACATCTACAACTGTCAGACGGTCAACCTCGGGTAAGGAATCGTTATGGAAATTCGGGTGATTGCTGCGGCGGGGTCGGGCGGATTAAGGGTTCGATTCGTTGATTCCGCCTCGGTGCGGCGCGTTTTGCCCGGGGTTCCTGCGTGCGAGTTTTCGGGGAAGGCAGGGAGCTTTTTCCACGATCACCGAGAGCAGGTGTTGCACGTTGGGCTTGGGGTGGAGGATGTGGGAGTGCGCAGCACGTGGCGCGAAGCCGCTGGGGTTGCGGGTTTATTTGCGCAGCGGGCTGGGGTGAGCCGGTTGGTGGTGGAGCTGGGGGACGAGGCCACGTCGTTTGCGGCTGATGTTGTGGATGGGTTGATGGGGGGCAACTATTTGTTCGACCGGTTTTTACGGAAAAAGGGAAAGCCGTTGGAAAAGTTGGTATTGGAGTGTTCGAAGGATGCGTTGGTTTCGGTTCGGAAGCATGCGCCCGAGGGGGTGTCCATGGGCGGGGCCGTTGTGTGGGCACGGGAGTTGGGGAACACGCCGGGGAACGTGTTTAGTCCGGAAACCGCGGCTGCCGAAGCAGTGCGGATGGCGAAAAAGAGTGGGTTGAAGGCGACGGTGTTGGGGGAGAAGGAGCTGAGAAAGGGCGGATTCGGCGGGATTCTCGCGGTGGGAGCGGGGAGTCGGGTGGGGCCGCGATTGATTGCGCTCGAGCATGCGGGTGGGAAGAAAGGAGAGGCCCCGCTCTTATTTGTCGGGAAGTGTATTACGTTTGATTCAGGCGGTATTTCCATCAAACCGGCGGCGGGCATGGAGGACATGATTTTTGATAAGTCCGGTGCGATGGCGGTGTTGGGAGCGATGCAGGCGATTGCGGGGTTGGGGGTTAAGCGGAATGTGGTGGGGGTGATTGCGGCGGCTGAAAACATGCCTGGGGGAGGGGCTTACCGGCCGGGGGATGTGATTCGGATGTTTGATGAAACGCATGTGGAGGTGGTGAACACGGATGCGGAGGGCCGTTTGGTTTTGGGGGACGCGATTGCTTGGGGGATTCAGAAGTACCGTCCGGAAGCGGTGGTGGATCTGGCGACGTTGACGGGCGCGTGCGGGGTGGCGTTGGGCGAGGCGGCGGCGGGATTTTTTCATTCGGACGCCGCGTGGGGCGAAGCGGTGGCAGCGGCGGCGGAGCGTGTGGGTGAACCGTTGTGGCATTTGCCGATTTTCCGGACGCACCGGAATCAGATTCGCAGCAAGGTGGCGGATTTGAAGAACTCGGGTGGACGGTTAGCAGGAGCGTGCACGGGAGCGGCTTTCGTTGGACACTTTGCGGGTGAGACGCCTTGGGCGCATCTCGATATTGCCTACATGTCCAATCGCGATAAGGACTTGGCGTATCAGACGCGTGGGGCAACGGGATTTGGGGTTCGGCTGTTGACGGATTTGGCGTTGAACCACGGGCGATGAGGGCATTTGGGGTCACGCGACGCGGGTTTGTGTCGGGGTTGGTTGGTGGAGGAACGGTGTGTTGGGTGGGAGGCAGTGCGTTGGCGGAGGCGTCGAAACGGCGGTGGGTGTTTGAGCGGGCGGAGATGGGCGTCCCGTTTCGGGTGACGGTGGATGAGCCGGGGGCAGATCCCGAGCGGGTTCGTGTGGCGGCGGAAGCGGCGTTGGACCGGGTGCGGGCGCTGAACGCGATTTTTTCGGATTACGAGGATGACTCGGAAGCGATGCGGTTGTGTCGGGAGTCGGGGACGGGGCGCAGGGTGGCGGTGAGCGCTGAGATGGCTGATTTATTGGGGTTTGCTCTGGATGTTGCGGAGGAAACGGGGGGGGCTTTCGATGTGACGGTGGGTCCGGTGGTGTTGTTGTGGCGCAGGGCGCGGCGGCAGAGAGTGCTGCCTGAGGGCTGGCGGATTGAGCGGGCGATGGAGGCGGTGGGCTGGGGCGGGGTGGAGTTGGACCGCGGGCGGCGTGTGGTGGAGTTGAAGCGGAAGGGGATGCGGTTGGATTTTGGGGGTGTGGCGAAGGGCTACGCGGCGAGGGAGGCGTTGAAGGTGTTGGTGGAGAGGGGATTTCGTTCTTGTATGGTGGCGGGGAGCGGCGACATGGCGATGGGCGTGGCGCCGCAGGGAGCGGAGGGGTGGAAGATTCGGATTGCGGCGTTGGAGGGGGCTTCCGGGGAGGGCGAAGTGGTGACGCTTGCGGAGCGGGGAATTGCGACGAGCGGGGATGTGAACCAGTTCGTGGAGTTGGATGGGGTGAGATACAGCCACGTTGTGGATTGTCGAACGGGATGGGCGCTGACCCGGCGGGTGATGGCGACGGTGGTTGCGTCGGATGCGATGCGTGCGGATGCGTATTCGAAGCCGGCGGGAATATTTCTTCGGGACGATGTTGAGCGCATGGCAAAGCGGCATGGAGACTTACGGGTGTGGTTACAGACGGTGGGGGAATCGGGGGTGGGCGTGGAGCGGTTTGGCGGTGCGGAGACTGCTATTCGCTAGGAACATTTTTTGACTATGTTGGACATTCGATTGATTCGGGATGAGGCGGATGAAGTGAAGCGACGCTTGGGGTTGCGCGGGGGGGATTTTGTTCCGTTGGTGGATTCGGTTTCGGCGTTCGATCGTGACCGGCGTGCGGCGGAGACGCGCTTGCAGGCGTTGCAGGCGGAGCGGAAGCGCTTGAGCAAGGAGATTGGGATGAGACGGAGTAAGGGGGAGGACACGGCGGAGACGGAGGCCAGTGTGCGGGCGATGGGCGACGAGATGGACGCTTTGCAGGAATCCGTGGTGAAGATGGATGTGGCGCAGCGAGATGCGTTGCTCCATTTGCCAAATCTTCCCCATGCTGGGGCTCCCGTGGGCTTGGACGCGGAGGCGAATCCCGAAGTGAGGCGTTGGGGCGTTCGTCCGGAGTTTGGGTTTGCGGCGAAGAGTCATGTGGAGATTGGGGAGAAACTGGGTCTGTTCGACTTTGAGCGCGGAGCCCGTGTCACGGGCAGCGCGTTTGTGGTGTATACCGGCCTCGGTGCGCGATTGGAGCGTGCGCTGATCAACTTCCTTCTCGATTTGCACACGACCTCGCATGGGTACCGTGAGGTAAATCCTCCGTTTGTGGTTCGTCCGGACGCGCTGATTGGCACGTCGCAGTTACCAAAGTTTGAGGAGCAGTTGTATCGGTGCGACCGCGATGAGTTGTATTTGGTGCCGACGGCGGAGGTGCCGGTGACCAATCTGCATCGGGAGGAAATTTTGTCGGCGGATGCGTTGCCGGTTCGGTATGCGGCTTATACGCCGTGTTTTCGGAGGGAGGCTGGATCGGCGGGTTTGGGTACGCGCGGGCTGATTCGGATGCACCAGTTTGACAAGGTGGAGTTGGTGAAGATTACGACGCCGGAGTCATCGGAAGCGGAGTTGGAGGCGTTGACGGCGGATGCGGAGAAAGTTTTGCAGTTGTTGGGATTGCACTATCGGGTGATTGAGTTGTGCACGGGGGATTTAGGGTTTGGCTCTGCGCGGACGTACGATATCGAGGTGTGGGCACCTGGGCAGAACGGGTACTTGGAGGTTTCGAGTTGTTCGAACTTCGGGGATTACCAAGCGCGGCGGATGCAGTTGCGGTACAAGGATGCGGAGGGGCGGAACCGGTTTTGTCATACATTGAATGGAAGCGGGACGGCGCTCCCGCGATTGATGGTGGCGTTGTTGGAAAACTATCAGCGGGAGGATGGGACGGTTTTGGTGCCTGAGGTCTTGCGCGGGTACTTGGGAGGTTTGGAGGTTTTGGCATGAGTTGGGGTAAAGGGGTGATGCAGCTTCGATTTTTTCTCACGCTGGTGGCGATTCTGGCGGGAGCCTTGTTCCACCGAGACGGAGTTGGGAGCGACCAGAAAAAGCTCTCGTTGGCACCGGTCCCGCCAGCGGGTGGTTTGAAGCAGGCGGAGGTTGGTCGAAATGGGGTAACGCTTCCGGGAATGGACTTGGAGGTGAGCCTTTCCCGCAAGGGGGCATGGGGGCAGGTGGAGTATTTTTCCGCGATGCTGGAGGCACCGGACTCGGTTTTGGAGATTTCGATGCCGACGTCTTTTCAGACGAGGTGGATTTTTGATGGCAAGAGTGAGGAGTGGGTGGAGGGTTTTCTGAAGGAGCGTGAGTTGCCGATGATGCTCGAAAAACGGTTGTTGGACCGAGCGATTTGGTACTCCACTCGTTCGGAGGTGACGATTAGCCCTCCGGTCGAGGTTCTTCGCGAACTTCCATCGAAGGCGCGCGGTGCGATTTATGCCATGCTCGGTGAATCGGATCGCAATCCGGATCAGTTAGAACCCGAGGTGATTTATGGTGCGAGCGTCGACGACTGGTTGAAGGATGATGGATTGAGAGAGGAGTTGGTGGCATTCGTTCGCGCATGCGCTTACTCGCGGGGAGGCGCCAATGTTTTTGCGGATAAGCTGGCGCTCTATTCGATTTGCAACTCGGATCAGGAGCGGATGAAGGCGAGACGAGCGATGAGTCGTAATCCGACGATTGTTGCCAAGTTGCTGCTCGAGTCTGGCACTCCTGATTTTTTGTCGGCCTATTGGGGGAGTGGCTTCCGGTTGAAGGATACGATGCCGTTTTTGCGATCGATGTCTCGAACTCGAGGGGTGGATAAGTTGGATATCATCCACTTACTGCCGTCGGCGATGCGGCGGATTTTGTACACGTTTCCGAATCCGGCAGCGACTCGGAGTGGATATTTGCCGGATTGCCATTGGACTTCATTGAACTTCTTCAATGTGGAGCCGTTGGAGCGTTTGGCAGATCCTGTCCAGGGATCTGCTTATGTGCATGAGCATTTTGAGCAAGTTGGAGGTCCCTACCGCTTGGGCGATGTTCTGTTTCTCGCTCACCCTGAGACGGGGGCTGCCTTTCACTCATGCACCTACATCTGCGACGACATTGTCATGACGAAGAACGGTCGTTCCCCGATTCAGCCGTGGGTTTTGATGAAACTGGATCAGGTGAAGTTACTCTATGGACTCCACTTCCAGACCGAGGTGCGCGGGTTTCGCCGTAAGGGGATAAACTGAAGCCGCTGCGATTTTGCGAGTTAGTGCCGATGGAGGGGTGCTACTGGACTTCGCGGAGTTGGATTGCGTCGAAGTGGCGCATGCGTCCGGGAGCGTCGGACACGATGATGAGTTTGTCGCCTTTGGAGGCGAGGTTCTTACGGACGAGGTGTTCGATGGCGTCAGGGATAGCGCTATCGGAGGGCGAAGAAAAGGGGAGGTGCATGGGAATGACACCCCAGTTGAGGGTGAGTTTACGGACCACCTCGGGGCGTGGGGCGAAGGCGAAAATGGGGGAGTCGGCGGGGCGTTGACCGGAGGCGTAGTTTGCGACAAAGCCGCGGCGGGTAAAGACGACGAGTTTGGAACCGGGGACGGAGTTGGCGAGTTGGACTCCTGCGGCGACGGTTTTTTGACGGGTATCGTTGAGGAGCGCTTCGCTGTGGAATCCGGCGCCGCCACTTTTTTCGATGCGCGAGGCGACCTTATCAAGAACCTCGACACACTTGAGGGGGTACTTGCCGGTGGTGGTTTCTCCGGAAAGCATGATGGCATCGGCCTGTTCGAACACTGCGTTGGCGACGTCGGTGACTTCGGCGCGAGTTGGCATGGGGGAGGCGATCATCGATTCGAGCAGGTGGGTTGCGACGATGACGGGCTTCCCGAACCGTTGGCAGCGTTTGACGATACGTCGTTGGATAATTGGCAGTTCCTCCATTGGGCATTCGATCCCGAGATCACCGCGGGCGACCATGATGAGGTCGGCTTTCCCAATGATGTGGTCGAGGTTGCGAACGGCCAGTTGGTCTTCGATTTTGGCGATGATTCTGGCTTCGCTGCCGTTGGATTCGAGGGCAGATCTCAGAATGTCGAGGTCGGCTGCTTCGCGGCAGAATGAGAGCGCGACGAAATCGACGCCGACTTCAGCGCCGACGGCAATGTCTGCTAGGTCCTTCTCGGTGAGCGCTGGGAGATTGACCTTCACTCCGGGGAGGTTGATGTGGCGACGGGAGCCCATTTCGCCCTCGGTGAGGACTTCGCAGAGGAGGCGTTCCGGCATGCGCTTGGTGATGCGCATGTGAATGATGCCGTTGTCGACGAGGATGGTGTCGCCCTCTGAAACGTCGGATGTCAAACCGTCGTAGTTAACGGTGACGGAGTTGGCGATGGAGGGTTTTGATTCTTTGACGGTGAACTCAAACTGTTCCCCTGGAACGAGTTTGATTTTAGAGGCGACATCGCCTGTTCGGATGGAAGGGCCTTGTGTGTCGAGAAGGATACCGACGTTGCGGTCGTGCTTTTCAGCGAGTTTGCGGATGGTAGGCACGATGGCTCGGACCCATTCGTGTTTTGCGTGACTCATGTTGAGTCGGAAGCAGTTGACTCCCGCGAGGAGGAGTGCTTCGAGCATCTCGGGGCTGTCCGTGGCGGGCCCGAGCGTGATGATGATCTTGGTTCTCCGCATGGCTAACCATCCCACTGGGGCGAGAGGCCTGCAACCGCGAACATCGGCCGATCAGTTCAAGAAAGCGGTTTCTGGGATTCGGGAGAGTGTTCGGTAGAGCGGGCCGTGGCTGGACACGAGGGATTGCCAGAGGTCCCCGTTTTGTTCTGGGTCGAGGAGTGCATCATTCGGATGGGAGGTCATCCACGCGTCGGGCCACTCGGTTTCAATCTGGTTTGCGCTCCATCCCGCGTACCCGAGGAGCGCAACGAGAACTTGTCTGGAGTGGTTGATGTGGAGGCCTTTTGACCATTGTTTAATGGAGCGTGCTTCATCGAAGGAGATGCCTCGTCGGCATTTCCATTCGAGTTTCAACGGATCCCATTGAAACGCGGCAAGCTGGATTTCCGTGTTTGAAACGGGGCCACTGAGCAAGACGGGGATATCTTCGATTCCGTCGAGTTTCTCCGAGGTGAGGTACGACTTGAGGGATTTGCCTGACGGTCGATTGACGATGAATCCGAGTGCGCCTTGTCGGGAGTGTTCTGCGATGTAAACGATGGTTTGAAGGAAATTTGGGTCGGTGAGGGTCGGGCGGGACACGATGACTCTGCCGTTGAGGTTTTTTGGTTTGATGTCCATGGGTGTCAGTTGGCGAGGCCGAGTCGTTTGAGGTTAAACAGGAGCCAGAGCACGCCGGAACCGGCGGCGAGCAGGACGATAAAAATGATGAGCGGCACGAAGGAGGGCGTGCGTTCTGGCGCAGCGAAGGAGTCTTCGGGCAGCGGCGCAGGCGGGATGTTTTTGAGGTAGTCGTAAGTCTTTTCTCCGAGTGGGTTAACTCCTTCCATAGAAGTCATTTCTAGCGAGACGTCAACGCCAAGAAACTTGCCATAGATCGACAGGAAACCGCGGCAATACGCTGGGCTCGGAAATGCGTGAAAGTCTCCTGACTCGAGCAGTCGGATTTGCTCTTTGCCGATACGGGTCGCTTGAGCGACTTCTTCGATGGACAGACCTCTGGCGGATCGCGCTTTGCGCAGGCGGAGACCTGTTTCTTCGGACATATTCTCGAGGGAGGAAAAGGCTGGTATTTGTGAGGAAATTACGCGGTTTTTCGAACGTCCGCATCACCGTTGTTCACGATGTTGGGGGCGGAGGAGTGAACATTCAAACGGAGGATGTAATGATGAGAATGCGGAAAGAAGAAACGGTATTGGTTGGTTTCGGCGGGCGGTTAGCGGTGCGGAACTCTCGGGTTGGCGCTCAGGTTGGAGTGAGGTGTCTGGCGGGTCTCGCGGCTGGGATTCTCGTCGGACTTTCGGTGGATGCGGCAGTGCTTCACCCGGTTGCGGAGTACGTTGCGGAGTCGTTTTCGGGTCTGCCCTATCGGCTGAATCCAGGATTTTTACGGGTCTGCCAGACACCTGGCTTTCGGGTGTTTTCGTGCGCGCGGTTTGACGTTCAAGATGGTGTTTTGCCGTTGGATCTTCGCGGTGAGGACATTGATTCGGCGCAGTTGTTGGTTCCGGTTGACGGTACCAGCACTGGAGCCGTTCTGAGAGCGGCGCGCGTGACGTGCTCGATCGAGCGGATGACAGGACGTGCGGGGTTCTTTCAGGACGGAGCGCTAGAGGGTGGGCGTGGGTCGGTGCGAGGCGGTGTCGTTCGGAAGGATTTGACGATGGTGTTCGACGCTACGGACTGGGTGCGACAGTGGGTTGACGGTGCAGCAAATGAGACGGCGGTGGCGTTTTTTGGGGAGAAGATGAACTCTGAAATCTGGTTGGCCTCCTCGCGCGGGACGGCGAAGCGATGGGTCCAGTTGAATGTCGAATATCGCCGAAAGCAGGCGGGGCCACCGGGGCCTGCTGGTCCTGCTGGTCCGGCCGGAGTTGCGGGGTTGCCGGGGTTAAAGGGTGATCCGGGCGAGCGGGGTGAACGGGGGATGGCTGGCGTCGCAGGGGCTCGGGGCGATCGCGGAGAGCGGGGAGAGAAAGGTGATCGGGGGGAACCGGGAGCGGGCGGGGCAAACTGGGATTCGGTGCAGATTTCTCCGAGGGGCGACATTCCGATGGGGGCGTTCCAGCAGCGTGGGCCTTGACTGCGGTGGGGCCGTTGGCGGGGGAGTCCGTCAGGTTCTGAGGCGTCCGCTTTTGCGTTTTTTGGGGGCGTGTGAAATCGGTGGGTGGATGCAGCGTTTTGCCGATTTGGATGGGGGAGGGGGGGAGATGTCTCACACGAAGACACGAAGGCACGAAGGGGGGGAGATAAAAAGAGGGAGAAGGTGGCAAAGAACACGAGGGAAGAGGGGGAGGATGAATGCGTGTCTCGCGAACTCGGTAGCCACGAAGGCGCCCTTTACCAGCCGAGGGCGACGCTTTGGGGTGAGGGATATGACGCGAGCCGAGCGGTTTGTACTAGATGCAGTCCACAATCTCTGAATCCGCGTGCGACAAGTGACTCGCGCTTCCATGAATGCTTAAAAAAATCAGCTCGGGGAGAGATTTTTTCTGATTTGGGAGGGTCGGGAAAAACGTCTGCCTAGGATTCACCCTCAAGCGGGGCGCAGCGCGGTCGCGCTCCCACAGTGGTTGGATTGGTGGGCGGTCGCCGTATCAGATTACGACTCCTTTCACGATGAGGATGCGTTTTGGGGTGGAGGACTGGTTGCGACGGCGTTTGGAGACAACTGCATCGAGTGATAAGGGCGGTTGGGCGTACGGTTAGTTTGAAGAGGACGCCGTAAAAAGGTCTCATTACGAGCGCAAAGCGGTGCCTGCGACTGGTCTGTGCGGCAAATAAACGGTGTCTTAGGGGATTGTCCTAGATGAACGGCGGGATGGCCCGTGCGTTGCTAGAAAACGGTATACAAATCCTATGCTCACCATCCCCAGCAGTCGCTCTGGCCGTTTGTGTGACGGCGTTCTCCGTCGAGACTTCCTCCGCATTGGAGGGTTAGCACTTGGTGGGGCTAGTTTGCCTCAGGTGCTGGCCGCTCAGGCGGGTGGGGAGGGGGTTTCGTCTCCGCAAGTCAGCGGCGCAAAATCAGTGATTATGATTTTCCTGCCTGGTGGGCCGAGCCATCAGGATATGTTTGATTTAAAGATGGATGCGCCGAGTGAGGTGCGCGGGGAGTTCAAGCCCATCGGCACAAACGTCGACGGTTTGCAAATCACGGAGCACTTGCCGTTAATGGCCAAGCGGATGGATCGCTGCACGGTGATTCGCTCGATGGCGGATTGTGATTCTCGGCATGACGCTTTCCAGTGCCTGACGGGGCGTCCCTTTGCGAATCAACCGCAGGGCGGTTGGCCGGCGTTTGGGTCGGTGGTTTCGAGTTTGCAGGGTCAGCGTGATGCGGCGGTTCCGTCCTTTGTGGGGTTGGCACCGAAAATGGGGCACATGCCATGGGCTCGCTGCGGTGAGCCAGGCTTTCTTGGCGTGCGCCACGCCCCGTTTCAGCCGAACAAGGGAGGTGCTGGAGACGACATGGTGCTGAACGGGCTCACGCTGGAGCGTTTGTCCGACCGTCGGGCGCTGCTGGAGTCTTTTGACAGCTTCCGGCGTGACGTAGATTCGTCGGGATTGATGGGCGGTTTGGATGCCTTTAATCAGCAGGCATTTGGCGTTCTGACCTCAAATAAACTGGTTGAGGCTCTCGATGTTTCGAAGGAAAAAGCGACGCTTTTGGAGCGTTACGGAAAGGGGGATGCCAAGAACCGTGACGATGGTGGACCGAAGCTCATGACGCATTTCCTTGCGGCGCGCCGCCTTGTGGAGGCGGGAGCGCGTGTGGTCACGGTGGCGTTCAGTCGTTGGGACCACCATGGGGACAACTTCGGGGCTCTGCGTCAGGACTTGCCGTTGTTGGATCAGGGTCTCTCGGCGCTGCTGGACGACTTGCGAGATCGCGGCTTGGAGAAAGATGTGGCGGTTGTGGTGTGGGGCGAGTTTGGGCGCACGCCGATTATCAACAAGGCGGGTGGGCGTGATCATTGGCCGAGGGTTTCTTGCGCATTGCTGGCTGGCGGATCGATGCGCCACGGTCAGGTGATTGGCTCGACCGATCGTTTGGGCGGGGAACCAGTTGATCGGCCGGTGAAGTTTGGGGAAGTCTTCTCGACGTTGTACCATCACCTTGGGATTGACCCGTTGAAGTACACGGTGAACGACTTGGCGGGGCGTCCGCAGTACTTGGTCGAACCGGGTTGTGCGCCGCTGAAGGAGCTAGTCTAGTTTTGTTATGATTACGATTCCTGGAGCCTCTGGGGGTGCGTTGTGCGACGGGGTTTCTCGGCGTGACTTTCTCCGCCTCGGCGGGCTGGGTATGGGTGGGCTCGGGCTTTCGCAGATTCTCCAAGCGGAGGCTTTGTCCGGGGTTGGTCGGTCTGCCAAGTCGATCATCATGATTTACATGGCGGGCGCTCCGCCGCATCAGGATCTATTTGATTTGAAAATGGATGCTCCTTTGGAGTATCGAGGTCCGTACAAGCCGATTTCGACGAATGTTCCTGGCATCCAAATCTCTGAGCACATGCCGTATTCGGCAAAAATCATGGATAAGCTGGTGCCGATTCGATCCATGTGGGGGTCGGTGACGGGGGACCATGACTCTCACATTTGTTACACGGGGCGAAGTGCGCGTGGTGTGCCGGTGCCGCCGGGAGGTTGGCCGTCGCTAGGGGCGGTGATGTCGCGGATGATTGAGCGCGAGAGGGGGCAGGTACCGCCCTTTGTTGGTTTGGCGCCGAGGGCTGGGCATCCGCCTTATGGGTCGCCGGGGCATCCGGGTTTTCTTGGGCCGTCTTGCTCAGCGTTTCGTCCGAACGGGGATGGGATGGGGGATTTGCGGTTGAACGGAATCACGAGTGATCGGTTAGATGATCGGCGTTCATTGCTTGGGGCTTTTGACCGGTTGCGGCGCGACATGGATCGTAGCGGGTTGATGGAGGGGTTGGACGTCTTTAGTCAGCAGGCTTTCGATGTTTTGACGTCGAGCAGGCTTTTGGAGGCACTGGATTTGTCGAAGGAGAGTGAGCGCACGCGTGAGCGGTATGGAAAAGGGGACACGAAAAACTACGGGGACGGTGCTCCGCGGAATAACGAGCACTTCTTGGTTGCCCGTCGTTTGGTGGAGGCGGGCGCGCGTGTGGTGACGATGAACTACGGGCGCTGGGATTTTCATGATCGGAATCATTCTGAGTTGCTGACGCACTTGCCGTGGTTTGACCAAGGGTTGTCTGCGTTGGTGGAAGATTTGCATGAGCGCGGTTTGGACAAGGATGTTGCGGTGGTGGCGTGGGGGGAGTTTGGTCGCACGCCGCTGATTAATGCGACGGGTGGGCGGGATCACTGGCCTCGAGTGGGGTGCGCGGTGTTGGCAGGTGGCGGGTTTAAGACGGGACAGGTGATTGGCTCGACAGATCGACTCGGTGGTGAACCGGTGGACCGAGCGGTGCATTTTGGGGAGGTGTTTGCGACCTTGTACTCGTGGCTGGGCATTGATTTGGCCCAAACGACGCTGCCGGATTTGGCGGGTCGTCCGCAGTACTTGGTGGATGGGTGGCAGCCGATGAAAGAGATTTTGTGAAACACTTGATTTGAACGAAATGAAAACGCCCCTTGGAACGATTGGTAGACCGGTGAGACGTGGTCTCGCAGCGTTGAGTTTGTCGGCCTATGTGGCCTTCTCTGGAGTGGCCGCGTTTGCGGCCACGCAGCCGGAGGCGTTGATGTTTGAGTTTGGTCCGATGGGGCGTATCAACGATGGCACCCTCAGGCTGTCTGGCGCGGATGCAGTTCGACAGCTGAATGTTGCGTTGAAGTATCCAAACGCTGATCCGGTTGATGCGACACGGTCTGTGGAGTTGACGGCCCAGCCGGAGGGGGTTGTCGCGATTGACGGAACGGGACGCGTGTCAGTTAAGGGGGATGGCTCGGCGACGATTCGGGCGAAGGATGCGAAAAGTGGGTTGCAGGCTGAGTTGAAGGTGTTGGTGGAAAAAGCGAAGGATGCTGCGCCGATAAACTTTACGAATCGCATTGTGCCGGTTTTCACCAAGGGGTCGTGCAACTCTGGGGGGTGTCATGGGAAGTCGGGTGGGCAGAATGGGTTCCGTTTGTCGTTGCTGGGATTTGAGCCGGAGGAGGATTACGAGCATTTGGTGAAGGAGGCTCGCGGACGGCGTTTGTTTCCTGCGTCGCCAGAAAACAGCCTTTTGCTGACCAAGGGCGTGGGGAGTTCTCCGCATGGTGGTGGTAAACGAATGAGTGTGGATTCCGACGACTACCGACTGGTGGTGCGTTGGATTCAGCAAGGGATGCCGTTTGGGAATCCGACAGATCCGAAGTTGGCTGAGATTGAGGTGTTCCCGAAGGCGCGTGTGATGGGGATGAAGGCGAGTCAGCAGCTGTCGGTGCTAGCGAAGTACACGGACGGGAGTGTGGAAGATGTCACGCGTAGTGCGCTGTATGAGGCGAATGAGAAGGCGATGGCGAATGTCGATGACGACGGGAATGTTGTGTTGGCGGACTTGCCGGGGGATGTTGCGGTGATGGTGCGGTACCAAGGGAAGGCGACCGTGTTCCGCGCGACGATTCCGTTGGGCGCGCCGGTCGAGCGTCTGCCAAATCCACGGAATGACATTGATCGTGCGGTGTTTGCGAAGTTGAAGGCGATGGGGGTTCCTCCGTCCGATCGAGCGGACGATGCGACGTTCATGCGTCGGGTGAGTCTGGATATCGCGGGTCGGTTGCCGGATGCGGAGGAGGTGAAGGCGTTTGCTGCGGATTCGAATCCAGCGAAGCGCGACGTCTTGATTGACCGTCTTTTGGAGAGTGACGAGTTTGCGGAGTACTTTGCAGGGAAGTGGAGCTCGTTGTTGAGGAACAAACGGAACACGCCGAAAGACGCGCCGGTGAACTTTGCGTTTCACGGGTGGTTGATTGATTCGTTTAAGGCGAACAAGCCGTTTGATGTCATGGTGCGCGAGGTTCTGGCTGCGAGCGGGACTCCGACGGAGAATCCTCCGGTGGCTTGGTACAAGCAGGTGAAAGAGCCGCAGCAGCAGTTAGAGGATGTGGCTCAGTTGTTTCTTGGGACGCGGTTGCAGTGTGCGCAGTGCCATCACCATCCGTTCGAGAAGTGGAGCCAAGCGGACTACTACAGTTTCTCTGCATTTTTCACTCAGGTTGGGAGAAAGGGTACGGATTTGGTGATGCACAAGCGGGGCGAGGCGACGGCGGTGAACAAGAAGACCAAGCAACCGTTGAAACCTGCGGCACTCGGCTCAGGCGAACTGAAGATTGCGCCTGAAATGGATCCGCGTTTGGTTTTGGCGGACTGGATGAGTTCGCCCGAAAACCCCTTCTTTGCGCGGACATTGGCCAATCGGTATTGGAAGCACTTCTTCAATCGCGGGATTGTTGAACCTGAGGATGACATGCGGGACACGAATCCACCGTCGAACCCCGAGTTACTGGACCTGTTGGCGAAGAAGTTTGTTTCGAGCGGATTCGATCAGAAGGCATTGATTCGCGAGATGGTGCAGTCGGAGACGTACCAGCGGAGCGCGATTCCGAACGCTCACAATGCGTCGGATCGGCAGGGTTTCTCTCGGTATTATCCGAAGCGGCTGCCAGCGGAGGTTTTATATGACGCGATTGGGAAGGTGACCAAGGTTGCCGGAACGTTCAACGGAATGCCGACGGGCACGCGCGCCATCGCGTTGCCGGACAACAGCTACAACGCGTCGAGTTACTTTTTGACGGTGTTTGGTCGTCCGGAATCCTCGAGCGCCTGCGAGTGCGAGCGGACTCAGGACGCGAGCCTTGCACAGGCGCTTCACTTGATTAACGCGAAAGACTTGCAGGAGCGGTTGTCAGCGGATGCGGGTGCTGCAGCCAAGTTTGCGCAGAATCAGCAAGGTGACGCGAAGGCGGTGGAGGAGATGTACCTGACCTCCCTGTCGCGTGCTCCGCAGCAGAACGAAGTCGAGTTGGCCCTCAAGCACATTACGAAACCTCGTCCAGCGGTGGACGGGCAACCTGCCGACGTGGCGAAAATCAAGCGTCAGGCGTATGAAGACCTTCTTTGGACGCTATTGAACTCCAAGGAGTTCCTGTTCAACCACTGATCATGTTAGTCCTGTCCCCCCGGAGCACTTTACGTTCTCCAAGCGTTGGGATCGTCTTATCGACGGTCGTCATGGGATTCTTTTTTGTGACTGCGGGAGCGGTGGATCTTCCGTTGACGCGGTTGGATTCCGTTTTTCCTGCGGGAAGCAAGCCTGGTGGCGAGATTGAGGTAACGCTTGCTGGCGTTGATTTGGACGGAGCGGAGACCGTTTGGGCGTCGCACCCGGGGATTACTGGGAAGTTGGTCAAAGATAAGGTGTTTGCGGTGAAGGTAGAGTCGGGCGTGCCGGAGGGGGTGTATGATTTGCGGATTCCGGGGAACAACGGGGTTTCGAATCCGAAGGGCTTTGTGGTGGATCGCCTCGATGTGCTCCGAAAGTCGGGAGAGTGCACCGTGGCCAAGCCGATGGATTTACCGGTGGGTTCAGCGGTTTTTGGGACGGTTGTTGCTGCCTCGCGCGATCATTACCGGGTCGAGTTGAAGAAGGGCAAACGGATGACGATTCGCTGCCTAGCGAAGGAAATTGATTCCAAGTTGAGCCCCGTTTTCTCGGTGTTGGACGAGTCTGGGAGAAAGTTGGTTTCTAACGGTCGGCGCGCGGCCCTGAGTTTTGAAGCTCCGTCAGACGGGAAGTTTTTGATTTCGGTGCACGACCTGACGTTTGGGGGCGGTGCGGATTTCTCTTATCGGTTGTCCGTTGATGAGTCTCCGATTTTGGAGGCGGTTGTGCCGGCGGCAGTCCCTCAGGGGGGCAAATCAAAGGTTACTTTATTTGGTCGCGGGTTGCTGGGATCTAAGCCCTCTGCCATGAAAGGCGGGGATGGAAAGGCGTTGGAACAAGTTGAGGCAGAGGTTGAGGTTCCGACGGGTGGAATCTTGGCGGATGGCGTGAGCGCGCCGGCAGGCGTGTCTGCGCCTGTATTTTACCATCGTGTTCGTGGGGCGAGTGGCGTGTCGAATCCTGTCCCGTTGGTGCCTGTGGAAGGGAGCGTCGTCGCGTTATCGGGTGACCCGCTTGCGGAGCCCCCCGAGGTTAAGATTCCGGGAGCGGTGTCGGGCTTGTTCGCTAAAGGTTTTGGAGGGAATGCGTTCGGCGTGGATTTAAAGAAAGGGGAGGCAGTGGTGGCTGAAGTGTTCGCGCATCGCCTCGGTGTTGCAGAACCGAATCCTTATCTTCGGGTTGAAAAGGCGGGGAACCACTTAGCTGAGGGTTACGGGCCGGACTTGAACGCTGGTGGGCCGAAGTTGAGTACGCTTCACAACGACCCCACGCTGCGATTTGAGGCAAAGGAGGATGGGCGTTACGTGTTTCGGGTGACGGACTTGAGCGGTGCGGCGCGCCCGGGAATGGGTTCGCCGTTTGTGGTGGTTTTGCGCCGAGAGCGCCCCGATTTTGCGTTGGTTGCCGTGACGGAACCTCCTCCGGAGAATCCGAATGATCGGGCCGTGTCGCCAAAGGGGGTGTCGGTTCGACCTGGCGGGGTTACCCCGCTGCGGGTGGTTGCGATGCGTTCAGGAGGGTTGAACGAGGCGATTGAGTTGTCCGCATCGGGGTTGCCTGCGGGCGTGACGGCGGAGGCGACGACCATTCCTGCGGGCAAGAATGACGGCCATCTTTTGTTGCGGGCGGCTCCTGATGCGGCGAAAGGGATGGCGCTTGTGAAGATTACGGGGAAGACGGCCGCGGGTGTGGAGCGCGTGGCTCGCGGGGCGACCGTGAGTTGGCCGGTAGCGGACACGAACAATGACACTCCGTCAGCACGTCTTGCGCGTGGGGAGGGAGTCCCAGTGGGGGTTTCGAGTTTGGCTGCGCCGTTGAAGTTGGCGGTTGAAGCGGTTGGTCCGTTGGAGGCCGCGGTTGGAGCCAAGTTGGAGGTGCCACTGAAAATCGACCGAGCGCCCGAGTTTAAGGAGGTGTTGAAAGTGAAAGCGGGTGGATTTGTTGGTGCTGAGACTTTTAAGGAGGTGGATGCGGATGTGAAAACGGCCACGCTGAAGGTGGTGTTGGATCTTGCGGCACTCAAGGTGGGGGCTGGGAAGCATGTCGCGTTTTTCACTGCGCAGGGCAAGGGCAAGGTGGCGGGTAAGGATGTGGTGACGACGGCCTATTCGCCGGCTGTTTCGTTCGAGGTGAAGGCTCCGGTGAAGCCTGCGGACGCGAAGCCTGCTGCGAAGTGAGGGCTCTAATAATGAGAGACTTGGCGAAGGTGAAAACTGATCAACCGATGAAGACGATGAGACGCTATTTGATTCCTGCGATGGTGGTGACCATGCCGTTGACCGGTTTGGCAGCTACGATACCGGTGAAAGATTTACCGGCTGGGAAGACGGTCGATTTCAACGCGGATGTGCTCCCATTTTTGAGCGATAACTGCATCTCGTGTCACTCGAAGAGCACGCGAAAGGCGGGACTTAATCTCGAGACGCCCAAGGATATTTTGAAGGGCGGTGATTCTGGGACTTCCGTTGTGCCGGGCAAGGCGTCGGAGAGTTTGCTTTTGAAGGTCTCCAATCACGAGGAGGAGGACACGGCGATGCCGCCGAAGGATAACAAGGTCAAGGCGAAGAACCTCACGCCTGAGCAGTTAGGTGTCCTGAAACGCTGGATTGATGATGGGGCGAAAGAGGGGCGCGCGTTTGTGCGCGAGTTGAAATGGCAGCCGTTGCCTGCGCATTTACGGGCGATTTTGGCGGTTGCGACCACGCAAGACGGGCGGCTTGTCGCGTGCTCCCGAGGGAATCAGGTGTTCGTCTATGACACCACGACGGGCGTGCAGGTCTTTCGTGGCGAAGCGCATGCGGACCAAGTGCAGTCGCTGGCGTTCTCACCGGACGGAAAGTTTCTCGTGTCGGGAGGTTTTCGCGAAATGAAGGTGTGGAAGAGGGAGTTTGGGGCGCCGGTTCAAGCAACGGGTTTGCCAGTGGGAGTCTCGGCGACGAGTGCGTCGGGCGGATGGGTGGCGACGGCGGGAGAGGGCGGGGTGAAGGTGCGTGCGGTTGGCAAAGGTGATGAGGGGATGAAGACGGTGGAGTTTGCGGGGGCGATTTCGCGCATGGCTTGGTCAGACGATGGGGCGACCCTTGCCGTTGCTGGCGCGGACAAGAAGTTGGTGCTTTGGAATCGTGCGGAATCGAAAGTACTGGTGACGATTGAGTTGCCTCACGTGGTTTCGGCGCTCGTTTGGAGTGTGGATGGGAAGGCGGTGTTGACGGCTGGAGGAGACGCGATTGTTCGTCAGTACGACGGGGTTTCAGGTGCGGCGGGTTTGGAGAGGAAGGGGCATCCTTCGGAAGCGATTTCGTTGGCGAGGGCTGGCGATCGAGTGGTGGCGGGGTGCAAGGATGGTTCTGTTTGGGTGTGGCAGGCTGCGGGGGATCAACCTGCGGTAAAGGCGAAGGTTGCTACGGCTGCCGTTGCGGTTGCAGTTTCCCCTGCGGGCGGAAGAATCGCCGCAGGGTTGGCGGATGGTGCGTTCGTGCTGATGGACGGTGCGGGCAAGGTGGTTGGGACGGGGAAAGGGGATCCTGACGCGGTGGCTGCGTGGGAAGCGGGGGTTCGGCGGCAAGAGATTGCGGACTTCGATGTGGCTTACCGAAAAGAGCAATTGGCCGAGGCAGACAAGCTTGCGGGTGCTGCGAAAGAACGCGTCAAGAAGGCGACGGAAGCGGTTCCTAACCGTGTTAAAGAGTTGGAGGCAAAGGTGAAAGCGTTGGCGGATGCGCAACCTGGGGTGGCGCCGGCGGAAAAAGTGCAAGCGGATGCGGACGCTGCGCTCAAGGAATCTGAGAAGGCAGTTCAGAAGGCGGAGGCGGATCACAAGGCGGCGGAGGAAGCTTTTGCCAAGCTGAAGGCGGATGCGGCGGCTGCGAAGGAAGCGGTGGATGAGTCGGCAAAGAAAGTTGCGGAGCTGGCGAAAGCGATGGAGGGGGCGAAAGCGGCCTTCAAAGCGAAGGAGACGGCGTTGAAGTCGGCGACGGATGCGTTGGAAGCTGCGAAGAAGAAGGTGATGACGGCGAAGACGGACGTGGAGAGGGCAGAGAACGCGAAAAAGCTCGCCGAGAGCGAGATTGAGTTGGCGAAGACGGAGGAGAAAACGACCGCGGAGGCGGCGGTGAAGGCCAAGGCGGATTTGACGGCGCAGGATGCCGAGAAGGCGAAGGTGGTGGCGGAGGTGGAGGTTCTGAAGAAGGCGTCTGAGGCGGCTTCGCCGGTGACGACGCTTCACTTATCTGGCGATCAGGGCTGGCTTGTGGTTGGGCACGCGAACGGATTAGTCCAAGTTCGTGGAGCGGCGAATGGAGGGGTGGTTGCGGCGTTTGGTTCGCGCAAGGAGAAGGCGGCGATTCATTTCGCGAGGTTCGCCGATAACCGAGTAACGGTGTCTGCGGAGGATGGTGTGGGATGGAGTTATCCGACGGAAAGTAAGTGGGTTTTGGCGAAAACGATAGGCAGCGTGAAAGCGGTGGAGCCTTTCAAGGATCGCGTTTTGGCTTCTGCGTTTAGCCGAGATGGTGGGTTGTTGGCGGTGGGTGGCGGGGACCCCTCGCGTGACGGGGACGTGTTGATCTGGAAGACGACCGCCCTCGATGCGGCGCCTCGACGGGCGGCGGCGGTGCATTCGGACACGGTGTTGTCGCTGTCATTTTCGCCAGATGGCAAAAAGCTGGTGACAGGTGGCGCGGACAAAACCGCGCGCGTGGTGGATGTGGAGTCGTTGAAGGTTGAGCGAACGTTGGAAGGTCATACCCACCATGTGTTGGGGGTGGCGTGGAGTCCGGACGGGCGTGGGATTGTGACGGGGGGCGGGGACAATGCGGTGAAGATTTGGGATGCGCTGACGGGGGTGAGGAAGAAGAATGTTGATGGGGTGGATAAGGAAATCACTTCGGTTCAGTATCTTGGGTCAGGGGGGCAGTTTGTTGCGGCATCGGGGGATGGGAAGGTTCGTGTCATCGGTTCTGCGAACGGGACGGCGGCGAAGACGATGGCGGAGGGGACGGATTTTGTGCACGCGCTGGCGACTCCCGCGAGCGGACGAAGCGTTTTCGCGGGCGGGCAAGACGGCATTTTGCGTGTTTGGAATCCGGCTGATGGGGCCAAGGTTGCCGAGTTTCGCGAGACGCCATGACGACGGGGAATACTCGGTGGTCCGCGTGCCAGCTGTGCCTGTGTTCAGCGCGTCTTGAGGGCTAAGAGATCCTGAGTTTGCCGCATCCCATTTTACGGTCGCAGCTTTCCACGAAGCGGGTGGGAGGACTATTGTGCCCTTCGAATTTGCCCCCAATGGAATCCTCCTCAGAGAACCTTGTTACGATGATCCGGTCCCATGCGCGGGTGCCCGGAGGTCTTTTGCCTGCGCTGCACGCGATTCAACATGCTGTGGGGTATGTTGACCGCGGGTTGATTTCTGAGCTGGCGGAAGCGTTCAACCAGAGTGAGGCGGAGATTCACGGGGTTATCAGTTACTACAAGGACTTTCGGACTGAGCGGCCGATTGGTCCGGTGGTGCAGGTTTGCCGTGCGGAGGCTTGTCAGTCGCGCGGTTCGAGAGCGGTTTGGAAGTCGGCGTGCGAGGCTGCGTCGGGTTGTGCGGTGGTGGTGGAGGAGGTGTTCTGCTTGGGGAACTGCGCGATGGGGCCTGCGGCGATGTGTGGAGGGAAACTTTTTGGGGGTTTGGATGCCGATCGGGTGAAGCAACTGGTGTCGGGGGTTGCGGGAGGCGCTGGAGAGCGTTCTGACTGCGCGAAGCCGGTTGACGCGGTTCCCGAGGAGGGGAGGGGCAAGGCAACGGTTTATGTGCCTCGGGATGCGGTTTCGAGGGCTCAAGGTGCGGATGCGGTGGCGGAGGCGTTTTCGGCGGCAGGGGCTGGAGTGATTCGGAACGGTTCGCGCGGGCTTTTGTGGCTTGAGCCGATGGTTGAGGTGGAGGTATCGGGGAGGCGGGTAGCCTATGGGCCTGTGGGGGTTGACGATGTTGCGTCGCTTCTTGAGGCAGGGGTGTTGGAGGGGGGAGCCCATCCGTTGCGGTTGGGATTTACGGAGGAGTTGGATTGGATGAAGCGGCAGCGGCGTGTGACGTTTCGGAGGGTTGGGGTAGTGGATCCGCGGTCGGCGGAGGATTACGAGCGTCACGGGGGATTGGCTGGGTTGAAACGTGCACTGGAGGTTGCTCCTGAGTTAGTTGTGAAAGAGGTGACGGACAGTGGGTTGCGTGGGCGCGGGGGCGCGGCGTTTCCGACTGGGGTAAAGTGGAAAACGGTTTTAGAGGCGAAAGGGGCGCGGAAGTACATTGTTTGCAATGCGGACGAGGGGGATAGCGGGACGTTTGCGGACCGGATGTTGATGGAAGGGGATCCCTTTTCGCTTTTGGAGGGGATGGTGATTGCGGGGCGCGCGGTGGGAGCGGAGGAGGGGTATATTTACGTCAGGAGCGAGTATCCGGATGCGGTGGAGGCGTTGCATCGGGCGGTGGAGGGTGCTAGGCGGGCGGGATGGCTTGGTGAGGACGTTTTAGGCAGTGGGATGCGGTTTGAGGTGCACGTTCGAGTGGGGGCTGGTTCGTACGTGTGCGGTGAGGAGACGGCGTTGCTAGAAAGTCTGGAGGGCAAACGGGGGGTGGTTCGGGCGAAACCGCCCTTGCCTGCGCACGAGGGGCTGTTTGGGATGCCGACGGTGGTGAATAACGTGCTGAGTTTGGCCACGGTTCCGATGATTCTTGCGGACGGTGCGGCGGCTTATGCAGCGTTGGGGACGGGGCGGAGTCGGGGCACGCAGGTGCTTCAGATTGCGGGGAATGTGCGGTGTGGAGGGATTTTTGAAGCGGAGTTTGGAATGACGCTTGGTGAGGTGGTCGAGGGGTTGGCGGGCGGGACGGCTTCGGGACGTCCGGTGCGCGCGGTTCAGGTGGGGGGTCCGCTCGGGGCGTACCTTACGCCCGCGCAGTTCAGTGTGCCGATTGATTATGAGGCGTTTGCGGCGGTGGACGCGATTGTGGGGCACGGGGGGGTGGTTGTGTTTGATGACACGGTGGACATGGCTGAGCAGGCGCGGTTTGCGATGGAGTTTTGTGCTGCTGAGAGTTGCGGGAAGTGTACGCCGTGTCGGATTGGAAGTACGCGTGGGGTTGAGGTGATGGACCGAATCATTCGGGGCGAGGATCGGGAGCGGAATCTTGAGGTGTTGAATGATTTGTGTGAGGTGATGGCTGATGCGTCTTTGTGCGCGATGGGTGGCTTGACGCCGCTTCCGGTGCGGAGCGCATTACGGCATTATCCCGAGGACTTTGAAAAACGCTGATTCGAGGAGGATTGACTGATATGTTTATCGAACAGGATTTTGGGACACCGGCCCCGCGCGGGGATTCGAGGGATGCGGCGTTGCGGATGGTGAATGTGACGGTGGACGGGGTAAACGTTCCGGTGCCTGAGGGAACTTCGGTGATGCGAGCGGCGGCGATGGCGGGGGTGGAGATTCCGAAGTTGTGTGCGACAGACCGGCTTGATGCGTTTGGTTCGTGCCGACTGTGTGTGGTTGAGATTGAGGGGCGTCGTGGAACTCCGGCGTCGTGCACGACGTTGGTGGCGGACGGGATGGCGGTGCGGACGCAGTCGCCGAAGTTGGAGCGGTTACGGCGCGGGGTGATGGAGTTGTACATTAGTGATCACCCGCTGGATTGTTTGACGTGTCCTGCGAATGGGGACTGTGAGTTACAGGATATGGCGGGGGCGGTGGGGTTGCGTGAGGTGCGTTATGGGTACGAGGGGGCGAATCACCTGGAGTTGAAGGCGGACACATCGAACCCGTATTTCACGTTTGATTCGTCGAAGTGCATTGTGTGTTCGCGCTGTGTTCGTGCGTGTGAGGAGGTTCAGGGCACGTTTGCGCTGACCATTGAGGGGCGGGGCTTTGGTTCGCGGGTTGTGGCGGGGGCTAACGGGAGTTTCTTGGATTCGCCGTGTGTCTCCTGTGGCGCGTGCGTTCAGGTGTGTCCGACGGCGACGTTGACGGAGAACTCGGTGATTGAGAAGGGGCAGCCTCGGCGGTCGGTGGTGACGACGTGCGCGTATTGCGGGGTGGGTTGTTCGTTTAAGGCGGAGATGCAGGGTGAAGAGGTGGTGCGGATGGTTCCTTACAAGGACGGGGGTGCGAACGAGGGGCACTCGTGTGTGAAGGGGAGGTTTGCGTGGGGGTACGCGACTCATCGGGAGCGTGTTTTGACGCCGATGGTTCGCGAGTCGATTGATGCGGAGTGGCGCGTGGTGAGTTGGGAGGAGGCGATTGGGTTTGCGGCGGAACGCTTTAAAGCGATTCAGTCTCGGCATGGCCGAGGTTCGATTGGGGGGATTACGTCCTCACGATGCACGAACGAGGAGGTTTACGTTGTGCAGAAGATGATTCGTTCGGCGTTTGGGAATAACAACGTGGACACGTGCGCGCGGGTTTGTCATTCGCCTACGGGGTTTGGGTTGAAGAACGCGTTTGGAACGTCAGCGGGTACGCAAGATTTCAAGTCGGTGGAGTATGCGGACGTGATTTTGGTGATTGGGGCGAATCCGACGGATGCGCATCCGGTATTTGCTTCGCGGATGAAGCGGAGATTGAGGGACGGAGCGCGTTTGATTGTGGTGGATCCGCGTCGGATAGATTTGGTTCGTTCGGCGCACATTGAGGCGGATCATTTTTTGCAGCTGCGTCCGGGCACGAATGTGGCGGTGATCAACGCTTTGGCGCACGTGATTGTGACGGAGGGCTTGGTGAATGAAGCGTTTGTGCGGGAGCGGTGCGAGCCGGAGGCCTACGCGGTGTGGAGTGCATTTGTTGCGAGGGCGGAGAACAGTCCGGAGGCGATGGAAGTGCATACGGGGGTCTCGGCCTTGGAGTTGCGGGCGGCGGCGCGGTTGTATGCGACGGGGGGGAACGGGGCGATTTACTACGGGTTGGGTGTGACGGAGCACAGTCAGGGATCGACCATGGTGATGGGGATGGCGAACTTGGCGATGGCGACGGGGAATCTTGGTCGGGATGGAGTGGGGGTGAATCCATTGCGCGGACAGA
>JBEEPE010000065.1:0-6189 GCA_041191265.1 Verrucomicrobiota bacterium | reverse complement strand
GTCCCAAACGGAGACATTTCCGCCGATTATTTCGGCATGTACTGCGAGGAACTCAAACGGCTTCAGGGCGAAGGCAACCCAGACCGGCCTTTCGTCGCTCTCATGGCCAATGGCACCAGCGGCGATATCAACAACGTCAACTTCCGCACTCCCCGCGCCGGTAAAAAGCCCTACGAACAAATGCGCTACGTCGCTAATGACGTCGCCTCAAAGGTTCACGCCGCGCTCCAGTCCGCGCAATGGACCCCCTCAGCCCCCCTCGCTGCCCGTTACCGCGAACTCCCCGTAGCGTGGCGAACCGTGGATGCGGATCTCCTCAAATGGGCGGATGAAACCGAATCGAAGGCGAAGCCCGATGCCAAGCCCGACATCCCCACCGTTTACGCGGGCCGCGTAAAGCGTCTCGCCCAAGCAAGTCCTCAAACCAAGTTCCCCGCGCAAGCCTTCCGTATCGGCGACATCTGCATAGGCACCTCTCCCTGCGAGACCTTCGCCGAGACTGGCATTGAGTTCAGGAAACGCTCCGGATTCCGCCACTCGTTCATGATTGAGCTTGCTCACGGATACTATGGCTACATGCCCACCCCACGCCACTTTGCGCTTGGAGGTTACGAAACATGGCCGGGAACCAACTCCGTAGAACCTCAGGCTTCCGTCAAACTGATGAATGCCCTCCTCGAGATGGCGCGAGAACTTACCCCAGCCAAATAAGCATCCCGCCAATCTCCAGCCCCATCTTCCCCCTGACGCCTGCATACCCCCTCTTCCTTCTTTCCCCCTCCCCCTCCCCCTCCCCCTTCGTGCCTTCGTGTCTTCGTGTGCCCATTCTTCCCCCCTCCCATTTAGCCCCATGCGCATAGGCATCCTCGGAACGGACACCTCCCACGTCACTGCTTTCGCAGGCGCGCTCAACGCGCACACCCCCGCAAAAAACCCGATGCTCGAGGGAGCACGCATCACGGACGCCCTCCCTAGCTTTTCGCCCGACATCCCCAGCAGCGCATCACGGCACGAACGCTTTACCCACGAACTCGTCTCCATCCACGGCGTCCAGCTTCATGAAACCCTCTCCTCCATGGCCGAAAAGGTCGACGCCTTCATCATTCACGCCATCGACGGACGCAAACACCGACAACAGTTCGAATCCCTCCTCCCCTACGGCAAACCCGTCTTCGTGGACAAGCCCTTCGCAGCCTCGCTCGAGGATGCCGTGGCCATGTTCGACGCAGCGGACTCGGCGCGCGTGCCAGTGTTTTCCTCGTCGCTGTACCGGTTCCGTCCCTCTCTCCTTCAACTCCTTGCGTCGGATGTCGGTCGCCGTCTGCATGTTCTTTCGATTGGTCCCTGTCACGTTGAGCCCACCCACCCGGATTGGCTCTGGTACGGGATTCATCCGGCTGAAGCTCTGTTCACCGTGCTCGGTCCGCGCTGTCTCTCCCTCACCCGAACCCAAGCGGAGCAAGCCGACGTCCTCACCGGCCTCTGGGCCGATGGCACCATCGGGACCGTGCTGGGCCTCCGAGCCGGCCCGATGCCCTCGGGCGTCACAATCCATGGCGAAAAAGGGACCATCTCCCAGCGTGCAGATGCCTCGACCGCGTTTGGTGCGACGGACGACTACATTCCCCTGATTGAAGCGGTGGTGAACTTCTTCCGATCCGGAGTTCCGCCAGTCGATCGGGAAGAAACGCTGGCCCTCTTCGGATTTCTCCACGCAGCCCAAAGTGACGCCCTCTCTTTCGGACCCGTTCAGCTCGCTCCCCCCGCGTCCCGAGCGTGTTCCTCCCCTTCCACCTCCTGATGCAAAACGAAACCCAACCGATCCAGAGGGTGATCGCGTGTGTCATCCAAACGGGCGCAACGATTCTGCTGGGGCGCAGGCCGCCCCATAAGCGGCACGGAGGCCTCTGGGAGTTTCCTGGGGGCAAATGCGAGGAGGGGGAATCGGATGCGGACACCGTCCGGCGGGAACTTGGCGAGGAACTCGGCGTCCATGACATCGCCCGCGTTGGCTCCCCACTTTTTGAGCATCGCGATCCGGGATCGTGTTTCCTGATTGCCTTCGTTCCCGTGGCGATTTTCGGCGTTCCTCAGGCGATGGAGCACTCGGAAATCCGTTGGGTCTCCGTCGATGACATCCCCTCGCTCGAACTCGCACCCAGCGACGCCGCCTTCGTCCGGTTTATGCATCAATCCGGTTGGCATCCCGAGTCTACCGGAGACTCACCTCCTGCGAATTAGTCGCTGTCTCCCCCTGCATTTTTTCCTATCCCCAACGCCGTTCAGCCTTTCCGATGCTTCTCGAACTCTATGGACCGCCGCTCTTTTCTCATCACCCTTGCCACCGCCTCGATCCTACCTTCCGTTCGAGGAGCGGAACTGCCTGAGGGAGTCGCCAGAATCGACCTGCCGGGATACCCCGGTTGTATCCAACTCCGGAACCGGCATACCGTTGCGACCTTGTGCCATCACGCGGGCGGGCGAGTGCTGGAATACGCTCACCTCGGAACAAACGCGCTTTACCTCGATCCGAAAGAGGCGGCTTTCGGAACGCCCGACGGACCAAAGAAACCTGCAAGCGCTGGTCGGTTCGACATTGGTCCCGAGTACGTGATCCCGAAGCACGAGAATCTATGGACCGGACCTTGGACGGTTGAACCCATCGGCCCGCGTGCGGCACGGCTGACAAGCGTGAAGGACGAGGCGACCGGCGTACAACTCGTGCGAGACTTCGTGCTGGATGCAGAGACCACCAAACTGTCCTGCACGCAAACCATCCGAAACATTTCGAATCGACCCGTAAACTGGGCGCACTGGAGCCGAACATTTGCGGTCCACGGCGGCATTGGAGTTATCCCGCAAACACCTGCCACACGCAGGTTTCCTAATGGCTTTGTGATGTATGAACAAACGGGAGAGCACGCGATTATCCTGAAACCAACCGATCCGAATGTTCGAATGCGCGGCGATTTTCTCGAAGTCCTCGGACCGACCCGTCTGCCGAAGCTTGGGTTCGATTCTCACGCAGGCTGGTTTGCGTACGTGATGCCGCACGGACAGGCGTTTGTGAAGCGGTTTGCCGCTCCGGTTGATGCGGCTTACCCCGAGATTGCCGGACTGACGCTCTGCTTTTGGTACCCCAAGGCTGACTTTGTTCCAGCGTGCGAACTGGAACCGCACGGCCCTCGGAAAGAAATCCCGCCCGGCGGTTCCTCTACGTTCACTGAAGAATGGTTTCTCCTGCCGCACCCCTATCCGAAAGCCGGAGATTCGCTGGATTTGGAAGCACTCCAACGCTCTGTAAACGCACTGAAATGACATAATGCATTCGCGGCGTCGCTGATGGGCGGGGAAACCGTGACCACAGTGAAGGCTGAGGGAGGAGTCGTGAAAATACGACGGACCAATCCCTTAAGGAGCCCTCCCTGCATCTCGCCTCCTTACGAGTCAGGGCGTTGACGAGTTGCCTCATCGAAGCGGACACCGAAAAGAAAATCTGAGAAGGCGAGCAAGGTGCGGCTGCCTCATCAATGAGAACACTTGGCGCAAGCCATGAGAGTGAGTGAAAGCAGAATAAAAGAGTATACCGAGAAGATGCGCATTCCGCCTTTGCTCGGCATGGTAAGACGGGTAAGATACGAGCTATTGAAACCGCGACGCTCTCGACGAAAGGCCAGTTGGTTATCCCCAGCCGCTATCGCAACGCGCTGCACCTCCAGCCCGGCGACAAGGTTGCCTTCTCGCTCGATGGGGAAAAGCTCGTCATCGCGCCGGTGAAGGCCGCGCAGGCGCGGCTTGTAAAGGGGCGCGGCGGGCGCAAGGTGCTCGTGGCTCCCGATGACGCCCCACCGATGACGACCGACGCCGTGAAGTCCATCCTTGCCGACTTCCCGTGAGCCACCTTCTTGATGTGAACTTCCTCCTCGCGAGCGCGTGGCAATCCCATGCAAACCATGCGAAGGCGCGGGCGTGGCTGGAAGCGCAAACGAGCTTTGCCACCTGCCCGATTACGCAACTCGGCTTCTCGCGGGTGAGCTTGAGTCCCAGCTACCGGGCGAGCTTCGCGGATGCAATGGCGGCGCTGGAAGACATCACCAACCGCAAGGAAGCAAAGTTCATCGCCGATGACCTGCCGGGAGCGAAGGTGCCTCCGGTCACGAGCTTTTCCGACATGACCGACGCCTATCTGGTCGCTCTGGCAAAGAAGCATGGTCTCAATCTCGCCACACTTGATGCCCAACTATGCGGAAGGCCGTGGGCCAAAGGTATCGCCCGGAACCCGCTTTAGTTGAGCTCGATAAGAACTCCAACCGTGTCGGCGGCCTTCGCGGTCGTAACACACGCCTGCGGGACTTTCGGGAGCCCTCCGTCGGACATCCTCCCTGTGACAAGCCCTTAACAGCCTCGGCTGGGAGGGTCGTTAAGGGTTCAACGCGAACTCATTCGCGCTCCAACGTTCTGTCAACACGCTGCGCTGACGCGATTCATTCGCGAGTCGATGTCGGGCGGGGAAACGGTGGCCACAGTGAAGGCTGAGGGAGGAGTCCTGAAAATGCCACGGACCAATCCCTTAAGGAGCCCTCCCTGCACTTCGCCTCCGAGAGAGTCAGGGCGTTGACGAATTGAATACCCAGCGCGAAGAAGGTCGTCGCATGGGCATCCCCTCCCCTCGAACCTGTCTGTATCTCGGCTTTCTGCTCAGCGGCACGGCAGCCGTCGGATATCAGATTCTTTGGCAACGATTGCTTTCCCTGATTCTGGGATCGCAATCCTCATCAGCCACACTGACCGTGTGCGCCTTTCTCGGCGGCTTAGCGGGTGGTGCGGCGTTCGCTGGCCGCGTTGCAGATAATCTTCCTCCCCGACGGACCTTCTCGTTTCTTCTGCTCATCGAGCTTCTGACGGCGGTGATCGGCCTAAACAGTCCGGCCATTCTGCACCGTATTTCCGACACGGCACTTCCACTGCCCGTCTTGGGCGCACTCGCCTTCAGCGTGGTTGCCCTCGGCTCGCTTTTAATGGGAGCAACGCTGCCCCTCGTGGGCCGCTTAACCAACCAAGCAGATTCATCGGTGGCAACCGAGTCGGGCCTCCTTGTCGGGGTCAATACGCTCGGCTCTGCCTTCGGTGCCGCCCTCACCACTTGGATCTTACTCCCGTCCGTAGGCGTGAGCGGAAGCGCCACCATTCTCGCTGCGATCAATCTCATAGCCTCAGCTCTGGTCACCCTCCCGCTGTTCGCACAAGGCAGCCAAGCGGTCATCGATCTCCTCCCAGTGCCGAAAGAGCAAGGAAACCGCCATGTACCCATCCCAGTTCCTCCCCTCGTTCTCGCCGGCGCATCTGGGTTTATCGGGCTCGGACTCGAAATGCTCTGGTTCAGAATTCTCGGCGTCAGCCTCAAAGCCCACTCTTTTACCTTCGGAACCTTACTCGCATTTCACCTAGCTGGACTCGCTGCCGGTGCCGCTTCCGCCGGTGCCTTTTTTCAATCTCGTCAGATTCCGAGATGGATGGCGCCTGTGCTTCTCACCGCGCCACCGCTTCTCTCTATGCTCATTCTCGCCTCGGGCGTGTACCTCCTCGACCCCGCAGGGCCATGCGTCAGCCTGCGTGACTACTTGGTCAGCTACGAACCATGGACGCCCTCGTCCGTCACGGCGGCGGGTGGGCCGAATCCACAATGGATCATTCGTTGGCTCCATGTGTGGCTGCCGCTCGTGTCCATCTTTCCCGTCGCATGTTTGACAGGAGCCCTTTTCCCGTGCCTGCAATCCCTCCTCAATGGCCCAAGTCGCGGGTTCGCTCGTCCTCTCGGGACTGCTCAGGCCGTAAATCTCCTCGGATCAATGGTTGGGGCTCCGGTAACCACTTTTGTTCTTATCCCATTCGCCGGAACGGCAGGAACGTTTCGTTACCTCGCTTGCGCCGCCTTGGCTGCAGCCACCGCTTGCGGCGCAACGCTCCCCAGAAGTACGCTGCCGCTGCTCGCGAGCTCCACGCTGGCTCTTTGCTTTCTCGTTCCATCGAACACTCTGCTATGGCGATCCTTGCACGGAACGCCAAACGTCCACTTTAAGCATCGCGAAGACTCCACCGGCATCGCAGCCATCACCAGCGACAACCGCATCGAAGCCCAATCGCGCACGCTGCTTCTCACCAACGGAATCGGACAAAGCTGGTTCCCCT
>JBEEPE010000064.1:0-15652 GCA_041191265.1 Verrucomicrobiota bacterium | reverse complement strand
CACCCCCCGAACACGCCCCCCGCAAACACACCCCCCCTTACGGCAACACCCCCAACACCTGCTCCAAATGCTCCGCCGGTTTCACCTTCCGAAACACCTCCACCACCTTCCCATCGGCTCCGATGACAAACGTCGTACGCTCCGTGCCCATGTACTTTTTGCCGTACATACTCTTCTCCACCCAAACGCCATAGGCCGAGACGATTTCCTTCGAGTCATCGGCCAGCAGCGCGAACGGTAGGCTGTACTTCTTGATGAACTTCAAGTGGCTAGATGCCGAATCCGTGCTCACACCAAACACCACCGCTCTCTCCTTCATCGCATCCCACCCGTCTCGGATTCCGCAAGCTTGCGTCGTACACCCGGGCGTATCGTCCTTCGGGTAAAAATACAGCACCACTGGACGACCCAGAAAATCCGAGAGAGCGACCCGCTTCCCATCACCGAAATCTCCCCCAACAGCCACAGCGGAAAACCCCGGCGCAACCGAACCTGCTTCAATCTCGTTACTCATCCCCGCATCTGAGCATCTTCCCCTCCCGTGGCAACTGCCTCGGCCCACCGAGTCCGCCCAATCAGCCTCTCCCTACCCAGCTAAATTTACATGAAATCAGAAGTTTAAGTGATCAATCAGTCGCCCTAGTCTTCACTGCCGACCCCCTATGCGATTTCTCCTCACCGCACTCCTCCTCACGCTCTCACTCGCCACCGCATCCGCCCGCGAGGCGTTTGTGTACATTAACAACGCCTCCGCAGAGCTGTTCTCCGGAGAAACCGTCTCGATCCGCTTCACCACCCAAATGTACGACGTCAGCGCCGGAGGAAGCCGTCCCCCCACGCCCGTAACAATCTCCCCGAACATCCCCACCCTCTTCGAGTGGACCAGTCCCGTCAGCGGCGTCCTCCGATTCAAAGCCGCGCCGCAACTCAACTCCGAGTACGTCATCGCACCCCGACCCGATCTCGCCGACGCAACGGGCACCCCCGTCACCCTCGACAAAACGCGACTCACGAGCGTCCGGACCCCTCCATTCAAACTCGTACGCCATCACGTAAGTCCCCGCGAGTACAACTACTTCGAGGATGAAAGATATCGGCACGGCACCAGCAGAACACCGATTGTTTACCTGGCCTTCAACGCCGCAATATCTGCCCCGCACGTCATCCCCCACCTGAGCTTCATCTCCGACAAAGGCGAACGTATCCAATCCGTCCTTGCAGCGGCCCCGGAGTTCCTGCAATCCATGGCCGCATCAGACCGCCCTTGGAGCAGCGCGTGGACAGGCAACACCGATGAGCGGTGCGGTCTTTTCCTCTCCCCAGCGTCCCCGCTCATACCCGGGCAGCTCTGGGAACTTTCGGTTCCCTCGCACCTCACCGGCAACGCGAACAACATCCCCGTGGGATTCGTTCAGCAGTTCCGGAGAATCGGAGCCAGTTTTTTTCGCCATCCCCTTAAGCCTCCGCAGCTCGACGTCCGATTCTCTCAGCCCTTCAACCTCCCAAAGCCAAATCGAAGCCAGCAACCTCAGGACGAAGCCTCACTCGCAAGTAAAAACTTCACGCTCTCCATCAACAACGGTCCCGCATCCATAATCATTCCAGAAAATCAAATTTCCTCGCTTCTATTCCAGGTTCCATCAAAAGCCGGCGACCTTTGGCGACTCAACATTCCCGAGCTGACGACGCGAGATGGCCAGACCCTTCCACCCTCGACCATTGAACAGCGCGTCCCCAAACTCGTTCCGCGCTTGCTCCTAAGCGGCAAACTTTTAAGGCACGCACCAAAAGACCAGAAAGAGATCGAGCTGCTGTGCGTCGGCATCCCTCGCGTCAAGTTCACTCTCCATCAAATCCCAACATCCAATGCCGCCGCAGCATTTGAGGTATGGACCAAAACCTACGACCGTCTCGACGCTGAATCCGAATCCGACCCCAACTCCAAATCCAAGGAATCTCCCGCTCAAACACTCGATCGGATGAAAGGAAACATGCCCAAACTTCGCGTGGATCCTTTGCAAATCGGTGCCTACCAAATCCACGAGGAAATCATCACGCCAAACTACGCCGACAGCGAAGCCGTCATTCACCGCATCCCTTGGACGAAACTCCTCGGAGAAAACGGGACCGGCATGTATCTCGTGACAGCAGAGGAGTTCGATTCCGCAAAAACCATCCAACGACCGCTCAGGAGCGGCGTGCAACAACTCGTCCAGAGGTCCAATCTCTCCATCCAACTGCTGAATGCAGGCCGCCAATCCGCCCTCTGCATTGCCAACTCCGCCGCCTCCGGAAACCCGCTCCCCGGAGTGATGTGCACCTTCCTCAACTCGGAATGGAAGCCCCTCAAACAGGTCGTCACAGAGGCCAACGGAACTGCAACCATCGAAAAAGCAAACGTGGCGTTCGTCCAAGCGTCTCGCGACAACGAAGTCCTCATTTTCGAGGCCGGCACCGGCTTCGTTCGAAATGGGTTGCCCGATGAAAAATCCTCCGCACCCATCCAAACCCTCCTCTTCACCGACCGTCACATTTACCGCCCCGGCGAAACCGCCCATGCCAAGTTCATTGCCCGCGAAACAATTCCCGGCTCTATCCATCCCCCGAAAGCTGGGAAGCAACCCTGGGACCTCAAAGGCCCGCAAGGCAGAACGGTTGATTCCGGCCACATCGAACTCTCAGACCGCGGTTCCGCAAACGTAGACGTCCGGTTGCCGAGCATCCCAGGTCCGTACGTTCTGACCATCGGTGAAGAAAAATCACGATTTTTCAGCAGTACCAGCCTCACCATCGCCGAGTTCGAGCCTGACGCTTTCGAAATCAACCTCAAAGTGCCCGCTCAAGTAACGTGTCCCGGCCCCGCGCTCATCGATGTCGACGCACATTATCTGTCGGGGTTACCCCTCTCAGAGAAAAACGCACGTTGGGCGTTGAACCTCAATCCCCAACCATTCCATCCGACAACCCTTCCGAATCACTCGTTCAGCGCAAACTGGCATGATTGGAGACTGGGCCTTAATCAAATACCCTTCTCCGCTAGAGCCGCGGACGAGACCGCCCTCGGGAAAAACGGAAAAGCCAAACTATCCATTCCCATCCCAGTCCCAAGGATCCTCGGACGCCTTGCTGCCACCATCACCGTGCAAATAACGGACACGGAAGATCAAACCCTCGAAGCAGACGCAGGATTCACCGTGGACTCTTCCAGTTTTTACCTCGGAGTGAAACGTCCCAGCACGTGGAAACGCAAACTCGGAAAATCCATTCCTATCAGCATCGTCGCCGTCGATCTCAGCGGAAAATCCGTCGCCCCGCCCAACCCGGTAGCCATCAGCGTTCAGCCCATCCGATGGAAATCCACCATCACCAAAACTCCCAGCGGCGAACGCGTGGAATACTCCTACGACCTCGGTCCAGTCCACTCCGTTCCCGTCAGCGTTACTGCTCTCCCAATGGAGAGAGACCAAATCTCCGTTCCACAATCCCACCAGTCCGTAGACCTGAGTTTCCTTGAACCCGGCGAATACCTCGCAGAAGTCAAAACAACCGATGAATCAGAGCGCAATGTCTCGACAAACTTCTCCTTCTCCATCCACGAAGCAAGCCCCCCAGCACTCATCGCCGCTTCGCAACCGCCTGACGAAGAAGAGGACAGACCACGCTTCTATTCCGGCGACTTCCCCGTAAAACTCATCTCGGACAAAGCGGTGTATGAGCCCGGCGAAACCGCTAGCCTCTCCCTTAGAAGTCCAGTCCACGGCACTGCCACCGTTTGCATCGGGGCTCAGCCCATCGTCAAAATGCAAACCCTCCCCGTGCACCCGGGCCTCAATGGTATCGAACTACCAATCACCGACGCACTCATTCCCGGCAACCAGATCTCCGTCACCATCGTCGAAGCTGTACCCCCCGGCGCGCCCATCGACCATGCCGCCCGATCAGCCATAGCCCACCTCAACATCTCGGTTCATCCGCGCGATAAACGCCTCACCGTGTCCATCTTGAACATCCCAGAAGACGCTCGTCCAGGAACCGTTCTCTCGCCCAAAGTGCGAGTCTCCGATGCGAACGGAAAACCTTTGTCCGATGCGGAAGTCACCCTCTACGCCGTCGACGAGGGGGTCCTGCGGCTCAGCGGGTACGACACACCCGATCCAGACGCTGCGCTCTATCCAACCGTTTTCCAATCCATTACCAACCTATCCAGTCGAAACGTCCTCCGGTCGTGGTACACATGGGATGCACGCCTCCCATTCGCCAATAAAGGCTACCTCGTCGGCGGCGGTGGCGAAGACGCCTCCGGGATGCGAAACCACTTCGAATTCACGCCGCTTTGGATTCCATCTGGACAAACCAATGCCAAAGGCGAGTTCACCGCCACCCTCAAAGTCCCAGACAACATCTCCGCGTACAGAATCATGGCCGTCGTCCATCACGCCGGTCATCGCTTCGGAAAAACAGAAACCCGTCTGCGGGTGAATAAACCCCTCCAGATCAACCCCGGCATCCCACAGTTCGTAAACCGAGGCGACACCGTCGAAATTCGATGCTCGGTGCAAAATACGACGCCCAATCCCACCACCATCGAGCTCTCATTCGAACCATCCGGCGGCGCCATCGTTTCCGGTCCCAAAAAAATCACGGCGTCCTTACCGGAAAACTCAACCACCCCTTTCAACTTCCGAACCTCCTTCCCGCAGACCGGCAACATCGAACTCAAATGGAAAGTGCGATCCACCGACGGTAAGGAGTCCGACGGCCTCCAACTTCCGCTCACCGTCCGCACCCCATTCCCAATTCGACATCAAACCATCGTCGCCCGCGTGACAGATCAACCCTTCAACCTGCTCGGCGAAATCGATGCCGAACTGCTCGAAGGCGAAGGTCAGGCCGCCATCTCCCTCTCAAGAGATCCGGCAGTCCAACTCGAGGGCATGATTGATTCACTCCTCCGCTACCCGTACGGCTGCGCCGAACAAACGATGTCCAGCATGTTCCCCTGGATTCTCTCGAATAGCTTCCCCGTGAAACACCTCCGAAAAGATGCCAGACGGGGCGCCATTCAAAAAGGCCTCCACCGTCTAAACTCCATGCTCACCCCCGAGGGCCGCATTGCCTACTGGCCAATCATCTCACCAGAGCTTCGCCAATCCATGTTGGACGTCGAAAACTGGGTGACCGCATACGTCGGCCTCGGTCTCGCCCTCATGCGCCAAGACGCTGATCACATCATCGCAAAAGCAGCCGGCGAGGAACTCGAAACTTCCGTGTTTGGATACATGAAATCACTCCTCGCAAAACCAGACCCACTGCCACGGGAAATGGACACCCTTTGCCTAGCAGCCTGTGCCATGGCCATGAATGGCACACCCGATCACGCCGCCAATGAGCGACTTTTCTCCAACATTCAGCGTCTTAACGCATGCAATCGCGCGCTCCTTGCCATCGCCATGCACCTCAGCAAAACCGCCTCCGAACCGGTTCTCGCATCCCTCTTCGAACCCATCGCTCTCGATGAGTTCCAGCCTCCGTTCCAAAGCCATCAACGAACACGGGCAATCCGGTTGCTGAGCCTCTCCCTGTGTGACCGCGCACCCGAAGAGCAGCAGAGCCTCTTCAACGAACTCATCCTCGGCTCCGGCTTCGCAGAAAATTATACCACTCAGGACCATGTGTGGCGCCTAATCGCCGCTCAACGCTACCTTGCAGCACAACAGGTCGCGGACGAACCGACATCGCTCTCATGGACGTTCGCCAACTCGAACAGCAACGAAACCCTGACAAAAAATGCCCCCACTTCCGAGCACACCCTTCGTTGGCACGGAGTCAAAAACCGACTCAAACCCGCATCCATTCAACGTAAAAACGAGGCTCCTCTTTTCGCCTCAATCAAAGTCTCATCCGCCCCAATCGAACCACAAGCACCTCAAAACCAAGGATTCAACCTCACTCGCACCATAAACCCAGACAACAATCCACTCGCAGTTGGGGATGTTGTGGAGATCAAAATCGTCGTCAAAGCCCACCAAGCAAGCTCCTTCGTGGCACTAGAGTGTCCGCTCCCCAGCCTTCTAGAGCCGCTGCAAGGCTTTGAGACGCGGGGCAATAAACATCTCTTGCCCATCGCAGCAGGATCGAGCCACTCGGAAACACGCGCAGATCGCATCCTGTTTTTCTGGAATGACATGCCCGCAGGTGAGTACGTCGCACTCGCCCGTGCTCGCGTCCGCGCCTCGGGCGATGTGTCAATCCCAGCAACCCGAGTTGAAGCGATGTACCGCCCCCAGCAATTCTCCGAAACCGCCGTCGAACGCCTCGTCGTCCCGTGACACCCAACAGCACGCCCCCCGTGCCCAAAATCCCCGCAGCGTACCGACGCACAGCAACGCGGTGCGTCGTCGCACTCATCCTCGGATGGATCAGCATCGAACTCCTCATCCGACAGACTCCCTTGCCAAAAAGCCTCACCTCGCCCCCGCCACTCGCCGTTGAGTTCGTCGACAGAACAGGGACCCCTCTCAGAACCACGCCCACCCAACACGCATCCCAAACTCCACTTGAAACCCTTCCAAAACCTCTGCGCGATGCCATCCTCGCCGCAGAGGACAAACGCTTCCTCCAACATCAAGGCGTCGACCTTCAACGCACCCTCAGAGCGCTCTGGGACAACGCTCGAGAGCACCGCGTCGTCTCCGGTGCATCCACCATCACCCAACAACTCATTAAAGTTGCACTCCTTCAGGAAGAAAATGCGTCCCCAACTCGCAGCGGACGGTCCATCGTCGGAAAAATCTATCGGGTGCTCGCAGCGAAAAAGCTCGAACGCCAATGGCCTAAACAGCGAATCCTCGCGGAATACGCCAATCGCGTTGAACTAGGAAACCTCACGCGCGGCTTCGTTGCCGCAAGCCGATTCTACTTCGACAAAACCGTCGAAAGCCTCGACTTCGCCGACGCCGCACTCCTCGCCGGCATCGTCCAAGCACCGGGACGCCTCAACCCCCTCAAAAACCCCGATGGAGCCCTAGCGCGCCGCAACGAAATCATCTCCCGCCTCCGGCGCGAAGACTGGATTAGCGCCGAACAAGCCGACCGCGCCCAAAAACGCCCCCTCGCCCTCTCCACGCGCGGACGCCCCTTCCGAGCCCCCCATTTTGTGGAATTGCTCCTCCAGCGCCCAGACACGCCCCGCTCAGGAACCATCGCAACCAGCCTCGATCTCACGCTCCAAACGAACGCCGAACAAATTGTCCGAAAACACCTCGCCCTCCTCGCCTCAAGAAAGGTCTCTGAAGCCGCAGTAGTCATCATTGACAACCCAACCGGAGAAGTTCGAGCGCTCGTCGGTTCGTCCGACTACCACAAAAACCCCTCAGGCATGGTCAACTATGCGTGGACCCCACGCTCGCCCGGTTCAGCACTCAAACCCTTCACCTACCTTCTCGCGCTCAACCACGGAGTCAGCCCAGGCTCCGTTCTCGAAGACATCCCCTCCACCTTCAACACCCCCGAAGGTCCTTACGAACCCGACAACTACACACGCCATTTCAGCGGCCCCGTTCTCATGCGACGCGCCCTCGCCTGCTCACTGAACGTCCCCGCAGTACGCCTTCTCGATCGCCTCGGAGGGCCTCGCCCCCTCGCGTCCATGCTCACCGATTTCGGCATTTCGACCCTCACCAAATCACCCGCGCATTACGGCCTTGGGTTGACCCTCGGAAATCCCGAAGTCCGATTGCTCGAACTCACCAACGCCTACGCAGCACTCGCGCGGCTAGAAAACTTCGCGCCCTTCCGCCTCACACCAGCAAACACAACGATTCCCATGGGCGCATCCCGCTCGGCTTGGCTGATTGCCAATATGCTGTCAGACAACCTCGCGCGCGCGTCCACTTTTGGCCTCAAATCTCCCCTTCGATTCGATTTTCCAGTTGCCTGTAAAACAGGAACTTCTACCAGCTTCCGCGACAACTGGGCCATCGCCTACACTCCCGCATTCACCGTCGGCGTCTGGGCCGGTAATCCCGACGGAACCGAAATGCAGGGCGTCTCAGGTGTCACCGGCGCTGGCCCCATCCTTCATGACGTTGTCCAGCAACTCGCCCTACGGAAGGCCCCCGATTGGTACCCCATACGAAAGGACCTGGCGGAACATCACATCGACCCCTACCTCGGAACCCTCTCCACCAAGCCAGATGCCATCCGCGAATGGTTTCCGATCGAAACCCCACCGCCACCGGAGAACCCCGAGCAAAGAACCTCAGACGGACGACGCATCCTCAGCCCAGTTTTCTATCATTGGTTGAAAGCACAGCCGTACGAGAAGCAGTTTCACGCAGAACCTCCCGAAGGCCTCCGCGTGCTGTCCCCCCAAGAAGGTCGAGTTTTTCTCGTCGACGAGACCTTCCCTTCCAGTCGATGGATTCCTTTGCAAAGCGAATGCAAAAATCCGGTCACATGGCACTCTGAAACCCTTCAGATAAAGGGCGATAAGTCGCATCTCGCAACCGGCGCACCAGGCGTTCACCGAGTCACCGCAACAGACTCCATCACCCACGAATCCATCGTTACATCCTTCGAAATCCGCCCACACCAAACCGAGCTAACGCCCCCGTCAGAACCTAAGCGCCCCCCGCTTTCGCCTCGCACGCCTTAATCAACCGCGCCGTGTTCGCCCCTTTCGGACACGGCCTTCAACCGCTGCGGCAGTCCCCGCGATCCAATCGCGACACACATCGATAAATGCCGCCTGAACCGGCGTCAGAGCTCCCATCCAAACCACGCCATACGCGTGCGTCGGGAAACCATTCAAAGCAAGCTGACGGCACCCTGGAAATACCTCGCCCGATGGCTCTTTCAACCCGAGCCCAACACCAAAGCCCTCCGCAACATAACGTCCAACCAAGTCCAGTGACTGAACCTCCAAACCACAAAACCACTCGATGCGGCGCTTCCCCAACTCCAAGAAAAACGCCTTGCGCACCGGGTCATCCGCAGGAAGCGCAATCAAGGCCTCGTTCCTAGATTCGTCGTTCAGCAACTGGTCCGCAGTCCGCCAGCGCGACGTTTCCCGAACCAACAGCACCGGCTCCAACCGTACCAACTCCCTCGAATGAACCCCCGAAGCCCGCTTCCCTCCCAACTCCCCAACCGCAATATCCACCTTCTGCTCCGCCAACATCGCCTCCGCCTCCGGCAATCGCGCAGTGATCAACCCCGGCACCAATCCCGGAAACCGCTCCTTCAACCGCGTCAGAATTCCCGGCAAATAATCGCGCTGCACCTTCTCCGCCGCTGCGATCCGCAAGACTCCCGCAGCCCCCTGCCTCACGGACGATTCCACCTCAAGAAGCCCCTCGAAAAAAGGGCTGACATGACGAAACAAACGCTCACCAGCATCCGTTAGCGCAAACGGGCGCCTCACAAAAAGCGCAACCCCCAAATACCGTTCAAGTTGAAGGATTTGCCAACTCACCGCAGGTTGCTGAATCCCGTATGGAATCCGTCGAACAGCGGCGCTGATCCCACCATGCTTCGCCACATAGTAAAACAGCTCGAGATGGTGAATGTTCATCACGCAACATTACACCGCATCGACCATTCGGAAAACGCTCGCCGCTTCCTCTCCGCCCCACTTTGCGTTGAACTGGTTTCCGTCTCTCAACGCCAATGATTCCGTCGACCGAAGAGCCCCCGCGTCCGATCATCCGCCTCAGCGCGGTCGCCGTCGCCATTGGGTTCGCGGGCGTGTCCACACTGATGCTTTGCACGCCTTGGACCCGTGTCCCCATCAGCAGCAGCGGCGCTCCCCCGTCAATCATCGGCGCACTGCTCGCCGGCGCCGTCCCTGCCATCATATCGGGCTTCCTTCTCTGGTTCGCCGCACGTGCCGACTGCCCGTGGCATCGCCGCCAGATGCGAAGCGCAATCAAGTGGGCGATGGGGATGGGAGCCCTCGGATTTCTCATCGGTTTCACCGCGCCCCTCTTCACTTCCTCGAAAAAAATGCTCGGCCCACTCCTTGCGTTTTACATCACGGGCCCCTTGGGAATCCCGCTTGGCCTCGCCATACGCAGCCTGCTCCCGTTTGTGCTGCTCAGCAACCTCCCCTCGTACGCGCCCGCAACACCGCGTGAAGAGTTGTCGTGGCTCCCCCGTTGTCAGCTCGCACTCGTGACGGCAGCAATCACCTACCTCGCCAACATCATCCTCGAATGCAACACCCTGCGCCATAACCCCAATGCCATCGCGCCCATCGAACTCACGCTGATTCCCTTTGTCTCCATCCCCAACGCCGCGCTCGGGTTTCTCGCCGCCTGGGGACTCGCAGCCATTCGAGACCTCCGCTCACCTGCCCCAAAATGCGGGCGATTCCATAACCGCCTCGCCGTTGTCCTCGGCGTTTTGGCCGTCACGCGCTTCGCAACACTCGCCACCGGTAATCTGCTGCTCCTGCGCGACGCACACCGACTCCCGAGCATGCCATCCGAAGAGATTGACCGCTACGTGCGAACCCACGCGAGCCTCGATCATTTCCGTCTCGCACTCGCCGCAGACAATCCCAACGCATCTGCCCCATCCCTCGACACCCTCGCACAAGCCTCTCGAAAAAAACTGCTCGCATCCCGCCATCACCTCCTTCCCGTGCTCGGAAAATCTTCAGAAGCCCGCACGGGAACCCCCGCCATCCACCTCCTCCTCCAACACCCCAACCTATCCGAAGCCTCTCGCGCTTCCCTCGCCCGCATCAAAAATACCGCTGCCCCATAAACGCGCAGCATACCGCGCTTCCCAACCTTTGCATTCAGTCAAAATCTCACCCACCATTCACCCTTTGTCATGGCAACGCGCTTCATTCCCACCATCGGCCTCGAGGTCCATGTCCAACTCAAGACACGGAGCAAAATGTTCTGCTCCTGTGCCGTCGAATACGGCGCAGAACCCAACAGCAATACGTGCCCCGTCTGCCTCGGCTTCCCAGGAGCCCTCCCCGTCATGAATGAGGCCGCCCTCCGCATGACGGCACTCACCGGTCTGATGCTGAACTGCCGCGTCGCCGACATCTGTAAATGGGATCGGAAGAACTACTTCTATCCCGACATGCCCAAGAACTACCAAATCTCGCAGTACGACCAGCCCATCTGCATCGGGGGCGGCGTTCCACTCCCCGATTTGGCCTACCCGAAAGACGCCCAAAAAAGCATCGCGCAACCCAGCAAAACCGTCCGCCTCACCCGCATCCACTTGGAGGAGGACGTCGCCAAATCTTTCCACTTCGAAACCAACACCGGAATCGACTTCAACCGCGCTGGCACCCCGCTGATGGAAATCGTCTCCGAACCAGACATCAGCAACCCCGAGGAAGCCTTCGCCTACCTCTCCTCCCTCCAGCAAATCCTCGTCTACGGGGGGGTTAGCGATGCCGATATGGAAAAAGGCCAGATGCGCTGCGATTGCAACGTGTCTGTTCGTCCCGAGGGGTCCGACACGCTCGGCACCAAAATCGAAATCAAAAATATGAACACCATCTCCGGTGTTCGACGCGCCCTCGCTTTCGAAATTCAACGCCAAATCGAAGTGCTGTCCGCTGGCGGGCGCCTTCAACAGGAAACACGCCGCTGGGACGATGACGCAGGCCAAACCTTCCTCATGCGCATCAAAGAGGACGCTCACGATTACCGCTACTTCCCCGATCCGGACCTGCTCCCTGTCGACACGCGCGTCTTCATGGACGAAGTCCGTTCCCTTCGTCCCGAGCTGCCTGACGAAAAACGCCAACGCTTCGAAAAGGATTACGGTGTAACGCCCTACGACGCCTCGGTGCTCGCCTCGGACCGGGCGCTGGCCGACTTTTTCGAATCAGCGGCGAAGACGTCTCAACGTCCTAAACAGCTCGCAAACTGGGTGCTCAACGACCTCCAATCCGCGTTGTCTGCGGGCGAAAAATCGATCGCCGAGTCGCCCGTATCCGCCCTGCAAATCGACGCTCTGACCGGACTCATCGACTCGGGAGCCATCAATGGAAAGCAGGGCAAGGAGGTGTTCGCTGCGATGATGAGCTCGGGAAAAGACCCTGCAGTGATCGTCGAGGAAAAGGGGTTGAAACAGGAGTCCGACCTCGGGGCAATCGAGGCACTGTGCCGACAAATCATCGAGGCAAACCCCAAGCCTGTGGCGGAATACAAATCCGGCAAAACGGCTTCCATCAACTTCCTCAAGGGGCAGGCGATGAAACTTTCTCAAGGAAAAGCCAACCCCGCCATTGTGGGCGACATCCTAGCTCGTCTCCTCGCCGAGTAATCACACTCCCTCCCTCTATGATCCAAGACCTTCTCGAGAACGCGACCGCGTACGCAGGCCTTCCGGCGGCTTTCAACACCGCCTTCGCATGGATTCGCGACCACGCAGCCACGGCTCCGCTCGGCAAACACCCCGTCGACGGCGACACCGTTTTCGCCATCGTCGAAGAGTATGAAACGCGGCCGACAGATTCCGTTCAGTTTGAAGCGCATCGACTTCGTGCGGATATCCAAACCGTCCTTTTAGGTGAGGAGGAAATCGCGGTGATACCCAAGAGTCACCTGACGACATCCACCCCCTACGAGGCGACTCGAGATATCGAGTTTTTTCAGGATGCCCCGCACTCGGCGCCCTCGACCATCCGGATGCGTCCCGGTGAGTTTGCAATCTTCCTCCCCCAAGATGCGCACAAACCCGGATGCGCGCTGAAGACCGGTGCGGGAAAGGTTCGCAAGGTCGTCATGAAAATTCTTCTGCCCAACCCATGAGCACCAAACGATTCCCCCCCAACTTCCCCGCTCCTCTCACAAAATCGATCCACACCAGCGGCATCATCGCCGTGGTCACCGTTGATCGTCCGGAAGATGCCGCAGCTCTCGGTGAAGTTCTCTTGGAGGGCGGAATCGACACCGTCGAACTGACACTGCGCACGCCCGATGCCCTCTCCTGTATCAGCGCAATGACCGAATGGTCTGCTGACATCACCGTGGGCGCAGGAACTGTCCTGACACCAGACCAACTCCTTGAGGCTCGCGATGCAGGCGCATCTTTCGCGGTGGCCCCCGGCCTCAGTCCAGCCGTAGTCGAGCAAGCCGCAAAGCACGACTTTCCGTTCGCCCCCGGTGTCAGTACCCCCAGCGAAATCGAACACGCATGGCGACTCGGTTGCACCACACTGAAGTATTTCCCAGCCGGCGGATTAAAGGGGCTCGAAACGCTCCGAGCAATCGCAGCCCCCTACGCGCACCTCGGCATCCGCTACATTCCGCTCGGCGGCTTAAACAGCACCAACGCAGCGGACTTCCTCTCGGAGCCATGCGTCCTCGCACTCGGAGGCTCATGGATTGCACCAAAAGAAGCCATTCAAGCCCGTGACTGGGACCGCATTCGCCAACTCGCAACCGAGGCAGCATCCATCGTCAAATCCCTACGCCCAACCGCATGAAGACCGTCGTGACATTCGGCGAAATCATGGGCCGTTTCTCGACGCCCGGTTACCTGCGGTTTAGTCAGTCCTTCCCCGGAAATGTGCAAGTTGAGTTTGCCGGCGCAGAGGCAAATGTCGCCGCATCCCTCGCCCTTCTCGGCACGCCGTCGCGATTTGTCACCGCACTCCCAACTCACGCCATCGCCGACGCCTGCGTAGCGAGCCTCCGCTCACGCGGAGTGGACACCGACCACATCGTGCGCACGTCCCAGGGACGACTAGGGCTCTATTTCCTCGAGAGAGGCGTGAGTCAACGCCCCGGAAATGTCATCTACGACCGCGACGACGCATCCGTCGCGCTCACCCCCGCCTCATCCTATCACTGGGAAAACATTTTTGCTAATGCCGGTTGGTTCCACGTTTCAGGCATCACCCCCGCCCTCTCCAGCACGGCAGCGAAAACACTCCTCGATGCCATGGATGCCGCTCTCGATCGCGGACTGACCATTTCCTGCGATCTAAACTACCGAGCCAAACTCTGGCGCTGGGATTCAGCAAAGTCCCCCGCAGAACTCGCCCAATCCGTCATGCCCGACGTTGTTAGCCGAGTGCACTGGTTGGTGGCCGGACTCGACGACGCAGCAACCATGCTGGGACTGGTTCCGAACCCAACCTCGCTCCCACCCTTGACGGACTCCGCGCCCCTCCAAGCTCGGATTGAATCAAACTTCGCGCTCGCAAAAACCTTGTTTGCCAATTTCCCGAATCTGGTGAGTGTGGCCACCTCGCTCCGAAGCGGCGAAAGTTCCTCCAACAATCACTACGCTGCCATGCTGACGGGACGAGAGGCGCGGACGCCCCTGATCACTCCGTGTGTGGAAGGAATGCTCACCCCCTATTTCATCGACACCATCGTCGACCGCGTGGGTGCCGGTGACGCTTTCGCAGCCGGCCTAATCCACGCGCTAACCAGCGACGACCTCCACGACCCTGCCAACGCACTCCAGTTCGCAACGGCCGCCGCCGTTCTCGCCCACTCCTTCGAAGGCGACGCCAACCTCGCCTCCCGCCGCGAAATCGAAGACCTAGCCCAAAACCGCTCCCTAGGCCGCGTCCGCAGGTAGATTCCAAGCCCTCAAGGAACCTGCTATCCTCTCCCCAAGATTACTTTCTCAAAGCAGGAGGGACGCTTCCTGCAATGACGTTAATCCAGGTGCTCGGCAATCCAGCGAACTGCGAACTTGTGAAAGCCAAGGCTTGAACAGACGAGAGCGCCCTAAGGGTATCCGTCGAGACAGACGCTAGTCCGGAGGAAGTCAAAGCCCGAATCTGAACCGTTGTCAGCGCTCGGATTTGATCTGTTCGCAGTCCAGAAAGCGAGTCCGTCGTCAGCGCTCGAATAGCAGCAGTCTGCAAACCTCGCAGAGATAACGCGGGAATCGCCGCGAACTGCTCACTCGAAAGTGCCACCAAGTCTCGAGTCTCAAATCCGATCACTTGGCCAGAACTGAGCATCGCCATCTGAACAGAGGTGAATCCAACCACCGCATCAGAACTGAGCGCTGCAATCTGTTGCGAGCGAAGCGAGCGGATAACTGATGTTCCCAACACCGCAATCTGATCGCTAGCCAATGCAGCCGTTTGTCCCGTCGTCATTCCAACAAACTGCGAACTCGTTAGTACTGCCAAATCCTCGCTCTCCATCCCAGCGACTGCCGCCGAACTCAGCGAGCCAATCTGAATGCTGGTCAATGCTCTCACCTGCTCCGTCGTCATCCCCGCTACCACCTCACTCCCAAGCCCACTCAACTGCACCGTGCTCAAACCTCTCACCACCCCCGTCCCCAATACCCCAAACTGCTCACTCGACAGCGCCCCCAACTGCGTACTCGTCATCCCCATCGCCTGACGGCTTCCCAGCACCGCCAACTGCTCCGTCCGCAATCCAATAACTCCCCCCGTTGACAACGCGCCCAGCTGCGCACTCTTCAACGCTGCAAACGCTTCCGTCCCAAACGCTCCAACCTGATCACTCCCCAACCCCCTCAACTGCAAACTCGTCAACCCTCCAACCTGCACCCCGCTCAACACACCCAAATCTTCACTTTCGATTCCGACCAATCCACTGACCGAAATCGCCCCAATCTGCCCACTCGTCAACATCACCACTTGTTCCGTCGTCAACGCACCGATCTGCGCCGACGT
>JBEEPE010000063.1:0-17236 GCA_041191265.1 Verrucomicrobiota bacterium | reverse complement strand
TCCTTCGGCGGTGCCCAAGTCTCGCGAACCTTCTACGCCCGCGGTCAAACCGGCCAGCAGCTCCTCCTCGGAGCCTACTCCGCGCTGAATCGCCAAATCGCGGCGGGTTCCGTCGAGATGTTCCCACGAACAGAAATGCTCGATGTCGTCCTCGTGGACGGTCACGCAAAAGGCATCGTGGTACGCGATCTCGTCACGGGCACGATTTCCACGCACGCAGCCGACTGCGTCATCCTCGCGACCGGAGGGTACGGCAATGTCTTCTACCTCTCCACCAACGCAAAAGGATGCAACGTAACATCCACGTTCCGCGCCTACAAACGCGGAGCGGCGTTTGCCAACCCCTGCTACACCCAAATCCACCCCACCTGCATTCCTGTCAGTGGCGATTACCAATCCAAGCTCACGCTCATGAGCGAATCGCTCCGGAACGATGGCCGCGTCTGGGTCCCAAAGAAGAAGGGCGACAACCGGCCCTCCGACCAAATCCCAGAGGACGAACGAGATTACTATCTCGAACGCAAGTACCCCAGCTTCGGCAACCTCGCCCCACGCGATATCTCTTCACGTTCCGCAAAAGAGGCGTGCGACGACGGGCGCGGAGTTGGTCCCGGCGGCCTCGGGGTTTACCTCGACTTCGCAGATTCCATCAAACGCTTGGGCGAAAACAAGATTCGCGAGCGCTATGGCAATCTGTTCGACATGTACAACCAGATCACCGGAGAAAATGCCTACAAAACTCCGATGCGCATCTACCCCGCCGTGCACTACACGATGGGAGGTCTCTGGGTGGACTACAACCTCATGTCCAACATCCCCGGGCTCTTCGTCCTCGGCGAAGCGAACTTCTCCGACCACGGGGCCAACCGACTCGGCGCGAGCGCGCTCATGCAGGGTCTCGCCGACGGGTACTTCATCATTCCCGCCACCATCGGTAACTACCTTGCTCCGAACAACGGGAAGCGACCAACCACCGATCATCCCGCGTTCAAGCAAACGGAAAACGAGGTGCGCGATCGCATCAAACGTCTCTTGGCCATCAAAGGACGGCGCTCTGTGGAGTCGTTCCATCGCGAACTCGGACTCATCATGTGGGACAACTGCGGAATGGCCCGCAGCAAAACCAGTTTGGAGCGCGCCCTCAAACGGATTCCCGAACTCAAACGCGAGTTCTGGGAAACGGCCGCAGTCCTCGGCGAAAATGAATCGCTCAACATCTCACTCGAACGCGCAGGCCGCGTCGCCGATTTCCTCGAGTTCGGCGAACTGATGTGCCTTGACGCCCTCGAACGCAACGAATCTTGCGGAGGCCATTTCCGTACCGAATACCAAACGCCCGATGGCGAGGCCCAGCGCGACGATGAACACTTCGCCCATGTCGCTGCGTGGGAATACGCCGGAGAAGCATCACGGCCCGTCCGCAATATCGAACCTCTCAACTACGAAAACGTTAAACTCGCCACCCGGAGCTACAAATGAACCTTCACCTCAAAGTCTGGCGTCAGAAAAACGGTCAAACTCCCGGCCGCATCGAATCTTACGAGGCCAAGAACATCCCTCCGGATTGTTCGTTCCTCGAGATGCTCGACATCGTCAACGACGATCTCGTTTCTCGCGGCGAAGAGCCCATCGCATTTGATCACGATTGCCGCGAAGGCATCTGCGGCATGTGCTCGCTCACCATCAACGGCGTCCCGCACGGCCCCAGCGAAACAACCACCTGCCAGCTGTACATGCGCAAGTTTCATGACGGAGAAACCATCGTCATCGAGCCTTTCCGCGCACGCGCATTCCCCGTTCTACGCGATCTTTGCGTGAGCCGAGCATCCCTCGACCGCATCCAACAGGCAGGCGGCTTCATCTCAGCGCACGTCGGCGCAGCGCCAGATGGAAACGCCATCCCCGTCCCCAAGGTGGAGGCAGACCGCGCCATGGAGGCTGCCGCGTGTATCGGCTGCGGCGGCTGCGTCGCAGCGTGCCCAAACGCCAGTGCCATGCTGTTCGTCGGCGCAAAGGTCACCCACCTTGCCTCGCTCCCGCAAGGTCAGCCAGAACGCGAACGACGCGCGCTCGCCATGGTGAAACAAATGGACGCAGAGGGCTTCGGTAACTGCTCAAACTACCTCGAGTGCGAGGCTGTTTGCCCCGCAGAAATCCCCGCCAGCGTCATCGGTCAACTCAACCGCGATTACGCCACCGCTGCCGTCAAATCGACGGTCTAAGCATCCAACTCCGATTCGAAAACCTTCATCCGACCGGCTGGAACAACAGTTCCACCGGTCGTTTGATTTTGTCACCTCACGAAAAGGAACTGCTTCGTATTCAGAAGCGTCTGCACCACATCCTCCGGCCTCGCCAAACCATCGCTCGCCGCCTGCTCCCACCGCGCAACCTCTCCCGCACTGGGACGACGCGACAACACCGCGAGGTAGGCGCGCTCCAGCATCTCCGCGCGCGAGCGACACTGAGACAGCCCAATCATGAGCGGAGACATCGGTGAGAGAATGCCGTCGGACGAAACCATGCCGCCATTCATCATCAACAACGCCTGCGGAATCGAGGACATCAGGTTCGCATTCTCAACGTAGTCGCGGTCGCTCTGACCCATCGTGCGCAAGAAATGTCCGCGCGGGGCGGGACTCTCCAACTCCGACGCGCGCAACCACTCCGCTGCCGCTTTCGCCCGATAGACCAAATAAGCATCGCGCTCGGTTCCAGGGAGCCCAAGACGGTCCGCCTCAGCCATGCAACGGTTCCGACGCGCCGCCGTCTCGCTCTCCCGCTCTTCAGCGGTTTTTGGACGAGGTCCGTACCCAGGAATGTGCGTCCGCCGAAGCGTCTCAATGACCAAAACCGACGGGTTCGGATTCACTTTGTATTCAGAATCCACGAACGGTCTCGCATCTGGCCCTCCCTTTTGCTGCGCCAGCGAAGCGAGCACCGGATTTAAGAAGCCTTCCACCAACGCCTCACCCCGCTCGCGGAGGAGCGCCCCATGTTTTCGCCGACTCACAAGCTCCGCGTCCTTATCTCCACCCCGCTTCGCAGCAACGCCCTCCTCCAAAACAGCCTTCTCGCGCTCCTCCAAAGCCCGTTCTGCATCCAATCGTGCATACGCCATTTCCAGAAGCTTTGCCCCGTCGAATTTCGTGAATGCGTCGTAAGTCATGTGAGACACCCCAATCCTCCGAGCCTCCGTTTCCTCACGCACAAGATTCCTCGCATCCGGCTCGGGATTCGCCATCGCAACCATTGAGTCCCACACCTGCTCAGCCGTCATCCGACGCACTGCGGGCCCCTGAAAATGGTACGTTCCGCCACGACGAAACTCCTCCTGCACTGCCTCCGCACGGTAGGCGCGCGTCTCCGCCACGATCCGCAAAAACCGTCGCATGTCGTACCCAACCCGCTTCATCAAATCCACCAGGTACACCTCCAACTCCGGAACCATCGCAACCGTATCGTCATGCAACTCGTCCAGAGGCTCAACCAACGCAACGCCAAACAGCACTTTCCATAGCCGGTTCACAATCACCCGCGTGAAAAAGGGGTTCTCGCGTGAGGTCACCCAGTTCGCAAACGCCTCAAACCCATCGCCTCCCTCCGCCACCGGCGCAGTCGGTCCGAATGGCACCTCCGGACGCATCACCTCGAACGGCTTGCCATCCGATTCCTTAAAGTCGTGCGGCAACTTCAACAACGCATTCAGCCGGTGATTCATCCCCACCGGACTCAGCAACTGGCCCACACAGCCCTTCAAGACGTAGATGACCTTCGGATAATGAACGGCCGCAACCCGCTCGCGGCGACGAGCCTCTGCTTCCACTCCGCCATCAGCCGCAGCCGCCTTCTCCTGTTTAAACAGCCGCTCAATCTCGTTCTGCCGCTCACGAATCAGTTCCCTCGGAACATCAAATGCCTCATTCACCTGCTTGTTCCCGAAGGTGTACGCCGCTAGGCGGTAAAACTGCGTCTGCTTCCACTTATCAAACGGATGGTCATGACACTGCGCGCACTCGATCCGTGTCCCGAGAAAAACGCGCGCCGTCAACGCCATGTTGTCCAACGGCATATCGGGATCCCGCTGGTAATAACCAACCGCACCGGTTTCCCACGCAAATCCCTTCGCAGAAAGCATCTCGCGAACAAAGACGTCGTAGGGCTTGTTCGCCCGCAGACTCTCTCGAATGAACTGCCCGTAAGCCGCTGGAATCGTATTGGACGTGTTCACGAACCACGACTTGTAGCGAAGCACGTCCGCCCAGAGGTTGTAAAAGCGCGCGGTGTATCCCTCGGACTCCAGCAACGAGGCAACAAGCCGCGACCTCCGATCCTTCTCTCCGCTCCTCAAAAAAGTGACGGCCTCCTCAACCGTCGGAACGCGCCCCACCAAGTCAAGGTAGGCACGCCGCATAAACACCTCGTCAGAAGCGCTCGGCAACGCAGCAACCGCCTTGGAATCCCAGTGCCTCTGGAGCAGCGCATCAATCTTCGCAGCCTCACGAGTCACTTCGCCATCGTCCCCAAATCCCGCAAATGCAGCGAAAACTGCCAGACCGAACACGACGAACCTCAGCCCCTTTACCCACCCGTTTGATTCCTGCGTCATACGAACAACGACTTCAACGGCTTCCCTTTATCCGCCACGCGAAACGGACGCTGACTTGGCGACATCACCACCTGATCCAGTGGCACCCCCAGCGCGTAAGCAATGGTCGCGTTGAAGTCGGGGATACTCACTTCGTCCGATTCAATCTCCTCGCCCCGCGCGTCCGTACTTCCAAACACCGTTCCACCCCGAACACCGCCGCCGAACATCGCACAAGAGAATGCTTTAGGATAATGATCGCGCCCCAGATTCACATTGATGCGAGGCGTGCGGCCAAACTCCGTCGCAACAACAACCAGCGTGTCCTGAATCATCCCCAAACGCTCCAAATCCTCGAGCAGCGAGGACAACGCGCGATCCACCTGAGCACACAAATCGGGAACCGCGGTGAAGTTGCCCGAATGCGTGTCCCACCCGTGCAACCCCACCTCCACAAACCGCACTCCCGTTTGCACCAATCGTCTCGCGAGGAGGCACCCCTGCCCAAACGCCTCCTTCCCATACGCTTCGCGCAACCGCACATCTTCTCGGGTTAAATCAAATGCCGAAATGTCCGCGCTCCGCATCATCCGATACGCGCCGTCATAGGCGTCGCTATGCGCAGCCACACCCCGCTGCGATCCGAACAATCCTGAAAAATCCGCATCCAACTCGGCAGCCAATGCCATCCGCTTTTTCTGCACCACCTCCGTCACCCCCGGAGGCAGCGCAATATCCTTCAACCCCGCCTCAGGGTTATTGACGAATAGCGGCGAGAGACTTGGCGGAAAAAAGCCCGCACCCGGATGCCTGCTCGCATTCCCAATGTAAACCGATGCCGGCAAACCCGGATTTCCCGGACCGTCAAAGTGCCCGAGCCACGCCCCCATCGAGGGATGCGCAATCGTTCCCCTTAGCTGATAACTCGTGTGCATGAAGTAGTTTCCCTGCTCATGCGCCCCCTGTGTGGAAGTCAGTGATCGCACCACCGCCCCGTGCTTCATCCACTTGGCTACTCGCGGCAAATACTCGCCGAGAAACAAACCATCCACCGTTGTTGGAATCATCTTGGTCGGCCCCGCGACCTCCCCCTTTTTAGGATCCCACGTATCCACATGGCTCATCCCCCCGTCCATGTAGAGATAGATCACTCTCCGCGCACGTCCGCCTTGCCGCATCGCCCCCGCTTCAACCACCTGCGCGCCCTGCAATTCCAGTCCCGCAACCCAGCGACTACCCAAGCCCACGCCTAAAAGCGCGCGGGCAATCCTTGCAACAAACCCACGCCGCTCGATTTCATCCCTCATTCGTCTCCAGTTCATATCAGTCACTCTACGGTAAACTGCTCGATTGAAGGACTAAGCCTTCCTCAAAATCCACGGAATGTTCACTCTCCAATCAGCGCCTTGATTCGAGGCAACGCCATCTCGAACACCGCCTTGTGCCCCGCCGCAGTCGGATGAACCCCATCACACGTCTCAAACTCTATTTTTCCAAGATCCAACAAGTGCGTCCCTCGGTCCGCGCTCGACTGCCGATAAGCCTCAAACGCCTCTGTCACTCTCGCGCGCGCTGCGCCGGATAGCGGTACCATCACAATCACTCGGGCAGCTTTCCCGACTCGTAACCTCACTTTCTCGAGCGACTCAACCACATCCTCCAACTGAGGCACTCCGTTCGTGCCGAGATTAATCAACACCACCTCCGGCCGAGGGTCTATCGCATCCCCCTCAAAACGAACCAGTCCCGATGAATGCCGATCAACCAAAGTTTTCAGGTGCGCCACCTTCGCAAGCCCACCTTTCCAGTTGTACCCACCAAACGCCAACCGAGACTCTCGATACCCCAACGCCGTCGCCAGAAGGTATCCATACGACGCCCGCGCATCGTCAGACTCCGCCCACCGATCGTTGTGCGGACGTCCCCGCTTCGCTCCATAGGCAGCCCCATCCCCCGACATGATGGAGTCGCCGATGTTCCACCACACCCGATTTGGCTGCGGAAGCGCCACTGCACGCGCGCCTTCGTCCACAAGGAAACCTCGGATGCGCAACGCATTCACCGGCACATCCCCATTCCAACGGTCCTCAAACGGCGACATTCCGCGGATAAACAAATCGATTTTGGGATCGGTGACTCCCGCCGTTAACAGTAACTCCATCCCACCCCGCTCCACTTGCGCGGTACGCAGTTCTCCCCCATTCACCGTCCATCCCACAATGGGCATCCGCGAAGCCGGCAGTTTCTCTGACATTCCCTCCGCACCGAGACGAACCACCACGCGTCGAGTGCCTTGGAACTGAACGCTCAGCGATGCACCGCAAACCGTGGAGGCCATCGCCCCTTCGTGAAACATCCAGTTGTAAGGAGAAGCCCCAGATCGCACGGCACCGTCCGTCACCACAACTTCTGCGCCATGCCCAAACACCCAGGAAATCATCCACGCCATCCACAAACCAAACCTGATGCATCGTTTCATAAAACCATAATGCGCAGGGTTTGTTCCCAGCACTCCCGACGTTTCACATCGAAGAGTTGATAAACGACGTTTTTGCCGAGGAGGAACCAAACTTCCTCTTCGCCAGAAGGATAGGGAAGTGGTGCTCACGAGAGGACTTGAACCTCCACGGGTCGCCCCATACGATTCTGAGTCGTACGCGTCTGCCATTCCGCCACGTGAGCGCGGGCTGTGTTTATCTTTCAAAGCCGTTCCGCATGCAATTCTGTTTTTGAGAACGCACCGGAAACCTCGAGACGCCACCCTACTTCAACGTCTGGAGAAAAGCCTCGATGTCAGCCAACTCCTGCGCCGACAGCACCAACCCCATCGGCGGCATCGGCGACACCTTCAGGTACTCAAACCCCTGCGCCAAAACCGCATTGGGCTCGAGAAGACTCTGCTTGATGTACTGAGCGTCCTTCCGCCCCGCAATCCCATCGAGCGCCGGTCCCACATTGCTTCCCTGTCCTTTCAAGGCATGGCACAACACGCACGCAGCCGTCGGATGCTTCCAAAACAGCGTCTCACCTCGCTGAGCGTCTCCCGACACCACGCGCTCGTCATCAACAGGCGTCACTTCGCAAAGTTTCACATCATCGAAAATGGCCTCACCCTTCCCGACGAAAAGAATGTTCAAGCTCGCCTTGGACCCCTTGCTCGGCGAATAGGTCACGTCGACCTCCGTCCAATCGCTATTCTTCGTAACTTTCTCCGTTTCAAAGCGATTAATGTGGTCATTAAAACTCGCTTTCCCAGACAGACCCTTCGTCTTAATCCATCCGGACAACCGGTACTCTGCCCCAGGCTTCAACTCCACATCCGCGAAGAAACTTGTATCCACTCCGTCTTTTGAAACGGCACGCAAGGCCGCCTTCCCAGAATGCGTTTTCCCCTCTCCAGAAACGACCTCCCAACGAACCGCTTCCCCGCGACTCGCCGGATTGTAATCACGCCGCCTCCAACCCTCGGGTAATCCATCCGAAGCCAGCGTTTCTAATCCACCGTTCGGAAGCAGGTTCGGTCCCTCCTTGTATGCTACAGCGCTATGCTTGCGGGCCAACACTTTACCCGCTTCCCGCAACCACTCATCCGACTTCACCACAGGGTCACTCACCAACTTGCGCACCAATACCTGCAACTCCGGTGTCGTCGAAAATTCCGCGAGCTTCACCATCGCCGCCAACCGGTTGTGCGGATCAACGTCAGCCAAAGATCCTGCCGCAAAAAACCGCTGCCGCGCCGCATCATCCGATCCGAGCGCGCGCACCGCATTGCGCCGAACCACCGCATCCCCGGAACGCAACGCCGCAAGATGCGTATCGGCATCCAGAAGTCCCATTCCGTGCAATGTCCACATCGCGTGCACCGCCCCTAACCCTCCCTCAGCCCGCTTCACCCGGTTAACCAACGCAGGCGCAGCACCTTTTCTTGCCCCCTCAACCATCAACCGTTGAGCCGTAAGACGCCAGAACTGGTTCCCATCATCCAACGCCTCCACCAACGCGGCATCCGTCGCTCCCGCCAGTGTCGCAATCGCAGGCTTCTGTGCCTGATTCCACACCACGCGATAAATCCGCCCCCGCGAGTGATCGCGTAACGGGTTCTCATGCGCACCGCCAACACCCGTCTTCGCCGCATACCCCCCACGCTCAACCGAAGGCGTCGGATTGTGCTGAATGATAAAGTTTTGAAAATCCGCAATCCAAACCGCACCGTCCGGACCTACCTCTGCGTAAACCGGTGACGTCCACTCATCACTGCTCGCAAAAATGTTTTTCCCGTCCAAGGCCGTGTACCCAGCCCCTTTCTTCTGAACGTCCATCAAAGCCACCAACTTCATCGTCGGCTCACACACCAGCGCGTTGCCCCGCACACGCTCCGGCATATTCGTCGTCCCCACAAACCACGAACCCGCCGCCGCCGTGTACCCTCCCATCACGTCCACCTGACGAAAGTTCGGCGTCACCGCGTGCGCCTCGCCAATCACGTTAATTTTCGAAGCGGTCATCGCCTTCACCCCCTTCGGCACCACCGTCGCCGGAATGCCTCCATAGAAAATGGGTGCATTATTCGCCGTCCCACCAAACTGGTCACCCGCATCGTTAAAACTCTGAGCCCACGTGTTATTTGAAAACTGATGCAAAAACTCGAGCGCTGATCCGTCACGTCGGAATCGATACGATCCCATCCGAAAATCTAAATCCTGACCGCCAACTTTCCCGCGAAAACCCGAGTACCCAACCGCGCCGTAAAGCCAGTTGTCCAAACCGTAATGCAGATTCCCAGCCTGCGCGTGCGTGTCACCAATCCCCCACATCCCCTCAAAAATCGTCTCCCGCACATCTGCTTTCCCATCCCCATCGGTGTCCTTCAAAAACAGGAAACTCGGCGGTTGCGCCACCACAACCCCGCCCGCGGTAAAAACCAACCCCGTGGGAATATTCAGCCCATCCGCAAAAACCGTGAACTTATCCGCTTTTCCATCTCCGTCCGTATCCTCACAGATTTTAATGGAGTCCGCACCTCGCCCATCCGCGCGCACCTCGTGCGGATAATCCCTCGTCTCAGCCACCCACAACCTCCCCCGCTCATCCCACGCGAACGCAATCGGTTTCGCAATGTCAGGCTCGCTTGCGAACAACTCTAGCCGCATATCTGCCGGCACCTGAATACGCTCCATCGCCCCCTTCGGAGAATACGGATGCTGAAAGGTCAACGGTTCCGCGCGCTTCTCGTAGTTCGCAACGTTTCCGTCCTTCTCGCGCCGCTCCGGTTCGCGCCCAGCCAAAAACTTTTCCCATGCCGCCTTTCTCTCCCCACTCACTGCCGCAAGCACTCGCACCTTCACCGCCTCCGGCCCGTCTTGCTCGCCAACAGGAATCGTCACTCGTTTTGCCCAAACCCCATCCTGAGGAGCATCCGTGGTCTCGACCGCACGTCGCAGCACGACGTCATACAAGTCCAGTTGCGCCGTGGTGACACCATCGCGTGACGTCAGTTGATCGAAGTAAATCGCATCACGGCCCAGCTCGCGCATCGCGTGATGTAAGGGGCCGTTCTTGAGTTTCTCTTCTCCCGCTGCATCAAAGTACAAAACTCGCAGCGGCCCTGCTTTGGGAGCCGCCTGCACATTCGTGACTTTGGCCGCCAGTAACGAGGCCACCGAAACGGCGGCAATCCACGGGAATCGAGATGCGTTGTTCATAGGGAAAAAGAGACACGCAGCGAGCCCAAAGCCCTCGGACTGCCCTTCGTGTCTACTTCCATTCCAATCCCGAAACCGCATGTTCCGCTCGGACATTGTTTATGTGAAATCAGACAAGCCGCCAACCGCACACCGCGCCAGCAGCAGGACGTGACGAATACCCGTTACCTCGCCCCGATTTTGCGATGCAACCACGCTCAGAACCCGATAGCACTATGCCATGATTCGACTCCTCTTCCTCGGCGACATCGTCGGCGAACCCGGGCGCAACGCCGTCATCCGCTCGCTCCCGCGATTTCGCGAACAGGAGGGAGTCGACTTCATCATCGTGAACGGTGAAAACGCCGCAGCCGGCCGAGGCATCACCCCCAAACTCACCATCGATCTTCTCCGCGCTGGAGCCGCCGTCATCACCACCGGCGATCACATTTGGGATCAGAAAGATATTATTCCCTACCTGCCCACCGAACCGCGCCTCCTGCGTCCGCTCAACTACCCCGCCGGAACCCCGGGGTTTGGCTCAATCGTGCTGGAAACCGCGAAAGGAAAGATCGGGGTGATTAATGTTCAAGGGAGAACGTTCACCCAGCCTCCCCTCGAAAACCCCTTCATCGCCATGGATGCCGAGGTGAACCGAATCCGCCAAGAAACGTCCGTCATCTTCGTCGACATTCACGCCGAGACGACCAGTGAGAAAGTAGCCATGGCTCGTTTCCTCGACGGGCGTGTGTCCGCGGTTGTCGGCACACACACGCATACACAAACCGCTGATGAACAGATTTTTGCTGGAGGCACCGCTTTTCTGACCGACGCAGGGATGTGCGGACCGACCGAAGGCTGCCTCGGACGCGAAGCCGCTCCTGTCATTCAGCGTTTCCTCACGGCGATGCCTGCCATTTTTCCGATTGCGAAAGGCCCCGTTGGCCTGCACGGCGCAATCATTGACATCGACACTGAAACCGGAAAGGCAACGAGGATTGAACGTGTTGCACGCCGCTTCACCGAAACAGCTTAGCCGATTTACCCCTTCTCCCCCCGACCATGAACGCACTCGCCACCCTGCTTGTTAAAGCACTGCCGCTTGCCGCCCTAACACTCCTCTCTCCTGCGACGCTCCTCGCCGAGTTTGCTCCCGGCGAGGTGGTTCGACTTCGCCGCGAGGAACCCCTGAAGTTCAAAGGGAAAATCTATCAAACCGGCACCCGCGGACAGGAGTTTACCGTACTAAAAGTCAATGAATCCGAACGATCTGCATATGTCCCGTTCGTCACAGAAGACCGTCAACTCATTGCCGTGACTATCCCGGAAGCGGCGCTTGAAAAGTCGCCACGCATCGCTTGGGAAGATCTCGTGCTCGCAGCAGAAACGCTCCGTGCCGGAAAGGTCGACGAAGCCGCAAAGACCCTCGAGAAGATCAAACCTGAAACCGCCTCCGGAGACCTCGCTAAACGAATCAAAACCGAGCTCGCGAAGTTGGTGAGCGCGGGTCGTGATGCGCGGAAGCCAGGCGCGCTTCCGGCATATTCGGAGGCCTTTACTCGGTGGAAATCGATGGTGAAAGACGTGGCCGCTGACGGCTGTTATGGCCTCGCGGTTGTGCTCGACGAAGCCGGCGAGGCGCTCACCGCCCGCGCCTTTGGAACCAAGCCTCCCGAGGCGTACCTCAAGCAGTTTCCCTCCATCGACAAAGCCGATCTCAGAACCAAGGCCACCAAATCAACCCTCGGTCTCGCCTTGGCTCGCCAGTTTTACGGACTCTCCAAACTCGCGGAAGCGATGCAGGCGGTTGACGAAGCTCTGCTAGTGGAGCCAGGCCGCGGAGACCTAAAAATTCTCGCATCCAGAATCCGAGAGGAAGGCGATGAGGTCGGGAAGAAAATCACGATGGTTCAACAACTTCGAACCGCTCGCGACTTTAGCCGAGCCTTGGATATCACCGCGCGCGCCGTCAAACTTGCCCCCTCAAATACTGAGCTCTCCGCGCTCAAAGATACGCTCACCAAAGAACTTGAGGGAGCCATCACTCCTGCCCCCGACGACCGCATGGCCAGCGCTTCAGGATCTGATATCAAACGCCTCACTGAAGGCTGGGAACTCTACAAAAACCGGTGCTTCGAGTGCCACGACCTCGACAACGTCGAAAAACGCACCGCGGATGGTTGGGCCGGCTACGTCCGCAAAATGGCGGGTAAGGCCAAACTCAAGGGCAACCAAGAATCGCTCATCTCCGAATACCTCGCGGCAGCGCGCAGCGATTTCTCCAAAAACGGTCCCCGCAAGTTCGATTAACGATAAGCCTTCCAAGATTCCCAAACCAAGCGCTCCCCCGTAGCCTCATCCACCATGGCACCATCGCAGGATCCACTCGTCATCGCAGGCCGCACCTTCTCCTCCCGACTCCTTCTCGGGACCGGAAAGTTTGCCTCAAACGAGACCATGGCCCACGCGCTCGAAGCCAGCGGGACCGAAATCGTCACCGTCGCACTCCGTCGGGCCGACCTCACCGGAAAACATGACCCGTTCGCCGACATTCTCGATCACATCGATCCGAAACGTTACCTTCTCCTTCCCAACACGAGCGGGGCAATGAACGCCAATGAGGCCGTCCGCCTCGCTCGCCTCGCCCGAGCCGCCGGCATTTCCGATTGGGTGAAGCTCGAAATCCATCCGGATCCTCGATACCTCCTTCCCGACCCCGTCGAAACATTTGAAGCCGCAAAGATTCTTGTCAAAGAAGGGTTTACGGTGCTTCCTTACATTAACGCAGACCCAGTCCTCGCTCGTCGTTTGGAAGATATTGGCACCGCCACCGTCATGCCGTTAGGCGCTCCAATCGGGAGCAATCGCGGCATCGAAACGCGTGCGCAAATCGAAATCATCCTCGAGCAGTGTTCCATCCCAGTCATCGTCGACGCGGGCATCGGCGCCCCGAGCCATGCAGCAGCCGCTCTCGAGCTCGGCGCACATGCCGTGTTGGTGAATACCGCCATCGCGGTGGCGGCAAACCCCATCGCAATGGCCGCCGCCTTCCGCGACGCCGTGCAAGCCGGACGCACCGCGTTCAATGTGGGTCTGGCGGCTCCATCAGCCACTGCAAGCGCCACAAGTCCCCTCGAGGCCTTTCTCGCAGCCGCAGCTCACTAGCCCTCACCCCACCGATCCCATGGCTCTTCTCAAAGTCACCGGCTTAAAAACGTACTTCCCCATCCGCACCGGAATCCTCCGCCAACACACCGACGATGTGCGCGCCGTCGATGACGTCTCGTTTACCGTCGAAAAAGGAACAACCGTCGGCCTTGTCGGAGAGAGCGGGAGCGGTAAATCCACCATCGGAAAAACGCTGCTACGCCTCGTGCCTGCCACGGCGGGAAGCGTCCACTTCGACGGAACCGACATCACCAACATGCCCGAGAGCAGTTTCCGCCCTTTCCGCAAGCGGATGCAGATGATTTTTCAAGATCCCTTCGGTTCGCTCAACCCGCGTCACACCATCCGCCAAATCGTCGGCGAAGCTCTCGAGATTCATTTTCCTACCCTCTCCGCCAAGGACCGATCGAACAAAGTCGCTGCCCTCCTCGAAAAAGTGGGCCTCAAACCCGAGATGGCGTCCCGCTATCCCCACGAGTTTTCCGGAGGTCAACGGCAACGAATCGGCATTGCCCGCGCGTTAGCGGTCGAACCCGATTTCATCGTGTGCGACGAACCCGTCAGCGCGCTCGATGTCAGCGTCCAAGCCCAAATCGTGAACCTTCTCAAGGATCTCCAGCAACAACTCGGCTTGACCTACCTCTTTATTGCGCACGACCTCGCTGTGGTAGAGCACATGAGCGACCGCGTCTTGGTCATGCATCACGGCCGCATCGTGGAAGACGCGACCGCAGCCGAAATTTACGCAAATCCGCAGCACGACTATACTCGCAAGCTACTCGAGGCGGTGCCGAGGTTTGAGAACGCATAACGCTTGCAAGATGAGCCCTTTCCTTAGAAAGCTGCTGGGCATGAACTGGGTCATCGTGGCCCTCGTGACAGCTCTCTCACTGTTCGGCATCGTCGCCATCTACAGCGCCACCTACTTTCGGACGTCAGAATACTGGGAAAAACAGGTGATTTGGACGGCCCTCGGACTCGTGGTGTTCGTCATGACCTCCGTGATCCACTACCGATGGGTTAAGGTAGCGGCGATCCCACTATTCCTCACCAGCATCATCTTAATCGCGCTCACCTACTCGCCTCTCGGACAAGAGGTCGGCGGAGCGAAGTGCTGGCTTCGATTACCCGGCATTGGAACCTTTCAGCCCTCTCAGATGGGAGTCATTTTCGGAATCATCACCGTCTCGCTCTTCCTTGTGCACTTCAGAGACCGGAGTCGGCTCCTCCACATTGCAGGCACCGCTGGAATTGTGATGATTCCCATGGGGTTGATCATTCGGCAACCTGACATGGGAATGACCCTCGTTTGGGTGCCATCCATCCTGGCTGTCCTCCTTGCGGCAGGCCTCCCAAAACGGCACTTCATTCTCATCCTGCTGACAGGGCTCCTCGCGCTCCCTCTCGTCCTCAACTTTCAGCTAAAACCCTACCAGCGCTCCAGAATCACCGCTTTCATCAACCCCGACGCGGACCAACTCGGTGCCTCATGGGCGGTGAATCAAGCCCTCATCGCCATCGGATCAGGTGGCCTTTCAGGAAAAGGATTCAAAGCAACGGGAACTCAAGTTGAGCAAGGCTTCATCCCCGGCACCACCGTTCACACCGACTACATCTTCACCGCCATCGGCGAACAGTGGGGATTCATCGGTAGCTGTATCCTCATCAGCGCGTTTGGGCTTCTCCTCTTGGCTTGCCTATTCACTTCGCACCAATCCGCCGACGAGCTTGGTCTCATCATGTCTGTCGGATTCACCGCACAGATTTTTTTTCATGTATTCCAAAACATTGGGATGACCATTGCCCTCGTCCCGATTACCGGACTCCCGTTACCCTTCATCTCGTACGGAGGCACCTTTCTGATCATGGTGATGTTTGCCATGGGGCTCATCAACAGCGTTTGGGTCCACCGTCGTGACCCTGAGCTGTGACCACCGCTTGACCAAAGGCGTGAATAGAAAAAAAGAGCGCTTCGTCGTTGACCGCGCTCAAGAAACACTCGATCGACCGCGCCTCCAGCTCCCCCCCTCCAAACTCACTCCGAGTCCCCCCTCACACCGCTCACGCTCACGACGAAGGGGAGAACCACTAGTAACTGCAGTCCAGCTCTACCCGACACGGACCAGAGCAAGTCACAATAATCTTCTCCACTCGCCCATTCACCGTGACCACCTCAACGTGCGGTTCAACAGTTGCCATGGGAGCCTCCGCGGAACCTTGGGAACTCGGTCCGGACATTGCCCCAATCGCGGAGCTACTTCCCGCATCATGATACTCCGAATCCACCACCGCAGCGGCGTCGACAGCTTTGCCTCCGTGACGCCCCACCCCATAAACATCAAAAAGGGAGACAAATCCACCACTCGCCGAGTCCCCGCCGAACCCGTTCATCCCAAAGCCCGAATCATCACCCAAGGCGAGGCTGCTATAGTCAAAGTCCGCGGAAGTTCCGTCTGGAACGGGAGATCGGTCAGCAAGAAAACTTTCCATGGATAAGGGCCCTCGGTCAGTTTAACGACAAACTCAAAGTGATTCGCTGATTCCTCTCCGAATCAGGCGCTGTCTCAGGCAACGGGACCGTGTCCGCATACCCCGTTACACGCAACACTTTCTCAGGGTTCACTGCCACCTTCACCATCTTCCGCCTCGCCGAGTTCGCACGATCAGCACTCAACTCCCACAATCCATAGTCGTCTACATCCGTCTTCGCTGGCCCCGCCGCAGCGTGCCCATCGATGTAAACCTTCATCTTATATTTATCAATAATCCAAGACATGTTACCCAAAATGAGATCACCCCACTTCGTGATTGCAGCCTTGTTCTTCTCAAATAGCGGCTTCTTCGTGGTGTCAAACAACGTGATTTTTAGGCTGTCTGACGTCACCTCAAAGTCAATCAAACGGTCTTCAGCCACATCCTCGCTCTTCAGCATCTTCTGCATCTCTTTCGCAATGGCCTCGAGTTTCTTCTTGTCGGACTTGTCCTCCTGATTGTTCTTACCACCACCGATGGATTCCTTGTCCTTCTCAGAGTTGGTCAACTTGAACTCCTCCTCGAAATACTTCGTCGTCGCTTCACGAACCTGCTCATTCTGAGCACAAATCCACAGAACGATGAACAAGGCCATCATCGCCGTGACGAAATCTGCGTACGCGACTTTCCACGCTCCCCCGTGATGCTCCGCTTTTTTCTTGGCCATATCTCAAGTTTGTTCCGACGACTTTAGGACCCGAAGTCCACAAAACCCCTCGGATTTATTCAAACAGTTACTTCGCAGGATTCTTCAGCATCTCTTCCATCTCTTCCGCGCTGGGCGCCAAAGTGTGCTCAATGCAACGACGCGCCACCTCAACGGCCATCATCGGTGCCATCCCTTGAGCGAAACTGCTCACTCCCTTCATAATCGCCACAAAGTACTGCAAATCCAAAGAGTTGTTGTGCTTAATCCGAGCTGCCGTCGGATTCACGAAACCGTACGCCAAGAACACCCCGAGCAACGTTCCCGTCAACGCCGCACCCACTTTTTCCCCGACCTTCTCAGGCCCCTCAGACACAGCGGTCATCGTGTTAATAATCCCCATAACCGCCGCCACAATCCCAATCCCAGGCAACGAATCCCCAACCAACTGAAGCATGTGAACGGGAGCACCAGCCTCCTCCTCAATCGCTCCCAACGTCTGCTCCATCAAACCCTCAACCTGCTCCGGCTTAATTCGCCCATCAACCAACGGTTTCAAGCCGTTACACAAAAACTCAACCCGCTGATGGTCAGCCAAAAACGATTTGTACTTCCCAA
>JBEEPE010000062.1:0-5594 GCA_041191265.1 Verrucomicrobiota bacterium | reverse complement strand
ACTGTCAGGGGCCGTTTTGCTTTGGTTTGTTTTGGTGCGTAGCATGTGGGGATGCTGAGTGCGGTGACTCATTTTCTTGAGCGGGCTGGTGAACCGCCGAGCGACGTTTGGTTGCCCGATTTTGTCGTGGTGGGTGCCACGGCTTCGGGAAAAAGCGCGTTTGCCCTTTGGCTGGCGGAGCGGAGTGGGGCTGAGATTGTGGGGTGCGATGCCTTTCAGCTGTATGCGGGAGTGCCGATTCTCACCGCGCAACCTTCGGCGGAGGAGATGTTGCGCGTTCGGCATCACTTGATTGGAACGCGTGCGGTTTCAGAAACGTCGGATGCGGGTTGGTATGGCTTGGAGGCGAGGAAAGTGATTGCGGAGATTCACGCTCGGGGGCGAAGAGCCATTGTGGTTGGGGGGACGGGTTTTTATCTGCGGGCGTTGCTTGAGGGTTTGTCCGGTGAGATGCCGGCGGGGGATGAGGTGTTGCGTCGGGAGTTGGAGGGGGTGGCGTTGGAGCAGTTGGTGGAGGAGGTTCGGGCTCTCGACCCGGAGGCGGCGGCTGTGATGGATTTGAAGAATCCTCGCAGGGTGATTCGGGCGGTGGAGGTGATGCGGTTGACGGGGCGTCCGTTTTCCTCGTTTCGGACGGATCGAGGGACATCTTCGGTGCCGGGGGTTTGTTTAAGCTGGGAACGTGACGAGTTGTGGTCGCGCATCGTGAGCCGCACGGGTGCGATGTTTGGGGCGGGAGTGATGGAAGAGGTTGCGCGCGTGCGGGAGGATGCGCGGCAGGGTGCGGGCGTGCGGCAGGCGATTGGGTTTCGGGAGATTGAGGAGTGCTTAGACGGGGTGCGGACGTTGGCGGATTGTCGGGAGGCGCTGGTGGTTGGAACGCGGCAATATGCGAAGCGGCAAGCGACGTGGTTTCGTGGGCAGAGCACCTTTGCGAGGGTGTCCGGTCGAGCGGTGAGCGAGTGTGTCGCGGGGCGGTGAGAAGTCAGCCACGCTCGAAAAAGTGGAGCGGGCAAGGTGTGCCGCCCCTACAGGGCTTGAGGAATGGGGGAAGGGGACCTGGGGCATCGCCCCAGTTTGGATGGAAAAACTCTGGTTGAGCCCTGTGGGGGGCGAGCCACGTTGTACGGTTCCTGTCGGTACAGAACTCGGGTTAGGCAATCCAGTCTTTCACAAGTTTTCCGGCGACGTCGGTTAGTCGGAAGTCGCGGCCTTGGAAGCGGTGGGTGAGGCGGAGGTGATCGAGCCCGAATAGATGTAGCAGCGTGGCGTGGAAATCGTTGATGTGGACTGGATCACGCGTGATGTTCCATCCGATTTCATCGGTTTCACCGTAGGTGAGTCCGCCTTTGAGTCCGCCGCCTGCCATCAGGATGGAAAACGCGAAGGGGTGATGGTCGCGACCGGTGACGTTCTTGCTACCGCCGCGGTTTTCGCCGAGAGGGGTCCGGCCGAATTCGCCGGCGACCACGATGAGAGTTTCGTCGAGTAGGCCGCGTTGCTTCAGGTCTTTGATGAGGGCGGCGATGGGTTGGTCGGCCATTCCTGCGTTGAAGGTGAGTTCGGTATCGAGGTTGGAGTGATGGTCCCATGAGGCGTGGACGATGTTCACGAAACGCACGCCCCGTTCGACGAGGCGCCGTGCGAGGAGGCAGTTTTTTGCGTACGCGGCGTATTGACCGGGGCCTCCGGCGCGCGTGGCTTTCACTGCGGGTTCGCCTCGATCGACTCCGTACATGGCGAGGGTTTCATCGGATTCGCCGGAAAGATCCATGAACTCGGGAGCGGCCGTCTGCATGCGGAAAGCGAGTTCATAGGCAGAGATTCGGGACGCGATTTCCGGATCGTGCATCGTGTTGAATCGTTCGGCATTGAGTTCGGATAGGACGTCGAGGCTGCGCCGCTGGAGGGCGGCGGGTAGCCCATCGGGGTTGCGGAGATTCAAGACGGGATCGCCTTGATTACGGAAGAGAACGCCTGCGTAGACGCTTGGGAGGAAGCCGGATTGCCAGAGGGAGGTGCCTGCGCTTCCGCCCCGGCCTGCGGTCAGGACTACGTAGCCGGGGAGATCGCGGGATTCATTGCCGAGACCGTAGTTGAGCCATGAGCCCATGGTGGGCAGTCCGAAGGTGCCCCGTCCGCAGGTGAGGACGAGTTGGGCTGGGTGGTGGTTAAACTGGTCGGTGTGCATGGATCTCACGAGGAGGAGATCGTCTGCGCATTGCGAGAGGTGAGGCAGTAGATCACTGAGTTCCATGCCTGACTGGCCATGTTTGGTGAAATTGCGTGGGGAGCCCATCAGCACTGCCGACTCTTTTTTGATGAAGGCGAATCGCACGTTTTTGGTGAGCGATTCTGGGAGCGGCTGACCGTTGAGCTCATTGAGTTTGGGCTTGGGATCGTACAGATCCAGTTGGCTCGGAGCCCCTTCCATAAAGATGAAGATGCAGTTCTTCGCTTTGGGGGCGAAGTGCGGCTTACGTGGCGCGAGGGGGTCAGCGGCAGCGGGAATGGCGGGAGCGGCTACTCCGTCCTGCGCGAGCAGGGAGTTGAGGGCGAGCATGCCGAGACCATTGGCAGTGGTCGTGAAGAAATCGCGGCGGGCGAGATGGACGGCTTGGTGAAGGGGGTTCATGTCGTTGAAAAAAGTTGAGGGTGAGGCTTTTAAGCGAGCAATCAGTCTCGGGTAATGAACTCGTCGGTATTGAGAAGGGTGCGCGCAACCGTGGTCCATGCAGCGCTTTCAGCGGAGCCAGCAAGCTTGGTTGCGGCTTCGGTCTCCTTTCGGAAGGTTGCGCGCGCGTCTGATAGCAGGCGTCCGAGGGCTTCGAGTTCTGCGGGGCGGGGTTCGCGGAGGAGGACGGAGTGGAAGAGTTCGACGAGGCGTTCTGGATCGCCACCGGCGAGGGGTTCGAGGGACGCGATGCGTTTGCCGAGTGCGAGAGCGGCCTCGGCGAAGGTGCCTGCGTTGAGCGTGGTTAACGCTTGGAGGGGAGTGTTGGAAACGGTTCTCCGTACGTTGGTTAGATTGGCGTCTGGACAATCGAAGGTCATGAGGTCTGGGTACGGTGCGGTGCGTTTGAAGAAGGTGTACATTCCTCGGCGGTAGCGATCTTCGCCTTTGCTTTCTGCCCACTTGAAGTTGTTCGCATAACTGAGCGCCGCGATTTCGGGGGGCATGGGAGGGAAGACGGAGGGCCCGCCGATTTTGCGTGAGATTAATCCAGCGGCAGCGAGGTGGAGGTCTCGAACGATTTCTCCTTCGACACGAACGCGGTTTTGGCGAGCGAGGAGCGTGTTGAGTGGATCTTTGTCGGCGAGATCGGGGCGCGAGGCGGAGGAGCGTTGGTAGGTTTCTGAGAGCAGGATGCCTCGGATGAGTTGCTTTCGGCTCCAACCAGTTGTGCGCAAGGTGTCTGCGAGAAGGTCGAGTAGTTCGGGGTGGCTCGGTGGTTCGCCGCGAACTCCGAAGTCGGCGACGGTTCGAACGATTCCTTCGCCGAAGAGGCGCATCCAGATTTGGTTGGCTAGGACGCGTGATGTGAGCGGGTTTTGTTCGCTCACGAGCCAGTTTGCGAGATCGAGGCGCGAGGGATTCGTCGGAGCACCGGAGAGCGCAGGGAGAATCGAAGGGATGTTGGCGGTGACAGAATCGGTGGGGGAAAGGAACTCGCCTCGGTGAAGGATGCGCGTATCGCGCGGAGCGGCGCTGCGTTGCCGGAGAATGCGCACTTCCATGACAGGCTCTTTTGGACCGGAGGCCTCGGCTTTTGCGAGCGCGGCGCGGGCAGCGTCGGCTTTGGCATCGAGGCGGACGAGCCAGTCGACGATGGATTCACGCTGTTCGTTGGTCCATTTTTCGGAGCCGGTGGCGACGAGACGCCGCATTTCTGCTGGGGCGATGCTTTCTTCCGATTCACCGACCAAGGCATCGATACGGAAGCGCCCGATGAGGTGTTGTTTGCTCTTGGTGTAGAGTTGGTCGAGGCGAATCGTCAGGTTGCGGGATGCTTCGGCTGCGATGGGTTGAACCAGTTGAACGCTCCAGGTTTGCGCCTTTGCGGTCCCGCCCATGATGGCCCAGCCTGTTTCGGGATCGTCATCGAGAGCGGCCGCTGCGTTGAAGCCGTTTTGTTCGAACGACGCTTTTGCGGAATGTAGCGCGAGGTTTTTGCCCTCCGACGTGGCACTGAAGCGTGAAAGGACGAAGTTTCCGTTGGTGCTCCGGCCGGGGCCTTTCGCTGGGAGTGCGGGGTCGGGAAGCACTTCCAATCGGAGGCCTGAGATGACGCCTTCGGGGAGAGTGAATGTGAGGGTGTAGGAGTCGGTGGCTGCGGGATCTCCGCTGGCTTTGAGCGATTGATCGGATTGCGTCTCGAGCTTGGTTTTCGAGGCGGTGGTTGCGGTCAGGGGTGCGAGCGGTGTGGCCTTGGCGCTTTTCCCTTCCAGCTTTGCAATCTGCTCTTTTACCGTCAGTTCCCAGTTGGAGAGCTTGTTTGTCAGTGGGTTACGGGCTTTTTGAAACTCATCCCGGAGGGTGGCGAGGTGTTGGAGGTGCTGTGCATTTTTTGATGCGTAGGCTTCCATTTCTGCTTTGGACGCGGCGACCTTTGCGGTGGTTTCGTCCGCATTGTTGAAGAACGCAAACAGTTGGTAGTACTCCTTTTGAGATAGTTGATCGTATTTGTGGGAGTGGCATCGAGCGCAGCCGACGGTGTGTGCGAGCCAGACGGTGCCGGTGGTTTCGGTGCGATCGAAAACGGCTTCGTTGCGGAACTGCTCTTGATCCACGCCTCCTTCCCGGTTGGTCAGGGTTTGTCGATGGAACGCGGTGGCAAGCAGTTGGTCTGGCGTGGGATTGGGGAGCAGGTCGCCGGCGAGTTGTTCGATGGTGAACTGATCGAGCGGCATGTCGCGATTGATGGCGTCGATGACCCAGTCGCGGTAGCGCCAAGCATCGGGGCGCGGACTATCTTTTTCGTATCCGTCGCTGTCGGCGTAACGCGCCTGATCGAGCCAGTGACGGCCCCAACGCTCGCCGAAGTGGGGGGACGCGAGGGTGCGGTCGACGAGCGAGGCGAACGCGTTGGGGGAGTTGTCCTGAAGAAAGGTGGCCACATCTTCGCGGGTTGGCGGGAGGCCGGTGAGATCGTAGCTGATACGCTTAATGAGGGTGATCTTGTCTGCTGCGGGCGAGGGGGTGATGTGTTCTTTTGCGAGTCGCGCGTGGACGATTTCGTCGATTTGTTTGGGGAGGATGTTGGAGTTGGTGACGGGACGGGTCACGGGACGATAGGCCCAGTGTTGGGCCCATTCGGCGCCCTCCGCGATCCAAGTGCTGACGGCTTGGATGTCGGCTTGCGTGGGGCGTTTGGACTTTTTGGGTGGGGGCATGACATCGTCGCTGTGCGTGGTGGTCATGCGTGCGAGGATTTCGCTGGATTCGGGTTTGCCGGGGGTGACGCCCTGCGCGCCGCTTTCGAGGGTTTTCGTTGCGGCTTTGAGGGATGTGAGGGAGAGGCCGCCCTTTGTGGTGTCCGTGCCATGGCATTCGAGGCAATGTTCCGCGAAGATGGGCTGAATGGAGCGCTGAA
>JBEEPE010000061.1:0-24504 GCA_041191265.1 Verrucomicrobiota bacterium | reverse complement strand
GTGGGTCACGACACGGCGCTTGGTGCGGGCACGTTAATGTTGAACACGGCGAGTGTGGTGGTTTCGAGTGATTCGGCCACGGCGCGGACGCTGGGTAATGCGTTCTCGATTGGAGCGAACGTGACGTTGGGAGATGCCACGAACAGCGGGGCGCTGACGTTTGGCGGGGCGGGGGCGATCACCGCGAGCTCGACGGTAACGGTGTCGAGTGCGGTGAACTGGAATGGGGTGGTGAGTGGGGGTGGTAACTTGACGAAGGCTGGCACAGAAGAGTTGACGTTGGGTGGGGCGAACACGCGCACGGGGACGACGACGGTAACGGCGGGAACGCTGACGTTGAATGGTGGGGCGGCGATTGTGGATACGGGCGCGGTGACGGTTACGTCACCTGGCCTTTTGAAACTGGCTGCGAATGAGACGATTGGGAGCCTTGCTGGGACGGGAGGTGTCAACTTACAGGGGAATGTGCTGACGGTCGGGGGGGCGACGACGACGACCTACAGTGGGATCCTGAGTGGGACTGGCGGGTTTGTGCGCGGAGGGAGTGGGACTACGACGCTTAGTGGGGTGAGCACGTTCTCAGGCGGCGTGACGATTGGGTCGGGAGTGGTGCAGGCAGGGAATGATGCGGGATTGGGGACGGGAGTGTTGACGATGACGGGCGGGACTCTGTCGAGTGATGGGACGACGGCGCGGACGCTGGCGAACGGGTACTCGTTTGGCGGAGCGTTCACCTTGGGCGACGGGACGAATAACGGCTTGTTGACGATTAGCGGACTGGGAACTTTAACGGCGAATGCGACGGTAACGGTGGCGAGTCCGGTGGTTTTGAGTGGGGTTTTAGGGGGAGGATTTGGGTTAACGAAGGCGGGAGCGGGAGCTTTGACGCTGAGTGGCGCGAATACGTTCACGGGAGGGGCGACGTTGAATGCTGGCGAGGTGTTAGTTGGAAATGACGCGGCTTTTGGCGGGGGGTTGCTGACGATTTCGGGTTCGGCGGTTTCGAGTGATGGGACGACGGCGCGGACGATTGCGAACAACTACTCGTTAGCGGCTACATTGACACTGGGGCATGCAACGCGGAACGGGGCTTTAACGTTGAGTGGGTTGGGGACATTGACGGGAGACACCACGTTGACCGCTGAGAGTGCGGTGACGTTGAGCGGGGCTGTTTCGGGGGCTTACGGGTTGACGAAGGAAGGTGCGGGAGAGTTGACGTTGAGCGGGGCGAACACGTTTACGGGAGCAGCGGTGGTGAATGCGGGAACCCTTACGCTTGGGGGCGGATCGGCAATCGCTGATGTGGCTGCGGTGACGGTGAATGCTTCGGCGACGCTCAAGTTGAATCTGGGCGAAACGATTGGGAGTTTGGCGGGAGCGGGGTTGGTCAACTTGGGTTCTAGCACGCTGACGGTGGGGGGATCGGCGGTGACGTCGTACACTGGGGTGATGAGTGGGACGGGTGCGTTGGCGCATACGGGAACGGGCACCCTGACGGTGGGGGGTGTCAACACGTTTAGCGGTGGCGCGACGGTGAGTGGCGGGACCATTTTGGCGGGGGATAACGCGGCGTTTGGAACGGGGGTTTTGACGGTGAGTGGCGCGACGCTGGCGAGTGATTCGGCGACAAACCGTGCGTTTACGAATGGGTACGCGTTTGGCGGAGCGGTGACCTTGGGAGCGGTGGCAGGGGGGACGTTGACGTTCAGCGGTAACGGCAATCTGACCTCGAATGCGACGTTGACCACGCTGAGTGATGTGGTGTTGGGGACGGGAGCCTTGGGAGGAGGGTTCAGTCTGACGAAGGCGGGGGCGGCGGCGTTGACGTTGAGCGGCACAAACACGTTTACGGGCGGAGCGACCTTGAGCGCTGGTGCGGTGTATGTTGGAAGCAACTCGGCTTTTGGGGCGACGACCGGTCTGGTGACGTTTGCGGGTTCGTCGGTATCGAGTGACGGGACGGCGGCGCGCACGATTGGGAACGGGTATTCGATGTCGGGATCGTTCACGCTTGGCGATTCGGGGAAGACTGGGGCGCTGACGTTGACGGGGAATGGGGTGATGACCGGCAACACCACCATTACGACGCCGAGCGCGGTGTCTCTTAATGGGGTTATTAGCGGGGCGTTTTCGCTGACGAAATCGGGAACGAACTCGCTGACGTTGATGGGAGCGAACACGTACACGGCGGGCACGACGTTGAATGCGGGAGCGGTTTATGTGGGGAATGACGCGGCGTTTGGAACGGGGTTGGTGGCGATTGTGGGGTCGACGGTTTCGAGTGATGGGACGCAGGGGCGGACTCTTGCAAATGCGTACAGTTTTGGTGGATCGGTGACGCTAGGTAACGCGACGCGGAACGGGTTGCTCACGTTGACGGGCTTGGGAACACTGACGTCGAACACCACCTTGAACACGGCGAGTGACGTGGTGTTGTCGGGCGTTGTGGGGGGTGCGGTTTCGTTGACCAAGAGTGGGGCGGGAGCGTTGACGTTGAGCGGCGCAAATACGTTTGCGGGTCCGGCGACCATGACATCAGGGTCGGTGTACGTTGGGAATGATGCGGCGTTTGGTTTGGGGACTTTGGCGATGAATGGGGCGGTGATTTCGAGTGATTCTGGGACTGCGCGAACGATTGCGAATACCTTCACCATGGGAGGGGCTCGGACATTGGGGAATGTGACGCGGAATGGGGTGCTGACGTTCACGGGGGCTGGGACGATGACGTCGGCAACGACGCTGACGGTTGCGAGCAATGTGGTGATGAGTGGCGTGTTGGGCGGGGCGTTCGCGTTGACGAAAACGGGTTCCGGTGAGCTGACGTTGGGGGGAGGTTCGGCGAATAGTTACACGGGCACGACGACGGTGAACGATGGCACCCTGACTTTGAGTGGAGGATCGGCGGTTATTGATGCGGGAGCGGTGGTGGTGACAGCGCCGGGGGTTTTGAAGTTAGCGGCGAGTGAGACCATTGGGAGTTTGGCGGGTGATGGTGCGGTGAATTTGCAGACGTTCGCGTTAACGGTGGGAGGTTCGTTGACGACAACGTACAGCGGGGTGATGACGGGCACTGGAACGACGCCTGCGTTGGTGAAAAGTGGGAGTGGCGCGTTGACGTTGAGTGGGGCCAACACCTTCAGCGGCGGATCGACCTTGAATGGGGGATTGCTGTTTGCGGGGAACAACGCGGCATTGGGCACGGGCGCGATTGGCATGAGTGGGGGCGTGACGTTGGCGAGTGACTCGACGACGGCGCGCACGCTGACGAACGCGTACTCGCTGGACGCTGCGGTGACGGTGGGTCATGCCACGAACACGGGGGTTTTGACGCTGAGCGGTTCTGGTTCGTTGGCGGCGAATACGACGTTGACGGTGAATAGCGATGTGGTGATGAGTGGCATTTTGAGCGGGGCGTTTACGTTGACGAAGGATGGTTCTGGGGCGCTGACGTTGGGGGGTGCAAATACGTTCAGCGGAGGAGCGACCTTGAGCGCGGGGGCGGTGTATGTGGGGAATGATTTGGCGTTTGGCTCGGGTTCGCTGGCGATTGCTGGGTCGACGGTTTCGAGTGATGGGACGACGGCGAGATCCATGGCGAATGCGTACTCGTTTGGTGGGGCGGTGACGCTGGGGAATGCGGCGAAGAATGGGGTGCTGACGTTTACGGGAGCTGGAACGTTGACCTCGAATACCACGTTGACGACGGAGAGTGATGTGGTGCTTCAAGGGGCGGTTGGTGGTGGGGCTGTTTCTTTGACGAAGTTGGGTGCGGGTTCGTTGACATTGAGCGGAGCGAACACGTTCAGCGGTGGTGCGACGTTGAATGCGGGTGCGGTGTATGTGGGGAACAACGCTGCGTTTGGGGATGTGTCTGGGATGCTGAGGATTGTTGGGTCCACGGTTGCGAGTACGGCTGCCACGGGCGGTGGCGGTGGGGACCGGACGATTGGGAATGCGTATGAGTTGGGGGGGGCGGTAGCGTTAGGTGACGCCGTGAAGACAGGAAAACTGACCTTCACGGGGGCGGGTGCGTTGACGTCGGATTTGACGTTGACGACGGCGAGTGATGTGGCGGCGAGTGGGGTGGTTTCGGGGGCGTTTGGGTTGACGAAGGTAGGGGCTGGGGAGTTGACGTTGAGTGGGACGAATACGTTTAGCGGGGCGACGGCGGTGAATGGCGGGACGTTGACGGTGAGTGGTGGGGCTGCGTTATTGGACACGGTGGCGGTGACGGTTGGTGCGGCGGGGACGCTCAAGTTGAATGCGAGCGAGACGATTGGGACGCTGGCTGGCGTGGGGGCGGTCAACTTGCAGGCGCATACGTTGACGGTTTCCGAGACGGGTTCGACCACCTTCGGCGGGGTGATGAGTGGAACGGGGAACTTCCTGAAAACGGGTGGTGGAATGTTAACTCTGTCGGGTGCGAGCACGGCGTCGGGCTGGGTGAGTGTGCGTGCGGGTGGGGTTGAGTTTGGGGCTGGGGCGGCGTTGGGAGCGTCGACGGTTTACGTTGCGCCGGCATCGACGGGGTTGAGCACGGCGGTGGGAGCGACGTTTACGTTGGGGGCTGGGAAGGTTTTGGGCGGGGGTGGCGCGTTGAATGGGAGCTTTGTGGTGGATGCGGGCGGGCGATTGGAGCCTGGCATTGCTGACCCTTCGATTTCACCTGCGCCGAGTGCTTCGGTATTGTTGAATACGCAGGTTCAGGCGACTGGGACGTTTGCGATTAACGGTGAGGTCAAGTTGCGGCTTGGTGCGAGTGGGACCATGTTTAGTGGAGGGGGTTCGGTGGCGACTGCGATGGGCAACTCGAAGGCGGATCAGCTCACCATTACGGGCGGGTTGAGTATTGGGGTGGGCAGCACGATTACGGTGGTGGCGAACGACGGAACGAATGGCGACGGGACTCCGACGGCCCCGCAGCAGGTGGGACGGTACGATTTAATCACGTACAGCGGTGCGCGGAGCGGGTCGTTTTTCACGAACAAGACGGACCTTACGACCCTCTTCAATGCGCCGACCTTGCGGCCTGCATGGTTTGACGATCCGGTTTCAAAGATCATCGGGATTATCGTGAAGCGTCAGGCGGACGGTGATTTTGACGCGACGGCGGGTTTGAACGAAACGGATGGGTCACCTGCATTGCCGGTAGATTTTGGCTTGGCGTACCGGGGTGATGTGGTGACGCGGACGGTTCGAGTGAACAACGTGGCTTCGGGCGGAATCTTTTCGGAGCGTCTGCGTGCGCAGTTGGTGGATACCGCGAGTGTGGGGTTGTCTGCGGATGCGATTGAGGTGGAGCCGAGTGCGGGTGGCGATTTGGTGATCACGATGTCGACGGCAACGGCGCGCAAGTTCATTGGGAGTTTGGTGGAGGTTCAGATTCACACGCTGACGGATTCACCAGGGGGAGTGGTGACGTCGCAGTTGGTTGAGACGTTACAGTTGAGCGTATCTGGCGAGGTCATTGGTCGTGGGTATGCGCCGTGGGGCTGGGGAGCGACGGCGGCGAAGCAGTTAGGTACGCCGACATCGAGTTCGGATGCATTTGGCGGGACGGTTGGAGGACTGGCTACTACGAGTGGGAGTACGACTGTTACGGTGAGCTCAACTGCTGGTTTGGGGCCTGGGGTTGCTTTGGCGGGGGCGGGTATTCCGGCGGGTGCGAAGGTGAGTTCCGTTACAAATGGGACGGTATTTTTGATGAGCGCATCGGCGACGGCGACGGCTTCGGGGGGGACACTGTCTTACGTTTCGACTTCTCGGTTGAAGCCCGATTCGTTGGCACCGGAAACCTTTTTTGAGGGGCCGAACTTGCGGATGACTACGTTTGGCGCTGGGGCTTCGCATTCGATTTTTGCGGATTCGCAGGGCAGGGCTTGGACGGTGGGAAGTAATGCGATGGGGCAGCATGGGAAGGGTACGTTTGGGGGAGCTGACAGCGCGGATCCGGTCGAGTTGACGGGATTGTTCAAGTCTACGGTTCGTCTGTTGACGGTTGCTGGGAGCAATGAGGTGCAGGCGGAATCGGTGGTGGGGTTGACGCGTGGCCAGTTGCTTTCGGGGGCGGGATTGCCTTCTGGAACGACCGTCGTGGTTGTGGCGCCGGCGCCGACGGTGGAGCGTCCGAATGCGGGCACCGTGATTTTGTCGAGTGCGGCGACGGTTTCTTCGGCTGATTTTGTGAGTTACACGGTTTACCGACGGATAACGCATGTGGCGGCTGGGGGGACGATGAGTTTGGCGTTGTTGGATTCGGGGGCGTTGTATGCGTGGGGAGGGAATGCGAATGGACAGTTGGGGGTGGGTTCTTCGGGGACGTTGTTGAGTCGTTCGGCCAATCCGATGCCGGTGCGGATGGATGGAGCGATGAATGGATGGCGGGTGAAGTCGGTGGTTGTGGGTGGGAGGGGATTGGCGAAGGGATGTGTGTTACGGGCGGGTGTTTCCTCTGGGACGACGTTGTTGGTAGACAATGTGGATGGGGTGAAGGTGGGGTGGGCGTTGTCGGGATCGGGGGTGACGGCGGGGGCGACGGTGACAGCGGTGAACACGGTTTCGTCGACGGTGACGGTGAGTGTTCGGCAGACGCTGGTTGCGGGGACGGAACTGCACTTTGGGTCAACGGAGGGGACGCACGTGTTGGCTGTGGCATCGAATGTTGATGCGTCGGGGACGGTGCTGGAAACGGGGGTGTTTGCTTGGGGCAGGAATGATGCGGGTCAGTTGGGCAATGGGTCGGCGGTTGAGTCGGCTGTACCGGTTCGCATGGCGTTGCCGAAAGCGACGGCGACAGCGGCGGTTTCGTCGGGGCGGGTCACTGGGGTGACGATGGTTTCGCGTGGAGCGGGTTATACGGTGGCACCGCGCGTGACATTTTCTGGGGGTGGTGGAACGGGGGCGGCGGGTACGGCGGTGATTTCGGGTGGCTTGGTAACGGGGGTTACGATGACGAGCCAGGGGACTGGGTACACATCACCGCCGCAGGTTTGGATTGCGGCGGGGTTGGATGTGGTGGATGTGGCGGCTGGTGACGGGCACAGTTTGGTTTTGATGTCGGACGGTTCGGTCTATGCGTGCGGGCGTAACACGCTGGGTCAGTTGGGGGATAAGACGACGGTGGGGCGGTCGACTCCGGTGCGTGTGGTCTTTTCGGATAGCGCGTTGATTAAGTCGGTGGGGGCGGGGGGAGATCACAGTCTGGCTGTTTCGACGACGGGAAAGGTGTACACGTGGGGTTCCAACGCGTTAGGACAGCTTGGTTTAGCGACGGGAACGATTAACGCGTTGATTGCGGCGAAGTTTGCGACGGCGACGGTGGTTCGCACGCCGGCTGAGGTGACGGGTTTGAGTGGGAAGGTTGCGGGTTCGGCGACGGGTGGGCGCGGGCATTCGCTGGTGTCGGTTCGGGAGTTGACGGGTTGGAAGGTGTTTGGGTTTGGAGCGAATCATCGCGGACAGATTGGGAAAGCGACGCCCTCGCCTGGTCTGAGTTCGTCGGTCCCGGTTGAGGCGGATTTGGGTGCGATGGGAGGGGCGACGGTTTCGCGTGTGCATGCGAGTGGAGACAGCAGTTACGCGGTGGGTGGTTTAACGGTCTTTGAGCCGTTGAGTTCGTTGGCATTTTTGCCGGTGGGAATGTCTGAGTCGTTGCTCTCGGCGAATCCGTTGATGGCGAGAGCGGGTGCGGGTGGGCGGGTGCAGCTGGAGGGGAGTGTGACGGGGTTAGCGACATCGTTCGGGAGTACGACGGTTGCGGTGGCGAGCACGTCGGGGTTGATGCCGGGCATGCCGTTGACGGGAGTTGGGGTGCCGGTTGGGGCTTTAGTGGCTTCTGTGACGAGTGGCACTACGTTTGAGATGACGCTGTCGGCGACTGCCACGGGGACAGGTGGAACGTTGGTGTATAACTCGCCGAGGTATCAGTGGTACAAGGATGGGGTGGCGATACCGGGGGCGACGGCGTCGGCTTACACGGTGCCGAGTGTGGACGTCTCGAGTGCCGCGGATATTGCGTACCACTTTGTTGTTGGGATGGGGATTGAGGAGTTTGTTTCGAATACGCTTTTGGTTTCGGTGCGTGATTCGGCGTCCGCTGCGCCGGTGGTGGTGACCCACCCGGTATCGCGAGTGGTTGCGAGCGGGTCGGTTGCGCTGTCGGTGAGTGCGGTGGACACAATGACGGGGCGGGATGACACGTTGACGTACAAGTGGTACCGGTCGCGAGATGGCGTGAGTTGGTTTACGACGGGTGACATTTCGCGGACGGTTCCCGCGGCGCCGACGGGTTTTGTGTACAAGTGTCTGGTAAAAGGGTTGAACGGTGCGACGGAGGGTATTTTTTCGGGGACGGCTTTTGTTCGGGCTCTTTCGACGTTGGTGGGTAAACACGTCGGAGTTTTGGAGAACACGGAGGTTGAATACGGTTCGGTGACGGCACCGAAGTTTGTTGGGCGTATGACTTTGGATATCACGTCAACTGGGTTGTTTACTGGACGTGTGGAGTACGAGGGAACGGCTTATTCCTTATCGGGCGACATTTTGGCCGCTGCGAGCGGGCTTGCGATGACCATTTCGCGGACGGCGCCTCGTGGGCCGGTGGGTTTAGTGTTTGCGTTTGATGGGTTGCTTGGTGGGGTGACGGTTGCGGCATCTCACACTGATGGTGGAGTGGATGTGCGGTCTGCGTCGTCTTTGAGGATGAGTCCGATATCGGTTGCGACGAGTTCTCGTGGGGTGTTTGGGGCGGCGTTGGCGTCGGTGGGGGCTTCGATTGTTTCGACGGTGCCTGGTCTGGATCAGGCGATGCCGATTTTACAGGTGACGACGGGTTCAACGGGGACGGTGACGTACACAGGGCGGATGGCGGATGGAGTTTCGGTGAGCGGGAGTGGTTCCTTGGTGACGGATTCTGCGGGGCGTTTGGTGGTGCCGTTGTTTGCTTCGATGTACGGGGTGTATCCGTATGCGGGGCAGGTAGCTGGCACGCTGGTATTGACTCCGGCAGCGGTCGTAAAAGTTGCGGGCGATGTGGAGTGGCGTAAGCCGGACCTCACGAGATGGTCGACTACTGCTCAGAAGGGGACCTATGTCCGCGGTGCGGTGGCGACGTATCAAGTATTGCCGGAGGCGACGGTGTTTTCTGCGACGGGCTTTACGTCGATGTTCAAGCCGGATGGCGTCTGGTACAGCACGACGTTCTCGAGTTCGCAGTGGGATACGGGCACGCGCTTGAGTTTCCGGACATCGACTACGACAACGACAGCGAATTACTCGGGCAACATTGTTGGAGTGAACGGGGTAACGACGGATGGGCTCACGGGGTTGGTCTTCAGCAAAGCGGGCGGCACGATTTCGCTGAACTATATCCGGAACGGGAGGGTGAACTATGGCTACGGTTTGATGTTCCCTGGGGGGAAGGTTTACGGGTTCCTGATGGTGGACGACTTGGTGGGTTCGGGGGCGTGGTGGGCGCAGTGATTCCTGCGAGGCGGGGATTCGGGGTTGGGATTTGGCAGGTGGGGCCTTAGGCTCTAAGACTCCCTTCGCGAGTCAGCGCACATTGTATTTTCACATATGGCTAATTCCCTCCGTCCCATTGAGTTTACCGAGTTCGACCTTCCGAATGGGTTGCATGTCATTCTTCATGAAAATCATGTTGCTCCGGTGGTTTCCACTTACTTGCTCTACAATGTTGGGAGTAAGAACGAGCGAAGTGATCGGACGGGGTTTGCGCACTTTTTCGAGCACCTGATGTTTGAGGGGAGCGAGAACATTCCGCGCGGACAAATCGACAAGTACATTTCTGGGGCGGGTGGGAATTTGAACGCCTCTACGTCCTTCGACAAAACGGACTACTACTTTAACCTGCCGTCCAACCAGTTGAAGTTGGCGTTATGGATTGAGTCGGAGCGGATGATGCACGCGAAGATTGATGAGAAGGGGGTGGAGACGCAGCGCGCGGTGGTGAAGGAGGAGAAGCGTCAGCGGGTGGACAATCAGCCTTACGGAACGTTGTTTGAGGAGTTATCGAAGATGATGTTCAAGGGGACTCCGTATGAATGGGTTCCGATTGGGTCGTTCCAGTACATTGACAGTGCGAAAATAGAGGAGTTTCGCGAGTTTCACCGGACCTATTACGTACCGAACAACGCGACATTGGCGATAGCGGGCGATTTCAACACGGCGGAGGTGAAGGGTTTGGTGGAGGCTTATTTTGGGCCGATTGCGAAGGGGGCGGAGGTGCCACGTCCGAAGATTGAATGGGCTTTGGATGCCAAGGGTACGACGCGGGATGTTGAGGTGGCTAACACGCCGTTGCCGGCCACTTTGCATGCGTGGCGTGCCCCGAACGAGACGCACCCAGATGCGTATGCGATTGAGTTGATGACCGATGTTTTGGCGAAGGGCCGCAGTTCGCGGTTGTATCGACGGTTGGTCGATAAGGAAGCGGTGGCGATGAGCGTGGAGGTGTTCCCTTATCTGCTGGAGAAGGCGGGGATGATTGGGGTGGAAGCGATGGGGCAGGTGGGTGTCGCCCTCGAGACATTGGACGGTTTGATTCGCGAGGAAATCGAGAAGTTCATCGCTGAAGGTGCGACGCAGGAGGAGTACGACAAGGTGCTTGCGCAGGCGGAGGCCTCATTTGCGAAATCGTCAGGAACGATGTCTGAGCGTGCGCGTCGGCTAGCGTATTACCGTGTCTATTATGGTGATACTGGTCTGATTAACACCGAGCTTCAGCGGTATTTTGCGGTGAAGCGTGAGGACTTGCAACGGGTGGCGAAGCAGTACCTGACCGATGTGGGGCGCCATGTGTTGAGGTACCCGGTGATACCGAAGAAGCGCGAAGCCAAAGAGGGCGAAAAGGCCCGCTAACTTGAACCCAACGATTTACTGACGTTATCGCTATGATTCCCGAGAACCTTTCCCGGCGTTCCTTCACGAGCGGCGTTTTGAGCGCGTCCGTCGCCTCTATCCTTCCTTTTTCCATGACTTCCCCAAGCACATCGCACGCAGCCCTAGTTATTGATCGAACGAAGAAGCCTGAGCCTGGTCCTGCGCCTGAGGCGTCCTTTCCTGCTTATCGCGAGCACGTTCTTCCGAACGGATTGCGCATTTTTCATATTTTGGATGACCGTAAACCGACTGTGACGCTTCGGTTGATGGTCAAGTCGGGTTCGGCGGACGAGGGATTGAAAGCTGGGGTTGCCGGGATAACAGCCACGCTGTTGAACCGAGGGACGAAAACGCGCGATGCGGTTAGTTTTGCGAAAGAGACAGACGGTATTGGTTCGCGGGTGGAGGCTTCTGCGGGATCTGACGCATCGACGGTGGGGGCCTCGGCGCTTTCATCGAAGGCGGATGCGGTGTTTGGGTTATTGGCGGATGCCGTGTTGAATCCGGTGTTTCCGGCGGACCAGTTCGAGAAGATTCGCAAGCAGGTGCTGTCGGGATTGCAGGCGGATCGCGAGCAACCGCGTTCGTTGGCGGGCCGCTTGGCTGCGAAGTTGGTGTATGGAGAGCATCCGTATGGAGTTTCTTCAACGCCGGAGACGGTGAAAGCGTTGGTGCGTGAGGATGCGGTTGCGTTTCACCGAGCGCACTACGTTCCTGGAAACGCGACGTTGGCGGTGATTGCGGATCGTTCGTTGGAGGAGATTTTGCCGCTGGTCGAGAAGCACTTGGGTGGGTGGTCCGGCGTGATGCCGAAGAAAATGGCGCGTCCGGAGATTCCTGCGTTACCTACGGCGACGACGGTTCATTTGATTGATCGGCCGGGTTCGGTGCAGAGTTACATTGATATTGTGCATCGGGGGCCGGGGCGTTCGACGCAGGATCTTCCGGAGATTAATGTGGTGAATGCGACGTTGGGTGGCGGATTTTCGGGGCGACTTTTCCAGAATCTGCGGGAGAAGAACGGATGGACGTACGGAGCCTACTCGGCGTTCGACTTGATGAAGGATGGCGGTTCGTTTTCGGAGTCTGCTGAGACACGGAACGACGTGACGCATCTTGCGGTTCGTGAACTTCTTGCGGAAGCGGCGCGTATTCGAACGGAGTTGATTCCGGAGGAGGAGCTTGCGTTGCAGCGCGAGTATAATGTGGGGAACTACTTGCTATCGCTGGAGCGTCCGGAGCGCACGGTGATGCGGGTTCAGGACATCGATTTGTACGGATTGGACGCCTCATTTTACCGGACGTACGCGAAGCGCATGGCGGCGGTGACTCCGGCGTTGGCGCAGGCGACGGCTGAGCGGCATGTCAAACCGGGAGCGGCGTATGTTGTGGTTGTGGGTGAGGCAAAAGAGATTCGTGCGGAGTTGGAGAAGTTTGGGGCGCTGACGGTTTACGATGTGGATCTGAATGTGAAGAAGTGAGTTGGGCATGATGTCGGGCTATCGCGGACGGATTGCACCTTCACCCACGGGGTTTTTGCACCTCGGGCATGCGGCCACGTTTTTGCGGGCGTTCCGCCGCTGTGAGGCGGCGGGTGGGGTGATGGTGTACCGTGAAGAGGATTTAGATGGGCCGCGATGCCGTGCGGAGTATGCGCTTGCGGCGCGAGAGGATTTGAGATGGTTGGGGATACGGTGGGCCGAGGGGCCGGACGTTGGGGGTCCTGTGGGACCGTACGTGCAGAGCGAGCGGATGACGCTTTACCGGGAGCGTCTGAAAGAACTGATTCGGTCGGGGCTTGTGTACCCTTGTACGTGCACGAGGGGGGAGATTGCTCGGGCGTTGGGGGCGCCGCATGAGGGGGAGGAGGAACCCGTTTACCCGGGCACCTGTCGGGGGCGCCTGGGTGGGCATGCGGAGGATGCGACGACCTTCCGACAGAACTGGCGTTTTCGGGTTCCTACGGGGCGTGTGATCTCGTTTGAGGATGGATTCTGCGGGATTCGTAAGGCGGTGGCGGGGAGAGAGTTTGGAGACTTTTTGGTTTGGAGAAAGGATGGGTTTCCGGCGTATCAGCTTGCGGTGGTGGTGGACGATGAGTGGATGCGTATTTCGGAAGTTGTTCGTGGGGAGGATTTAGTCATGAGCACATTCCGTCAGATTCTGTTGTACGAAGCGTTTGACTTTGCTGCGCCTAAGTTTGCGCATGCGCCGCTGGTGAGAGACGCCCAGGGAAAGCGGCTTGCGAAGCGGGATGACGCACGCTCGATTCGTGCGTTGAGGGAAAGCGGGCACTCGTCTTTGGAGGTGGTGGCGATGTGTTTGGGTGGAGGCAGATGAGCTGCGAAAAAGCGTTTTATGAATGAGAATAAAAGTTCGGTGAGTGTTGGTGCGGAATTAGGGGTTGCAGGGCTGGTGCGATGGAGGCTGACGCATGAGGGCGCGCGAATTCGAAGAGACTGGGTGATGGCAGACTTCAATGCGGCTATGGCGTTTCTCCAGGAGGTGGCGGGGGTTGCCGAACGGGAGGGGCATCATCCGGACCTCCATTTGGAAGGGTATCGCAACGTGTGGATTGAGATTTTCACTCACTCAACCGGTGGGATCACTGCGCGTGATCTCATACTGGCTCAGCGGATTGATGCGTTAGAGCACCACTAACAGTTCGGAAACTAGCGGGCATAACTGTCTGCGCCGCTGAAGCTGGTTTTCATCTGGCTTTTGGGAACCGCCGACGAGCTGGAAGGAAACTTGCGCATTGCTTGGGGGAACCTCCTCATCGGGAGGAGTCCCGAACCTATTCTGATGTATGAGAGTCCCGCTGATTTTTCGCACTGTTGTCTCTGTTGTTTGTTTGTCTGTGGCATCGGGTCGTGCGCAGTCGGACAAGGATCGCCTTGTTCGCGAGACTGAACCGCTCTCTGCGGAAGAGGAGCGGATGAAGCTTCGTGTTCCGGAGGGATTTTCCGTTCAGCTGTTTGCGAGCGAACCGCTGATAAATAAACCTATCAACATTGCGTGCGACGCGCGCGGGCGTCTCTGGGTGGCTTCGACCGTTGAGTATCCCTATGCGGCTGCGAAAGAACGATGGGTGGACGGTCAGGGCTCTCGAGTTCGGGAGAGTCGCGATGCGATCAAGATTTTGGAAGACACCGACGGTGACGGAAGAGCGGACAAGGTCGTCGACTTCGTTGATGGGCTCAACATTCCCACGGGGGTATTGCCGTGGCATCGGCCCGAGCACCAAGACGGGTGTATCGCGTGGAGCATCCCGAACATCTGGTATTTCGCGGATACCGATGGGGATGGGAAATGCGATCTTCGCGAGGTTCTGTTTGGCCCATTGGGATATGAGAAGGATACGCACGGAATGTGCAGCAGTTTTCGAATGGGCAGAGACGGATGGGTTTATGCAACGCATGGGTTCAACAACACGTCCCATTTTCGCGCAAAAGACGGAAGCACGTTGGATCTCCACAGCGGCAGTGTCTTTCGGTTTCGGCCTGACGCGGCACGCGTCGAGATTTGGTCGTGGGGTCAGGTCAATCCGTTTGGCCTTTGTTGGGATCGGCGCGGGTATTTGTATAGTGCGGATTGTCATAGCAACCCAATCACTCAACTCATTCGTGGTGCGTACTATCCGAGCTTTGGGAAGCGCCATGATGGGCTGGGGTTTGGACCGGTGATGTGTCCTCACAGCCACGGCAGCACGGGGTTGTGTGGAGTTGCCTATATTGACGGTGGGATTTGGGGTTCGGAATGGGACGATCACATGTTGTTGGGAAACTGTGTGACTTCGAAAGTGAACTTGGATCGGGTAACCTTTGCGGGGACGACTCCGAAAGCGAATGAGAAGCCGGATTTTTTGGTGAGCGAGGATCCTTGGTTTCGTCCAGTCGATCTCCAAGTTGGGCCGGATAACGCGTTGTACATCGCGGACTTTTACAATCGGGTGATTGGTCACTACGAAGTGCCATTGAATCATCCTGGGCGCGATCGTGAACGCGGTCGCATCTGGCGTGTGGTGAAGTCGGGTGCGTTGGATGCACCGAGGGCGGCCTTGGCGACGGTTTCGGCGTCTGGGACTGGAGACTTTGCCGATGTAGATCCGTTTGTGGTGCGTGCGGCAGCGGCTTGGTTTGCTGAACATCCCGTGAAGGAGGCGCTGAGGCCGGTCTTGGAAGCGATGGATCGAACAGATGCGGAGGACGTTCAGTTACTGCATCAGCTTCGTCTTGCGGCTCGGGAAGTGTTGAAGACCGAGGGAGGATTCGCCGCAGGGCGTGCATTGGGTCACGAGATGATCCGAGATTTGGCAATGGCCGTTCCGACCGCAGAAGCGGCTCAGTATTTATTGCAACGCTGGCTTCCCGAGCGTGAAGGGTTCTTCGAGCACTTGGCGAAGAATGGGGATGAGGAGACTTTGCGTGCTGCCTTGGTTCGAGCGCGCAAAGAGATGTCAGGAACTGCTCCCGTCGGGACTTTGTCATCTATTTGGAACGGTCTTTTGGAGCGTGGGATGAAGCCGCCTATGGAGTTTCTCTCGTGGGCAACGGAAGTCGCGGAGGGGTTACTCGCCGGAGGTGGGGACGAGGCGAAGCAGTGGGAACCCCTTGCGCATCCGTCTTTTCCGTCTGGGGAGAGTCCATGGTGTGTACAGGAGCGAAGATGTGCGGATGGGCGTACGGTGCAGGTAATCAGCAGTTTGGACAAAACGAAGCGCTCGCCTGAGCGGTTGACGGGCATTTTGCGTAGCCGCGAGTTTTTGTTGCCCGAGAAACTCTCGTTCTGGATTTGTGGACACGGTGGAAAAGCGGGTGAGGGTGGGGGGCCAAAGAACGCGGTACGGTTGATGGTGGCTGGGGCCTCGGTTCGCGAGGTTGCTGCGCCTGGCAACGATACGTGCCAGCGCGTTGAGTGGGATTTGAAGGAACTGAAAGGAAAACCAGCGCGGTTGGAGATGGTGGACGGGGATGATGGAAATGCATACGCGTGGTTGGGGGTATCGAGATTTGAGCCGGCGGTGATTAGTACGACGACCTTTCGATCGGATGGGCAGCGCGAGAAGGACTTGCGTGCTCTTGCGCCGATGTTGCGTCCGACAGCAGCCGTGGGGTTACGGGATCGGTTGGCTGCCTATTTTCCTAAAGCACCTGCTTTGCCTGTGTCGTCAGCCTCAAAGGACGTGGAGCTGCTTGTGCGTGCGAGGCAAGCGAGCTTTGCAAAGGCGAAGCCGGACGTCGTTAAAGGGGGTGGGTTGTTTGCAACCCACTGCGCAGTGTGTCACAGCATTCAGGGGCGCGGAGGTCTGGTGGGACCACAGTTGGATGGGATTGGGACTCGGGGCGCGGAGCGTTTGATTGAGGACGTGTTGGATCCGAGCCGCAATGTGGACACGCACTTCCGGATACACGAGGTGACATTGCGAAACGGTTCGACGGCGATGGGTTACGTGCGCGGGGAAGCGGGTCAAGTCGTGCTATTGGTGGATGCTGCTGGGAACGAGCAGCGGATTGCGAAGGGCGATATCGTGACCGACAAGGAGTTACCCGTTTCGCCGATGCCCTCGGTGTTTGGGCAGACACTGAGTGAGGCGGATTTCCATGCTTTGATTGGTTGGCTGTTGTCTGAGGGAACGGCGAAAAGTGGGTCTCGTTGACGGGTCGTTGTGAGCGTTTGGGCGGGTGTGGACGCTTCGTCCGTTAAACCTGAAAACGGGAATGGTGTCGTCGACCGAAGTTCCGCAGTTGGAAAGACGCCTGTAGAGGCGAGGTACGTGGTTTCGCCCCTACAGAGCTTGCGAAAGAGGGGTGAGGGCACACCTGAGGCGATGCCTCAGGCTGGTATGAGGGGCGCCGTTGGCGCTGGGAGGTGGGGAGGTGGGCTTCTCGCGTGCGATAGTGGTTCCGGGGAGGGGGCGGGCTATGAGGAGCGGGATCCGAGGGTGCGAGATCGGCTCGCCCTGTGGGTGACGTGTGAAAGGCGCCGTTGGCGCGCGCATTCAACTCAACAGGAGGTAGTTCCCTGATTACATCTGCAACGGCGTTTTCGGTTTCAGGTTCAATGAATCAGTGCCTTCTCGGTTGGCGCGTTGGGTTGGGAGGTCGATGCGGCGGTCTCTTTGGCGAGTTGAATCATCAGGGCGTTCATGGTGGCAGCGGCCCAGGGGGAGCCGCCGGTGGTGCCCTGATTGGTGATGCGTGGGACGTGAAGGCATTTGCGCAACGCGTCTTTCGACGCTTCAGTTCCCACAAATCCGACGGGGAGTCCAACGACGAGGCGCGGGCGCCACTCGCCCGCGCGAATGAGGCGCAGTGTTTCTTCGAGCGCAGTGGGGGCGTCGCCAATCAGCACCACGGATTGATCCCCGAACTTCATCCAGCCTCGTCGAATCCCGGCGGCGGAGCGCGTGATGCCGTTCACTTCGGCGACGAGACGTGTTTCCTCGTCATGCACAAGACTGACTGCACGCAGTCCGAGCGCCTCAACCAATGTTCGTCGGAGGCCTGAGGAAACCATCGTGACGTCGCAGAGGAGGGTGCACCGGTCTTTGATTGCACGAAATCCTGCTTCGATGGCCCCGGGCGAGATGTAGATGGAATCTGCGCACGCGACGTTGCCTGTCGTGTGCACGAGACGTTGAAGGATCGGTAGGTGACTGGGCGGAAACGTGGACCAATCCCGCGCATTTCGAATGATTTCCATGCTTTCCGCTTCGATGGGGTGCGGCTCCCAAGGCGCGGGTTTTGGCGAACGAGCGGCGGTTGAAGCGGAGGGTGTAGCCGCTTGCGGTGGTGGGATGAATGTTCCCTGATTGGATGCATCTGGGGTGAGCGGCGTGGCGCGGACGTGCCCGTGATGCGCTTGTTGAGGCGTACCGGCCTCGGCTTCGTATCCGACGATGGCTGTGCGGTACTTGCAAAGTCCGCAGTTGGAGCGAGCGGATCCTTCAAGGGCTTCCTTTGCGCGGTCGGTAAAAGCATCCAGCAGAGCGGGATGTGCGCCGAGAGGTTCGCAGAGGAGGAACTCGGATTTTGGGAATGCGGCGGCAGTTTCGGCACAAGCTGTTGCGATTCGCTTCATCAAGACTCCGGTGAACAAGAAGAACGGAAGAATGATGATGCGGCGCACGCCGGTTTTTGCGACCGCCTGCAACCCCTCTGGCATCAGCGGCGTGGCGGTGCCCGAGAAACAAACGGCACTGTGTGCGAAACCCATGCCTTCCTGAAGGATGCGCGCGAGTTTTGCGACGTCCGAGTTGGCGTCGGGATCGGTGGTTCCACGTCCGGCGATGACGAGACAGGTTGCGCTACGCGGGATGGATGAGGGAGAGGAAGCTTCGGTTTCGAGAACGCGGTCACGGCAGGCATCGAGCACGCGCGGGTGAAGGTGTAGAGGAGCGCCGTACTGGAACTCGTTTCCGGGGAACTCTTTTTGAAGCATCATCACCTCGACTGGCATGTCGTTTTTGGCATGGGTTGCTCCGAGGAGGACACCCGGCACGACGGCGATGCGTTTTGCACCTGCTGCGACGCATGCGCGCGCGGCTTCATCGATGGTGGGCCGCGCGAACTCGAGGTAACCGTGGCGGATGAGTTGGTTAGGACGTGCCTGTCGAAGGCCTTCGATGAATGCCTCAAACTGTTTGACTCCCTCGGGGTCGCGGCTGCCGTGTCCCGCGATGACTAGCGCCATGTCCGGTGCAGTGCTCATTTCGTGAAATCGATTTGCGAGGGGAATGCAGGGCCACCGCGAATGAGCATGATGCACATGTCTGAAAAGTGGTCTGGACAGGTTGCGAGGGTGCCAGTCCAGCGCGCATCGCGGCGGCTCAAGTTTTCTGCGACTTCGAGCACGAGGTCCGGATTCACGCTGTTTTCCAGCAGCCACGCGGCGATGTGGTGCGGCATGAAGTCCCAAGGGCGCGGGATGATGATGGCGTTGCGTCCTTGTTTCAGCAGCGAGGCGAGGTGGGCCTTGAACGGCTCGATGTCGCCTCGTCGATGGAACGTGAGGAAGGTGGTTTCGTCGAAGCACGTACGGGTGGCTTCTGCCATGAGTTGCGCTGAACTGATTCCGGGCACGGCAGGGACCGAGTGACCGCAGGCATGTTCGACGCGCTCGAGGAGTTGGAATCCAGAAAAGTGGAGGTCGCCCATGAAGACCACGACACAGGAGCGCGCTTTAGCATGTCGGTCAGCCACTTTTGCGAGTTGGGCGGGCTGGTCTTTGTAGCCCATCGTGATGATTTCGGCTGACGGCTTGATGAAGGGACGGATGATGTCCACTACGGCGTCAAAACCGGCCACGACGTCGGCTTCGCTGATTAGGCGATGTCCCTTGAGGGTCAGGTAATCTGGGTCGCCGGGGCCGATGCCGATGCAATGAATCATGGTGGAGGTGTCTTTCGGAACCGAAACAATGCACCCAACGTCGGGGGATGGCAGCGCTTTTGGCGGGCAATCTGTCGAGGCCTTTGGGGCGACCGGTCTGGCGGCACCGAGCGGGGAGAAGACGGTGCGCTGGATGGGGTGGGTTCTGGTTAGTCTTTCGTTTGGCGGAGGTAGAGGAAGAGGCTTCGCACGTCGCCTTCGGTGAGACCGTTGAGCAGGCCTTCGGGCATCATGGAGTTTGGGCTCAGGGTTTCTTTTTGAATGTCTGCAGCTGGCAAGGTGACGGAACCAGCGAGTGTGTTCAGGGTTACGGACGCGCCGGTTCGAGCGGTGACGATGCCAGAGCGCAGCTCTCCATTCTTCATTTCGATAAAGGTTTGTTGGTAGTCCTTTCCGATTTCGGCGTTGGGATCGAGGATGTTGTGGAGGAGGTAGTCAACGTCATGAAAGTTGCCGGGGAGTTCGGGTCCGATGCGTCCACCGCCGCCGAACATGGTGTGGCAGGTGGCGCAGATGGCGCGGAAGAGTTCGCGTCCGCGGGGTAGGTCGGCGCGCGTGATGGCGTCTTGTCCGAGAAACCGTTTGAAGCGTTCGATTTGCTTTTGGGTTTCGTCGCGGGAGGGTTTGACGGAGCCCCAGTTTTTGGCGAGCCATTCGATTTCGGTGGTGGAGCCCTGCTCGCGAATCAGGCGTGCAACGGGGGCTTGGAGGTCTCTGATGGGGATGCGGCCGGCGTCGATGGATTTTACGAGTGACGCGGCGCCTTCTTTGGAGGTGGCGAGGGCGTTGAGGATGGCTGCTTTGCTACTGCTCTCGGCTGCGGCGTAGGTGTCGGTGAGGCGCGAGATCCACGCGGCGGGAGGGAAGCTTGTGAGAGCGCGAATCGCGTGATCGCGGAGGGTGCCGTTCGAGATGGCGAGTTCGAGAATGGGTTTCAGTGCGGCGGAATCGCGGCGGCTAGCTAAGGCAGAGATGGCTTCTTTGCGCGCGTCGGGTGATGCGGTTTCGTTGGTGATACGGCTTCGGAGTGTGGCGAGTGCGTCGGCATTTCCGAAGAGCACACCGAGCGAGAGAGCGGCGTTCGCAACGTCAGGTGAGGCGTCCTTCAAAAGACTGGGAAAGAGGCGTTTCCAAGGGTCGCTTTCTGGGACGGAAGTCTGGCCTTTGAATCCTGCGAGCATCCCTTTGAGAATCGCGGGCCGCAGTTCTGACTGAGCTGCGATGAGGGTAATCATCTGCAGGAAAGCGTGTTCTGCGCCGTGCGCTTTTTCGAGATAGGCAGCGGTCAGGCGGCGAGCGGTGAACTCAGGAATGGGCGCGAAGGATTTCACGGCCAAGAGATCGAGTGCGTTGGAGGGGTTTGCTGCGATTGCGCCCTCGGCTGCGTACCACGTGAGGAGCGGAATGTTGGGGTCAGCCGCGTCTTGGGTGTTTGCCGAGAGCGCCGAAAGCAGCGGCATGCGAGCGGTGGGAGACAGACGTTGTGCGGCTGACGCGATGCGGCGGCGCACGAGGGGTGACGGGTCACTTGCCGCCAGTTGGCGAAGTTTTGGAAGGAGGGACTCAGCAGGGTCACCGTTTTCGCAGAGTAGGGTGACGGTCCATCCACGGACGCTTTCGTCTTGATCCGAAAGCGTGGATTCCGCGACGGACTGGGTGAGTCCGCCGATTGCGTGAAGAGTCCAGAGGGCGCGGAGGCGCCGGGTTGGGTCTTCGTTTGAGGAGAGCATTTGCTGGAGGGCGGAGGCGGTGGGGGTTTCGAAGCCTCGCTCTTGGAGGATGCGTCGTGCATGACGCACAAACCATTCGTTCCGATGCAGTTGAAGATTGACAAGTTCGGAGGATGGAAGTTTGGCGAGGTCCACTTTGCGCGGTTTGACGGCATCGTTAATGATGCGGTAGATGCGGCCGTTGGAGCGGTCGGTGAAGGCTTTTTGCTGGTGGCAGGGGACGCGATCGTACCAGTCGTTGATGAAGAGACCGCCGTCGGGTCCGTACTGGGTATTGAGGCCGCGGTACCAAGCGTCTGGGCTGTGGACGAACTCTTTTTCGCGGGTGCTTTTGAAACCGGATCCGTTGCGTTCGAGGCTTTCGCGGCGCATGCGGTTCATGTGGATATCATTGAAAAAGAAGTTGTTTCGAAAGTTGGCTGGGAATGCGTCCCCGAGGTAGACCATGGCGCCGCAGTAGGCAGCTTTTTCGTAGCGGCCCCACGCGATGGTTTGGATATCGGCGTAGGTGTGTGGGTTGGGATGGGGACCGGCCTGACGGAGGTAGCGAGCGCCTTCCATGGCATGCCAGAGGTGGGGGATGACGCAGGCTTCGAAGAACGCTTCGCCTTGATCGTTCCAATCGACGCCCCATTGATTGCTGCCTCCCTCGGCCCACAGCTCGAAGCGGCCGTCGAGGGGGTGGAATCGCCAGATTCCGGCGTCGACGAAGGTGCGTTTCTCTTTGGGATCGGTGGGTTTGCCAACGAGTGACTGGGTGAAGATGCCTTGGGTTCCGTAGAGCCATCCGTCGGGGCCCCAGACGAAGGTGTTGAGGGTTTCGTGGGTGTCTTGGTTGCCCCATCCGTCGAGGACGATTTGTGGAGGGCCTGCTGGTTTTGGGGTGTCGCCGTCGGCGAGCGGGATGAAGAGGAGGTTGGGTGGGGAGCCGACCCAGACGCCGTTGAATCCGACGGCGATGCCGGAAGAGAAGGTGGCCTTGTCGAAGAAGACGGTGGTTTTGTCGAAGGTGCCATCGCCTTTGGTGTCTTCGAGGACGAGGATGCGGTCTTTGGGTTCGCCGGGGCAGTTGGGGTAGTTGGTATTTTCGAGAATCCAGAGGCGTCCGCGATCGTCGAGGGTGTAGGCGATGGGTTGGACGATATCCGGTTCGCCACGAATGAGCTGGGTGCGGAAGCCCTCTGGCAGAACGAGTTGCGCTGCGGTTTGTGCTGGGGTGAGTGCTGGCGTTTTGGCGATGGGACGGCGCGGGTCTTCTTGCGCGACGGCGAGGGATGCTGTGGCGAGGAAGGCGGCGAGGAGGGAGAGGGTGTTTCGCATGGGGTTGGGGGTATGCGTGCGGGGGTTACTTGTTCCAGTCGAGACAGATGAGAAGTTCCTCGCTTCGGAGATAGAGTTTTTTCTCAGCGAGAACAGGGCCTGCCCAGCAGGGGTAGATGAGACCGGGAACCTGCCAGCGGCCTAGTTCGGTGACGGCTTTTGGGTTGGGTTCGTAGAGGCCGAGCAATCCGCTTTCGCCGAGGGCGATGAGGCGCCCATCGGCGTAAATGGAAGCGCCGCGTCCGAACACGTTGGGGGCTTTGTCGCCCGGGGCGGGCTTAGCGTGGCCTCCGTTGGGCCAACCGTCGTAGCGTTGCCAGAGGACGTCGCCGGTTTCCCATTCGAGGCAGCGGAAGAAGGCGTCGGGCTCGTTGCGTCCGCTGAATCCGTAGAGGTGTCCGTTGACGAGGTTGGGTTGTGACCAGTGCATTTCGAGGCCGAGGCTGCGCCACGCGGGGGAGACGCTTTTGCCGTCTGGGGCGACTTTGAGGAGGACGGAACCGTTTTTGAAGTAGGCGGAGGAGAGGAGGATGGTGTTGTTGTGGACGACGGGGGTCATGGCATTGACGGAGGAGTCTTGGCGGGCGCGGAACCAGAAGACGAAGTTGCAAGATCCGTCGTTGGGGTTGAGGGAGATGAGGCCTTGGCGTGTGACGCAGAGGAGGTGGCGTTTGCCGTGGAGGGTGGCGGCGACGGGGGAGCAGTAGCTGGCCTGTTTTTCGAAGGCGGGGTCGTTGGGGTTCCATTGGATGGTGCGTTCGCCGGGCCAACCGGTCATTGGGGCGCCGTTCCAGGTTTTTTCGCCGCCGTTTTCCCAGAGGGTTTTTCCGGTGGCGGGGTCGAGGGCGACGATGGCGGAGTTGGGTTGTCCGCCGATCATGACGATGAGTTTGCCGTCTTCGAGGATGGGGGTGCTACCGACGCCGAAGAAGGCTTCGGGGACGTTGAACTCGGAGAGGGTGTTTCGTTGCCAGACGCGTTTTCCGGAGGCGAGTTCGAGGCAGAGGAGGACGCCTTCTGCTCCATAGGTGTAGCAATGGGTTTCGGTGAGGAGGGGGGAGCAGCGGGGTCCGTTATTGTAACCGAAGGGGTCGACGAACCGGCTGGGGTAGGCGTATTTCCAGAGGGGTTCACCGGTGGCGGGGTGGAGGCATTCGACGATTTCCTCTGGGCCGGCGCGGTGGTGGAGGACGAGTCGATTGGCGCGGATGCTGGGGGCGCTGTAGCCGGTACCGATTTGTTTTTTCCAGAGGATGGGGACTCCGTCGGGGGAGAGGGATTGGCGGAGGCCGGTCTCTGGGGAGGTGTTGTTGCGAAGGGGGCCGAGGAACTCGGGCCAGTCGGCGGCTTGGGCGAGAGGGAGGAGGAGCGCTGGGAGGAGGAGAGCGAGGAGGGGGCGCATGGTGAGAGGGATGTTTATGGATGTTAAAGGGCGGGACGGATTTGTGGGAAACGGAAATGCAAAAGACGTGATATGGCCGATCCCTGCAGGGTTCCTCTGGAAAGCGCTTGAGAAACAGGGTGGGGGGGGTACATTTTTCTGTCCGGAGCGGATAGGTTGAATAAGCCGACTTCGGGCGACGTTCTCGAAAAAAGCAGGATTATTTCACCCAAGATGGTTCCCCCGATTTCATCAGAGGTCGATTCGAGTGCTGGCGGGAGTCGGCGCGATGCTGACCAAAACCCAGCAAGATGTTTTGCGTGGCCTGCTGCGCGGTTTGGAGGAGGCAAGGGGATTTGGGGGCTGGTTGCGTTACTGTTGGGGTGTATTTTGCAGATTTCGTTGGTGGCGGCGGACAGTTGGCGAACGGTATTTTCGAATTGGTTTCCGGATGGAGCGAGGCGGGGTGAGTTGCATGGGAAGTTGGTGTTGGAAAACCCGCAGACGTTGGGGATTCCAGAGACGTATTTGACATTGTCGTTGGGGGCGCCGCCGGCGGTATTTGGCGAGGGCAATTCCGGGAAGTGGACTTTTTCGGGCAAGTTATGTTCGGGAGATCGTGTGACCTCGATTGCGGGTTCGTTTGGGCCTTCAGGCGTTTGCAGTTTGTCTTTGCCGAACCTCTCGATTCAGGATCCTGGGACGCCTTATTTGAAGGGATACAAGAATGTGCGGGCTCGGCGAACGTTGTTCCTGAAGTTGGATCGGTCGGTGTCTGGGA
>JBEEPE010000060.1:0-3058 GCA_041191265.1 Verrucomicrobiota bacterium | reverse complement strand
ATGGCGCACTGGGTTTCACGTGCGAGAGTGGTGGCAGCCTTCATCAGTGAGTTGTGATCCCCGATGGTTTCTCCGGTGAGTGCTGCGAGCTCATCGGCATTCGGAGTGATGAGGGTTGCGAGAGGGAACAGGCGATCTCGATAGGTTTGAACGGCATCGGGGTTGAGCAGCGGGGTGCCGCTGGTTGCAATCATGACGGGGTCAATGACGACGGGGATGGGACGGAGCGCGAGTGCGTGTTCCAGCGTTGAGGCAACCGCATCGATGATGGCGGAGGAGAGGAGCATGCCGGTTTTAACGGCTGCGACGGGGAAGGCAGAAAAAGACAGGCGGATCTGCTCAGCAACCGTCTCGGGCGAGATAGGATCGATTCGGGAGACCACTCCGGGAACTTCCGCAACGACACACGTGATGGCAGTGAGGCCGTAAACAGCGGATGCGGAGAAGCTTTTAAGGTCGGCTTGAGCGCCTGCACCGCAGCTATTGTCAGAGCCGGCGATTGAAAGTGCAACAGGTTGGTGGGTTAACATGCTTGGGTTTCCTGGGTTTCGAGCAGCGCGTTTCGAAGAGCGATTGTGATTTGGTTGATTTCCTCTGCGCTGACGCACAGGGGCGGCATGATGACCAGCGTGTCGAGAACGGGGCGGGTGAGGAGTCCGTGATGGCGTGCCGTGATGCAAACTTTCGCGCCCATGCAAAGTTCCTTTGGGAAAGGTGTTTTTGACACTGGATGAACCAGGTCAAGTGCGGCGACGAGACCTTGGATTCGGACGTTTGTCACGCACGTCAGCGTTGCGAGATCACGGTTGATGGCGTTTTTAAGTTGGACGGATGCGACGTTTACTCGTGCCAGAATGGGTTCGTCTCGGAAGATCGCCAGGTTTTCTAAGGCAAGTGCGCAGCCCAGTTGGTTTCCGGTGTAAGAGTGTCCGTAAAAGAGGGTTGCCGATGGGTCTTTCGATTTGAAGGGTTCGAAGATCTGTTCGGAGACAAGGGTTGCGGCGAGGGGTGAATAGCCTCCGGTGAGTCCTTTCGCGAGGGCCACCAAATCGGGTCTGACGTTTTCGTGCTCGCAAGCGAACATTTTACCGGTTCTGCCAAAGCCGGTCATGACTTCGTCGGCAATCAAGAGAACCCCGTGAGACTGGCACCAATGTTGAAGTTGTCGGAGCATGCCCTTGGGCCAAAAGTGCATTCGGTTGGCTCCTTGGATGAGTGGTTCAATGACCACCGCAGCGAGTGTGGAAGGGTCGTGTTGTTCGAGTTCTTGGAGAGATTTGACGTTGAGGACGGGGGTGTGATGTTGCTGGAATCGACTGAAAAACAGGGGGATGCCACCGAGGCTAGATGCGCCGAGGGTGTCGCCGTGGTAGGCGCCAGAGAATGAGGCGAACGTGTTGCGCTCGGGGTTTCCGGTGAGCTGATGATATTGGAGGGCGATTTTCAGTGAGGCCTCGATGGCGGTGGAGCCGTTGTCGGAGAGAAAGCAGCGGGCGAACGCGGGGGTCCAGAGTTGGCAAAGTTCCTTGCAGAGTTGCGCTGCTGGGGGATTGGTGAAGCCGAGGAACGAGGAGTGGGCAATCCGGTCAAGTTGGGCGCGTGCGGCGCGGTTGAGTCGTGGATGATTGTGACCGTGGAGGTTGGTCCAAATCGAGGAGTTGCCGTCGAGGTAGGCGTTGCCGTTTTGATCGTAAAGGGTGCAGCCTTGCCCGCGAACGATGCTAAGGGGCTGGCTCTCGAGCCAGTGTCCCATGTTGGTGAAGGGGTGCCATGCGAACTGGCGATCCCAGTCGGATGGATTGTCCTGCATCACGATTGAGGGAAAACGGGGACGGAAAGTCCGAGGAGGTTCAGCGCATTTTCGAAGACGGCTGGGAAGGATTCGATGAACGAATCCCAGTCGCGTTGCGGAGAAAACGGCGTATCGATCCCTGCAGAAATGGCGTTGGGGATGAGGTTTGAATCTTCGATGAGTACGCGGACTTCGTGTTCCCAGTCGGGGATGCGAACCGACCCGAGAAATCCGGGGCGCGCGATGTTGAGCCCTGCGGCAAAGGGTCGAAGAAACTTCTCCCGCTCCATCGGGCTGGGGAACCGGATTTGTCCTTGGATGGAGAGGGCGGAGAGGGCACCGGGATGCACGGAGACCAAGTTAAATGAGCGCAGGAGGGCTTGGTGGAGCACTCGCCAATCCTGTGAGGTTCGGGCGTTGCGGATGAGAATGCGGAGTCGGTCGGCTACGCGGACGAGGGTACCGTTCCCGTCGAAGAGGGTGGCTTGAAACTCCCATTGGTAGAGGGAGTCACGATTGACGAGTTGGCATTGGGCCGGACGGATTCCAAAGCCTTTAGTGGGATCGCAGAGGCTTTGCGCAAAGGATTCAATCTGCGCTTGCTGAAGGCTTTGCGGGGATTCAAGAGGAACGTCGACGCTCAGAGCGAAGGTTTCGACGGCGAGAGCAATCATGGGACGGGAGGCGGCTCGTTGTGGAATTCGCGCGGTGGCGATTCATGAGAAACGCCGGATGGGCTCAGTAGTTGAGGCTGGAGAAATCTGATGATGCGGGGCGCTGTATCGCGCCGTTCTGTGAGGGAGCGAGAGGCGAGCGGATGAGCTGTTGCTGGCGTTCGAGGAGAACGTCGGCGTGGTCGCGCATGACGTCGCGCTGACGAACTGCCATGTCGCGTTCTTTTCTGAGGCGGGTGAGTTCGCGCTCGATGCGGTCGCGGCTTTCGGAGTCGGAGCGCAGGATTTCGCCCCGCTCGCGTTCGAGGTTGTACGATTGCTCGCGTGCGGCGGATCTTGCCGCGTCGGCAGATGCGCGTGCTTCGTCGCGCTGACGGATGAGTCCGTCGAGTTGGCGCGAGAACTCGTCGGTGCGGGTGCGCAGCGTTTCGCGTGTTTCTTCGAGGAGCGCGAGAAGGGTGCATTTTTCGTTGAGCAACGCTTCTCGTTCGCGGGCAAGCTGTTCGTTCCTACGGCGGGCGTCGCTTTCGATGGCGGCGGTCCTACTGGAAAGCTCGCCGCACTCGGAACGCGCGGAATCGAGTTCGTCGCG
>JBEEPE010000059.1:0-3120 GCA_041191265.1 Verrucomicrobiota bacterium | reverse complement strand
CGCCCCAGCACACGATCACGAGCCCCCCGAAACCGATGAAAACACACTCCCTCGAGGCACAACTCTGGATTCCTCGCAGTCGCGAAGAAGTTTTCCCCTTCTTCGCAAACGCCGCGAACCTCCAACGCATTACCCCAACCTTCCTCGACTTCCGAATCCTTACACCGCAACCCATTGCCATGCACCCCGGAGCACTCATCGATTACCGACTGAGCCTCCACGGGTTACCGATTCGCTGGAGAACCCTCATAAGCACGTGGGAACCACCTTTCCGATTCGTGGATGAACAAATCAAGGGGCCGTACGCGCTCTGGCACCACGAACACGTCTTTGAAGAGCGAGACGGGGGGACGCTCGTAATCGATCGAGTCCGCTACGCAATCCCCTTCTCCTTCCTCCCCGGCAGTGAGCTGATCCACAAGTGGTTTGTCAAAGGCGATATCCTCCGGATTTTTGAGTTCCGACAGACCTGTCTCCGCGAAATCTTTAACTGCGAGGAGATTCATCCCTCCATCATCCGGTTCGACGAACCCGACCCTCAACCGACACTTCCCCTGCACGTCTGACACTCACCTTTTCGGCTCATTCGAGCCACCAACCCAAAAACACATGAACGCAACTGCATCACCCATCGAGCCCTCTGTGGCCCATCTCAAAAACGCCTACAGCGGACGAACCTTTCCCGAGTTTGACCTCAAGCGTCTCCTTCACACCGTGTTTCATCCAAAAGGCGGAGAGCGCGTCGCCATCCTCATCGACCTTCAGGATACGGCAAACATGAAAGACTACGCGTTCCTCGCGGATCGCACTCTCTTCATCCAACACCACGCCTACCACCGCTTTTTCAATGCGCTCCGCGCTGGAGTCATGAAGGAACTCGCCTTCGCGTCCGTCGATCTCTACGCCTACACCGTGACGGGCGGCAGCAACCTCGACCTCCCCGCTGAATGTGTCGACGCGCAGGGCAATACACTCTCGCTCGAGAGTGACATCTGCGCAAAGCACGACCTCATCCTTTGCATCTCAACGTTTTCCGCAACGGCACCCCTGACCGCCTTCGCGAAACAGTACGGTTTCCGTGGCGCAACCATGCACGGAATGAACTCCACCATTCTCGCGACCGGCCTCGCGGTGGATTACGATGAAGTGAGCAAACAAGCCGAGAAGCTCCGCCTCGGGATGACCAAGGCCGATGCAGTGGAAATCGACTTCTCCGTCGCGGGACATTCGGCGACGCTTCGCCTCGATCTCGGACAGCAGGAGGCCCAGAAGAGTCACGGCCTTTGCAGAGGAGGTCCGGATGTCGCAAACCTCCCTGCTGGTGAAGTTTACTTCATTCCAACCAACGCCCATGGCGAATTCCCCATGCGTTACAGCGACGGGACGCTGGGCATGCTCACCGTCGCCGATTGCGCCATCCGCTCGGCTCGCCTCATCTCAGGGAATCCAGGAACCATCGATGACCATAATGCCCGTCTGCTCGCGGACCCCATGATTGGCAAACTGGGCGAACTCGGGTTCGGGACGCAGGAGTTGCCTCCCTGCGGGAAAGATATTCAGGACGAAAAAATCCTCGGCACCCTGCACGTCGCAACAGGCCGAAGCGATCATCTCGGCGGAAGCATTACGCCAGATTTGTTTGTGAAGCGTTCGAACGCGACCCACGACGACATCCTCTTCAGTTCGACCAAAACCCCCGAGATTGATGTGCCTGAGGCGCGACTTTTTCGCGATGGCAGATGCCATGTCGTCATCGAGCGCTATGGTCCCTCTGCATACCTGAAGAGCTTGCTTGCGAGCTAAGAGGTAGGTGACTTCCAACGGCTGAAAAGCCAACACTTTCCGATGCCTCGTTCTGGGTTGGGTGAGGCTAGGAAAACGGGGCCAGTCCACTGCAAAGCGGGCTGGCCCCAACGCTTTGTTCACCCGCATCCGCCGAACAAAAAGAGCCCACGCTCCGCGCCCAATCCACCGCCCCACAAATCCGCTTCGGACGAGCGACGGCGTTGATTGACGTTGTGGCTTGGCCGTTACGGGAAACGATGGCGGAAGGGTTTGCGTGACCTATTGATTATCCCCTCCCCAACGCCCGCGGCTCTCCACACCCAACGTCGCCCCTTCCCAACGCCCTCGGCTCTCCACACCCAACCCCGCCCTCCCCAGCGCCAACGGCGCTACCCATGACAGCCTGTGGCATCGCCACAGGTGTTCACCCCCCATTTGCCGCAGCCCTGAAGGGGCGAAACAACAAATGCCTAACACCTTCGAACCTCTGCCACCCTACGTCACTGTCTGCAAACCGCTGAAACTGCTCATGAAACGCCTCCTGGCTTTCGACATGCGGTTCACCGCCCCGCCCTCCTACGATTGAGCGCCCCGTGCATCTCTGTTCAAATCACGGCTACTCCCCTCAAAAAATGGCTCTCTCCCAACAACTCATTCTTCTCTCCGTTGCGGCGACCGCCGGATTCCTCGCGGGAAAAGTCGCCACCCAAGAATCTGCCTCGACTCCTCCCTCGGTTCGCCCATCCGCTCCGCACCCAATCGACCAACCACCCGACACGAACGGCAGTACAGATTCCCTCACCACCGCCCCCACGAACTCTTCCGAACTTCACGGATTCAAGGAGTTACCTCTCGAAGAACAAACAGCACGCCTCCTTCGCATCTCCGCTCAGTTCGAAAAACGCAACGAGCAACGGAGGTTCGGTCTGCCACGCCCTGACGCAGACTTCCCCCCAGGCCTCCAAATCTGGCTGGCCCGCACCATTTCCGAACTCTCCCCCGACCAAACTTCCGCGCTCCTCGAGTCACTCGCCGCAAATAACTCCGGTCAAAATCGCGAGTTCGTCAGCCGCCTTCTCGCGGAACGCCTTGCCGCCGCCGACCCGCAACGCACGCTCGACCTTGGAAAAAAAACCGGAGACCGCCGCATTCTCGCCGCCGCAATCGAATCCATTGCCCACCAAAGCGGAGCGCAAGCCATTCGGACAGTCGCAGCGCTTCCCGAGGAACAACGAAGCCGTATCTGGGACAGTGTCGCATACAACAGCTCCGGCGCGCCCGGCGGATCATTCCAAGAGATGGCCGCCGCACTCAAAGAATCTCCCGGCCTTCTCT
>JBEEPE010000058.1:0-5117 GCA_041191265.1 Verrucomicrobiota bacterium | reverse complement strand
CCGCCCCGCACGCCCCGCACGCCCCGCACGCCCCCCACCCCCCGCACGCCCCGCCTACACCGGCGACCTCAGGACAACCAGTCCTTCACCTTGTCGAAAAAGCCTTTTTGCATCGGTGAGTTTTCGTCCCCCATCAACGCAGAGAACTCTTCCAACTTCTTCCTCTGCTCGTCGTTCAGCTTCGTCGGCACTTCCACCACCACGCGAACCATCAAATCACCGCGCACGCTGCTGTTCAAAACGGGCATCCCGCGCTCGCGTAACTTGAAAACACGTCCGTTCTGCGTGCCCGCAGGAATCTTAATCTTCGCCGAACCATTCAACGTCGGCACCTCCAACTCCCCCCCCAAAGCCGCAACCGTAAATGGCAACGGAACCTCGCAAAACAGGTTCTCCCCGTCCCGCTCAAACACCTCGTGCTCCTTGATATGCACCACCACATACAAATCTCCCGAAGGCTGCCCGCGCAACCCCGCCTCACCCTTGCCGCTCGTCCGCAACCGCGAACCGTCCTCAATCCCCGCCGGAATCCGTAACCGAATCCGCGAAGCCTGATTCCGACGCCCCTCCCCGCCACACTTCTTGCACGGCTTATCCACCGTGCGTCCAGCCCCCTGACACTTCGGACACGCCTGCGCCACCTGGAAAAATCCTCGGTTACGCAACACCTGCCCGCGACCACCGCAATCCTTGCACGACACCGCCTTCGATCCCGTTTCACCACCCGACCCTCCGCAGTCCGGACACGTATCCGGCTTCGTCACCTCAATCTCCTTCTCCGCACCAGAAGCCGCCTCCTCTAACCGAATCTGGAGGTCGTACCGTAAATCACTCCCGCGCTGCGCCCCTCCGCCCTGCCCTCCACCGCCACCAAAAAACTGCTCGAAAATCCCGCCGCCCCCACCCCCGCCGCCGAACACGTCGCGGAAAATATCGAACGGATCCCCGCCGCCCCCCCCGCGCGGCATCCCTCCACCCTGAGCAAACGCATTGTGACCAAACCGATCATAGGCAGCCCGCTTCTCCGCGTCCGACAACACCTCGTACGCCTCGCCCAACTCCTTAAACTTTTCTTCAGCAGACGCATCCCCCGGGTTTTTATCCGGATGATACTGCACCGCCAACTTGCGGTACGCCTTCTTCAACTCCTCCGCCGAAGCCCCCTTGGCCACTCCCAACACCTCGTAATAGTCGCGCTTGTTCGCCATGCGATTCTCCCGTCGTTAAAACCCGTCCGCCTAGACCGCTGGCGCTTTTGATACCACCACCATCGCCGGACGCACCAAGCGCTCCTTCATCCGATACCCCTTCCGCAACACCCGCAAAACGCGTCCCTCCGGCACATCCAAACTCTCCTCCTGCTGCACCGCCTCATGAAGATTCGGGTCAAAATCCGATCCCTCACCAGCCACCACCTCCACCCCGCTCTGCACCAAAAAATCCTGTAACTGGCGCCCCACCATCTCAAACCCCATCACCACCTGAGCCGCTCCTTCCGTCGAACGCGCCGACAAAAGACCCAACTCGAAGTTATCCAAAATCGGTAAAAACCGGTCCACCAAACCCATGTTCGCAAACTTCACCGCCTCCTCTTTCTCCCGCGCTGCACGCTTCCGGTAGTTGTCGAAATCCGCCTGCCCACGCAACGCCATATCGCGGAACCGCTCCGCATCCGCACGCAACCGCTCCAACTCGCCACCGGTTGAAGCGTTCGCCTCCCCAGTCGTCCCCGATTCACTCGCGCCCGTTGCCCCAGTCGCGTTTTTCAGATCATCCGTCGTTTCCGTCCCCTCGTTCTGTGTCGTGTTCTCAGTGCTCATTTTCTTCGTAAAACTACCAAAGTCACATCGTCATGGCGCGGCTGGTCCTTCGCAAACTCACCCACCCGAGCCGTAATCCCTTCCACCACCGAAAGCGCCCCCCCAGAGGCAGCCTCCCGAACGCACGCCATCAATCGCTCCATCCCAAACTCGTCCCCCTGCGCATCCAATGCCTCCGTCACCCCATCCGTAAAAAACACAATCATGTCGCCCGCCTCCAAAACCACCTCCAAATCCCCCGTCACCCGGTCAAACACCGGCCCGTCATCAATTCCAATCGCTAACCCCGGCGGAGAAATCCGCGTAATCGACCCGTCCACCGCGTGGTACCACAACGGCGCATCGTGCCCCGCACGCGCCAACCGAACCGTCGACGTCTCGCCATCCAAAATCGCGTACGCCATCGAAATGAACATGTCCTCCCGAATGTCCGGATAAAGGTGACGGTTCAACCGCCTTAACGCCTTCGCCGCGGACTCCTCCCCATCCGAAACACATCGCAACACGCTGCGGCACATCGCCATCAACAACGACGCCGGCACCCCTTTGCCCGATACATCCGCAATCGCCAACCCTCGGTGCCGTGGCGAAACCTCGATGAAATCGTAGTAATCCCCGCTCACATGCCGCGCCGGAACGTTCACCCCCGCAATCTCGTACCCCCCGAAATCCGGCAACGTGCCCGGCAACAAAATCCGCTGCACCTCATGCGCCACCTGCAAATCCTTCTCCATCGTGCGCTTCTCCGCCGCCTCAAAGAAGATATCCGCCGTGAACAACGCAAACGCACTCTGCTCCGCAATCGCATCCAACACCCGATGCTCCTCTTCCGAAAACGGATCACCGCTCGCATCCCGCACCAACGCCAAAATCCCCACACAACGATCCCCGTGCTTCATCGGAACCGCCGCCACATGCATCTCCTGCTCGTCCGACGACCGCATCTGCCCCGCCTCATATGCCCGCCCCAACACCCCCTCACCCTTTCGAATCGAACGCAACCGCAGCTGACGCCTCAACGCCGCCCGATCCACCTCACCCTCCCCCTCAAACAACACCGGAAAACCCGCCTCCATAAACCCAGGCCTCAATACCGCGTTCAACGCATCACTCAAATACACCGCACCACTCGTCGCCCCAGACACCTTCATCGCCCCCCGCACAATCACCCCCTGCAACTCGTCCTTGCTCGGAGCCGAGGACCGACAAAACGCCAACTCCAACCCGTGCAGAAACTCAAAAATCCGAACCTCCTCCTGCTCCACCCGCTGATACTCCCGCCGCAACTCCAAAATCCGCTGCCTCTGATGGATCATCAATCCGGTCAGAGCCGTGCCTACCCCACCCAGTGCCACTGGTATCAGCCAATTCATGGACTACAAAGAATGCCGCGTCCCGCACGCGATGCCAACCCCAAGCATCAGCCCTCTCCCCTCAATACCCCGCCTTCGCCAACTCGCTGTCCAGCAACATCTGGAACATTTGCACATCCTCGTTCGACGGACGGAACCCCGGGTACGGCGGAACCATGCCCAACCGACCAAACTGATCCAAATACCACTCCGCCGTCTGACCATCCGAAAAAGTCGCCGTCCCACTCACCATCGCACCCGGCCGCGCCAACGTCGCCACCTTCACCTTTACATTCGGTGCCCCCGCCGGAACGTCGCCCCCCTCCTCCGATACACTTTCCTGAGCCCCCACCGCACCCGCATCCCCAGCCGCCCCTCCTCCGTCCACCCCACCATCAACCCCAACCTCCGGCTGGACCGCTTCAACTGGCGCCGGAGCTGGCTCCGGCTCGGGAGGACGCGCAATCGTCAGATTCAAGTCATCCACCAAAAAGCGTACGGCCATGTAAGTCAGGTGTTCCCCAAACTCGGAAGCCAGACGCTTCTGCAACTCAGGAACATCCATTCCACCCTGAATCCACTCCGCCACCTGTCGCGTTTGCGTTTCGTTGAGAGCCATATCGCAAATTATCCCAAGCGACCCGTCATCGCCAACACACGGTTTTAGTTTCGCCGCACAGACCCCAATGCGCCGAACTCCATGAAAGACGTCAGCAGGCAAAACCCACCGCCCACTCCCCTCGCGAACATCACTTCCGCTTGAACTGGACGGTTTCACCCGTCACGTCCAACCGAATCAAATCAGACAAAATCGAGAGCGCCTCCTCCTTCACCGGATCGTACGGAGGAACATTCTTCTTCGCTTTCGCCGCCTCCTTCTCCTTCTTTACCACCTCATCTTCATCCTCATCCTCCATGTCCATCAACGCCGCCCGACTATTCTCGTCCGGCGTCCACAACGGCAAAACATCCTCCTTAATGGTGTCGAGCGTCAGCTTGAACGTCTTCCCAATCTTCGAATCCGTATTCGCATCCCGCAACGCCAACCGCTTCGAACGGCGCGTCTTATCTTCGTCCAACTCCGACTTCCGCTTCGCCTCATTCAAAGACCGCGTGTTCTCCTCAATCCGCGTCTTAATCCGCTCGAGATCCTCCCGAACAAACCCAAACTCCGCGCTCTTCCCAATCCGCTCCGAAGACAACTTTTTCAAATCGTCCACATGCAACGCCCGGGACCACACATCAAACTCCTGAGCCGGAACCACATCGTATTCCAGAGGTCCCTTCAGCGAATCCTCCCCGTTCTGCTTCTGATCCGATAACGACGGAATCACAATGTCGCTCTCGACCCCCATCAACTGCGTCGAACCACCCGCTGCACGATAAAACTTCTGAATCGTCAGTTTCACCGCCCCCGCATCCGCCGCATTCTGCGAGAACGGCATCACCCGACTCAACTCCACCATCTGCTGCACCGTCCCCTTCCCAAACGTGTGCGAATCACCCACCACCACCGCCCGCCGGTAATCCTGCATCGCCCCCGCAAAAATCTCGCTCGCCGACGCACTCCCGCGATTCACCAACACCACCAACGGACCGTCATACGCAATGTCAGAGTTCCGGTCCTTCAGAACATTCATCTCCCCATTGTAACTCTTCACCTGCACCACCGGCCCTTTCTTGATGAACAAACCCGTCAGATTCACCGCTTCGTCGAGGAATCCACCGCCGTTCCTGCGCAAATCCATCACAATCCCCTCCGCCCCCTCCTTCTTCAACCTCTCCACAATCGCCAAAACATCCCGCGTCGTGCTCTTCGCATTCGGGTTCCCATTCCGATCCATGTCCCCGTAAAACGACGGCAAAATCACAATCCCCAACTTCCGAGGCGTCTCCCCCGGTTTGCCCCACTCAATCAACTCACCCTTCGCCTCCGAATCCTTCA
>JBEEPE010000057.1:0-13500 GCA_041191265.1 Verrucomicrobiota bacterium | reverse complement strand
GAGGTGTTGATGCCGGGCGCTGGCGGTGGCGGGGCGTGGTTGGAAGAGCACACGGATGGGGATTATTTGGCGGGCACGATGGAGCCGCTGATGCGCGATGGGGCTGTTTTGATGCGTCCGGATTCTCGGTATGCGAACTATTATATTGAGGGGCTGGATTGGTTGGTGAGGAAGACGGGGATTTCAGGGGTGTATATGGATGGGATTGGGATGGATCGGCGGGTGATGAGGCGGGTTCGGCGGGTTTTGCAGGAGCGGGTTGGAGGGGAGCATTCGCGGGTGGAGGTGCATGGGGCGAATGGGATGACGGCGCGTGGGGGGTATGCGAGCACGGTGGTGGAGCACATGGAGTCTTTGCCGTTTGTGGATCGGGTTTGGTATGGGGACGGGCATTCCTACCGGGTTTCTCCGGAGCAGATGTTGGTGGGGGTGAGTGGGGTGCCGTTTGGGGTGGGCGGAGCGTTGATGCAAGTTGGTGGGAACCTTTGGACGGGGCTGGTTTTTGGGATGACGGGTCGGGAGGGCTGGGGTGGGGTGGCTGCGCCGGTTTGGGCGGTTTGGGACAAGTTTCGTGCGGGGAGTTCGGAGTTTGTCGGTTGGTGGGATCCGAGCTGTCCGGTGCGTGTGGATCGGAGGGAGGTGCGGGTTTCGGTTTGGAAGCGTCAAGGGGGTGTCTTGGCGGCGATTGCGAACTTTTCTGATGAGGTGGTGAGGGAGCCGTTGACGATTTATTGGAATGAGTTGGGGTTACGTCGGGAGGCTTGTCGGCTGTATTTTCCGGGAATGGACGGGTTGCAGCTCGAGCGGGTGGCTGACTTGGATTCGTCGGTGACATTGCATCCGTGGCGCGGGGCATTGGTGTGGATTGATGCAGAGGCGCGTCACGTTGCGGGTTTGGTTCGGAAGGGGGAGCCGTTGGCGGGGCAGTTGGTGATGGAGCAGCGATTCACTTACACGCCTGGGTCGGAGTGGAAAGTGGATCGGAGTGAGGGGGCGAAAGCGCCATTTACGGATGGGTCTGGGCTGGTGTTTGAGGGGCCGGTTGGGGAGTCGGTGTGGGCGGAGCGTCGAGTGCCTCGGGATGCGGGGGGCATTGGCACGTTGTTGCATTGCGCGGAGGGCATGGCTGGGGAGGGGGCGCCTCCTGGGGTGCAGTTGGTGTGGAAGGGGGGGGGCACGATTTCCGTGTTTGCTCGTGATGACGGTCGGGTGGGCGTCGCGGTGAACGGTGTTGAGCAAGCGGTTGGCGTGGTGGTTCCGGGGGATGATTTGCGGTTGGGGATTGGTTGGGATGCGCAGGAGATTCGGATTTTCTGCACGGGTGGAGGGGAGGGAGAGCCGGAGCAGGAGTTGATGGTGGTTTCGCGCAAAGTTGGGGCAGCGGGCGGCGAGGTTGGTAAATCCGCTTTTTCGGGGCAACCCGAGTTGCTCCGCTTGGGAAGGTTGCGCCATGAGTCTGGCGGCGTTTCCGCCGTCGCGAACGGTGAGTCAAGACAGAGTGGGGTTTGTCGTTTTGATTGGTTAAAAGTCTGGAGAACCCCTTAGTCTGTCGGACTCTTTCGGACGCGAGTCCGAGCGTTTTTGTCCGGAGATGGTCTGGGCGCGTGTTTCAGTGTGATTTCCTAAAACCTAGCAGAAAAAAAATGTCAGTTTCCTTTCGAGAAATCAGCGGGGGTATTACGGCTCCTCAGGGGTTTGTGGCGGGCAGCATTTTTTGTGGAATCAAGGCGACCAATGAGGGGCGGCCGGATATCGCGATTGTTCATTCGCCGCAGCCGACGGTTGCGGCGGGGACATTCACGACGAATCGGGTGAAGGCGGCGCCGGTGCGTGTTTCGAGCAACCATTTGCGTGGGGCGGACGTTCGGGTGATTATTGCTAACTCGGGAAATGCCAATGCTTGCACGGGAGTGAATGGGATTGAGAATGCGAAGCGGATGACGCGAGCGGCGGCAGCGGCGCTGGGGTTGAAAGAGCGTCAGGTGTTGGTGTGTTCGACGGGACGTATCGGGGTGCCTTTGCCGATTGAAAAGATGGAGGAATCGATTCGGGAGTTGACGGGACGGGTGGATGCGAGTGGGTCACGGGCGGCTGCGGAAGCGATTATGACGAGTGACACCTTTCCGAAAGAGGTGGCGGTGGAGATTGTGGTGGGTGGGAAGACAGTCCGGATTGGTGGGATTGCGAAAGGGGCGGGGATGATTGATCCGAACATGGCAACGATGCTGTGTTTCGTGACGACGGATGCGGTGATTGCGAAGGAGGATTTACAGACGATGGTTTCCGCTTCGGTGGAGCATTCGTTTAACCGAATCACGGTGGATGGGGACATGAGCACCAATGACACGGTGTTGGTGTTGGCTAATGGCGTTGCGGGTAACGAACGGATTCAGCCGGGCACAGCGGGGGGCGATGTTTTTCAGCGTGCGTTAGACTTTGTGACCTTGACCTTGGCGAAGATGATTGTTCAGGACGGGGAGGGGGTGACGAAGTTTGTGGAGGTGCAAGTGAATGGGGCAGCATCGTTTTCGGATGCGCGGCGGGCTGCGGAGGCAATCGCCAAGTCAGTTTTGGTGAAGTGTTCGTGGTTTGGGCAAGACCCGAACTGGGGACGCATTTTGGATGCGATTGGGTATTCGGGGGCGCGTTTGAGGGAAGAGTTGGTGGATGTATATTACGGTGGGCTGCAGGCGGTGAAGGGAGGGGTTGTCAGCAAAACTCCTTTCGAGCGGATTCGGGAAGTTGTTTCTCAGAAGCAGTTTACCGTAACCGTTGACCTGAATCTTGGGGATGCGGAGTACAATGTTTTTACGACGGATCTCTCGACCGATTACGTGGTCCTGAACATGGGCGAGTAGCGGGCTGTCTGATTCACGATGAACACGCAAGTTGCAGATCCTTCGAGGGTGCTTCCGCTGCTGGAGGCGTTGCCTTACATCCACCGTTATGCGGGGCAGACGTTTGTGATTAAGTATGGCGGAAGTGCCATGGAAGATGAGGGGGTTGTTCGCAACATGCTGCAGGACATTGTGTTCCTATCTGCGGTTGGGATTCGTCCGGTCGTAATTCACGGAGGTGGCAAAGCGATCACGCAGCGGATGAAAGAGGCGGGTGTGGTTGCGCGGTTTGTGAACGGTTTGCGGGTAACCGATACGGTTTCGATTGGGATTGTTGAGGAGGTGTTGAACACGGTGATTAACCCGGGGATTGTCGAGATGTTGAGAGGCTTGGGAGGGAAAGCGTGTGGAATTCGGGGACAGGAGGTGATGAAGGGGCATCGGTTGCCTCCGCAGTTTGACGGGGTGCAGTCGGTAGATCTCGGTTTTGTTGGTGAGGTTGATGAGGTTGATTTGGGGGTGATTCGAGCGGCTCAGGAGCGAGGGGAAGTGCCTGTAGTTTCGCCGGTGGCGTCAGGTCTTAATGGGGAGGCGTTGAATATCAATGCGGACATAGCGGCGGGTAATGTGGCGGGTCGGTTGGGGGCGTTGAAGATGATGTATTTGTCGGATGTGCCGGGCATTTTGAGTGACCCAGCGAACCCGGATTCGGTGCTATCGACGGTGGATCGTGGGCGCATTGAGGAACTGGTGCGGACAGGGGTTTTGAGTGGGGGGATGCTCCCGAAAGTGGAGAGTGCTTTGAACGCACTTCGCCGGGGGGTTCAAAAGGTTCATTTTATCGACGGACGCGTTCCTCACGCGCTGTTGATTGATGTGTTTACCGATCAGGGACTCGGAACGGAAATTGTTGGTTGAGAGGTGCTTTATCGTTGCTGAGTAACCTCGGGAGTGCGGGTTTATGTGTGTTTGCGCGCCGTCTCACACATCTTCATATACGCGTGACTCTCGTCAGCCGATGTCGCTTCAACCGATGCGGAATGCAGGTGGTTGAGCCTCCTCGTTTGCGATGAGAAACCACTCGGTCTCAATCTGCCGATTGGCTTTATTTTGAAGCTCAGCGAATGCTCGGTGGGCGCGTCGCTTTGTCGACTGTGTTGAACGAGAAGGCTTAGGCTGAGGCGCGTGCTTTTCGGCGTTCGCGCCGGAGGAACTCGTCGGCAAGTTGTTTGTATGCGGTTGCGCCGAGGCCGGAGGGTTCGTACTCCATGATGGTCTTCCCGTGACTTGGCGCCTCTCCGAGTCGGACGGTTCGGGGGATAATGGTGCGGTAGACCACGTCTTTAAAATGTGTTTGAACCTCGGTGATTACGGATTGGGCGAGGTTATTTCGCATGAACATGGTCAGCAGGATGCCGGAAATGCGGAGGCCGGGGTTGGCTTCACATTCAGCAATTTGCGAGACGATTCCGTCGATTTTGGAGAGTCCCTCGAGCGCGAAGTACTCGCATTGAATGGGGACAAGAAGTTCGTCGGCTGCGGCGAGCGCGTTTGTCATCAAGATGCCGAGGGAAGGGGGGCAATCGAAAAAGACGTAGTCGAAGGGGGCGGCTTTTCGCAGGGGGTCGAAGGCGGCGCGGAGTCGGGTGAGGTGTTCGCCTTCGCGGGCGACTTCGACTTCGGCGCCGGCGAGATTGATATCGCCTGGAATCAGCCAGAGATTTTCTCTGCGGGTAGGGATGATGCAGTCCTTGAGGTGTCCGTTACCGAGGAGGGGTTCATAGACACTGAGGCCTTCGACGGAGTCGTGGCCGAGGGCGCTGGTGGCGTTGGCTTGCGGGTCGAGGTCGACGAGGAGGACGCTGTGGCCTCTGGCGGCGATTGCGGCGGCGAGGTTGACGGAGGTGGTTGTTTTTCCGACGCCTCCCTTCTGATTTGCCACTGCGATGATTTTCATTCCGTGGTAGAGTGTAGAAGGAAGTGCTGGTTTGAAAAGCGGCGTGTCGGGGCTTGGATTGTGCTCGCGGATGGGCATGCATTCGTTGGATGAGGCGTTGGCGTTGGTGCGCGGGGCGGCGGAGGTTTTGGAGGTGGAGAGAATCGCGCTGGAGCAGGCGTTTGGGCGGGTGTTACGGCGAGAGTTGCGGAGTGAGGCGGATTCACCGGCGATGGATGTTTCTGCGATGGATGGTTATGCGTTGGGCTCTGGGGCGGAGGATGGCGTGTGGCGGGTTTTGGGTGAGGCTCGTGCGGGTGGTGAGGTTGGGGTTCCGATTGGTGTTGGGGAGGCGGTACGGGTTTTTACTGGCGGGGGTGTACCGGTGGGGGCGGAGCGGGTGTTACCGCAGGAGGATGCGGTCTTGGGGGAGGACGGGAGTGTTAGGTTGCGGGTGGGGTGTTTGGGCGGTGGGAGTTTCATTCGGCGCCGAGGCGAGAATGTTCGAGCGGGGGAGGTTTTGATTCGCGCGGGCACGCGTGTTGGCGCTGGGGATTTGGCGGTGGCGGGGTTGGCGGGGGTTGGGGAGGTTTTTGTCACGCGCGGGGTGTCGGTTTTTCATGTGACGACCGGCGATGAGTTGGTTGGTTTGGGGGAGGCGATGCGGTGGGGCGGGGTGCGGGACACGAACGCGTTGTTGGTGCGTGGGGCGTTGGAGCGTTGGGTTAGGGGAGGGTTTGATCACGCGCGGTTGCGGGACGACGAGAATGCGTTGACGGATTTGCTTGGGGCGGCGGTGGGACGGGGGGTTGATTTGTTGTTAGTGTCTGGCGGTGCTGGTGCAGGGGCTTTTGATTTTGGATGGAAAGCATTGGAGAGAAATGGGTTCGAGTTGGTGTTTCGAGGTGTGGCTATGAAGCCTGGCAAGCCAGTAATCTTTGCGAGGCGAGGGCGTACGAGTGCGTTTGTTTTGCCGGGGAATCCGCTGTCGCATTTCGTCGTGTTGCAGACGTTGGTGGCGGAGTGGTTGCAGGGGGTAAGTGGGGATAAGCGTTTACCGAGCTTGTTTCAGTTGCCGCTCGCGTCGGGTTTGAGTGCGGGGAGGGATGCACGGGAGATTTTGTGGCCTGGGCGAATCGCTTGCTCTGGGGGGCGGATGGTTGTTGAACCCGTTGTTTGGCAGAGCAGCGGCGATGTCACGGGTTTGGTTGGGGTGGATGTTTTGATTCGGATTCCTGCAGGGACGGGAGATTTAGGGACTGGGGCTGAAGTGACTTGTTTGGTGGCGCGGCTGATTTGAAATGGGCGAATGGACGATGAACGGATGATTTTCTCGCATCTGACGCCTGAGGGGCAGGCGAAGATGGTGGATGTGGGGTTGAAACCGATTTTGAACCGGCGCGCGGTGGCGGAAGGTTTTGTTCGGTGTGGGCTGAGAACGGTTGAGGCGTTGCGGAATAATGCGGTTCCGAAGGGCGATGTTTTCGCGGTGGCTCGGGTGGCGGGGATTATGGCGGCGAAGCGGACGGACGCGTTAATTCCGATGTGTCATTCGTTGCCGCTCGATGGAGTGTCGGTTGATTTGGACGTCACTGAGGAGGGGGTACGAGTTCTGGCGACGGCTTCGGTGTGTGCGCGGACGGGGGTTGAGATGGAGGCACTGACGGCGGTGGCGGTGGCCGCGTTAACGGTTTACGACATGTGCAAATCCGTGGACCCTGCGATGGAGATTACGGGCGTGCGTCTTCTGGAAAAATCGAAGTCATGAGGATTGCACGGATTACGTTGAGCGATCGTGCGAGCGCGGGAGTTTACGCGGATCGGAGTGGGCCGGAGATTGAGCGGATTATTGGGGAGTTGATGCCTGGGGAGCACCAGTGGGTGGTTCGTTTGATGCCGGACGAGCGTGCCGATTTGGAGGCGTTGCTTCGGTCACTCTGCGATGAGGAGGCGATGGATTTGGTCGTCACGACGGGGGGTACTGGACCTTCGCCGAGGGACATTACACCGGAGGCAACGCGGTCGGTCTTGGAGCGGGAGTTAGTGGGGTTTGGCGAAGCAATGCGGATGCGGAGTTTTGTGTTGGTACCGACGGCGATTCTTTCGCGGGCGACGGCGGGTACCCGAGGACGGACGTTGATTGTGAATCTTCCTGGAAACCCGAGGGCCATTGGCGAGTGTTTGCCGATGTTGATTCCGTCGATAGTCGAGTGTTTACGACATTTGAAGGGTGAGTGAGGGGCGGCGGGGAACTTGGTGGAGGGGAGGCTGTCCCTCCTATCTTGTTTTTTCCTCTTCGAACCGGAGTGCGAGGAGGGGTTGGATTGCGGGCACTCTCGAGCGCGGGTTTTTTTCAAATGTTCGACGGAGGTTACTCCAAACGCGTTGGAGTGACGGGAGTGGGCTGCGGGTCAGGTGGTTGAGTAATCCGTTACGGAGTTTTTCTGTTTGTTTCATGCCCAAACTTTACCAGGAGGCATAAGACATCCGTTGGGTTATGCTTGAGAATTTTTGAAAAATTGTTTCCGTGGCGGGATGGCCGAGGACTCATTGCGGGGCGTGTCAGGGTAAAAAAAAGACCGCAGGAGGCCTGCGGTCTTCTTGGTGGACGGTGTTGGTTAGACCTGCTCTTCGATTTTGAGGGCGCGGTAACCGCCGATGGATTTGAAGAAGAGAACCAGCAGGAGGTAGATTGCAGCCATGCTGAGCGGAATGAACGAATCTGCCTTCAAGGTTTCGCGATCGCCTTTTTGGTTTGCGGCCACGATTGCCTTTTGATTTTCGTCAGCTTTGCCGTCTTTGGCTGCGCTTTTTGCTTCTTCGAGCTTTTTCCCATCGATGGGTGTTACTTCGCTTAGGAAGAGGAACTTTGCGGGTTTCTCGGCTTTTGCGGATTCGTAGGCGGCGGGTGCTTCTGCCTTGAGGGCTTCTGAAGCGAAGCGATCTTTCGAGTATCCGAGGCCGGGGCCGCCGATGAGGCCTGCAGAGAGCATTCCGATTCCGCCCATGATGGACATTGCTACTGCGCCAGAGCGGGGGAAGCGGTCGCCTACGACGGCCAGCATGGTTGGCCAGAAGAAGGTTTTACCGAGGGCATAGATGCCGAGGGCAGCAAGCGCGATGGTGAAGGTTTCCATGCCGCTTGCGAGGCGGAGCCCGACGAATGCGATGGATGCCGAAATGAAAAGCAGGGCAACAGGGCTAACTCCAAGTTTGTGTTCAATGAAGTGGGCACAGAACCGGAGTCCGAACATGATGGCGGAGGTGTAGAAGAAGAGGAGCTTCCCTTGGTCTGGGGTGAAGAGGTTGCCGGTGATGCTCTCAATCCATCCGTCGGTTCCGAGTTCGACTGCGCCGACGAGGGCGTGAGTGATGAAGAGGACGAAGAGAATGATGGAGCCGAAGGAGAACTTCGTGATGATGCCAACGATGAGGAGGAGTGCGCCACCGATAGCGTAGCCGGTGGTTCCGCCACCGAAGAACTGGGAGAGGAGGTAGCAGGCGACGACGGATCCGAGGATACCGATGTCCTTAAACATTTCGCCGAAGCTAGCGCCTTTTTCAGCAGCTTCCGATTTGGGGAAGCTTTGTCCGAGGAACATCACTGCGTAGGCAATGGTGGGGACGAGATAGAAAGCGAGCTGTCCTTTCCAGCCGAGGTTGAGTGTGGATCCGAGGATGTAGCTTGCAACAGATCCGACCATCATGCCGAGGGGCCACGAGGCGTGGAGAATGTTCAGGTAGTGCGTTCTATTTTTGGGGAAAACCGTTGCGACGAGCGGATTGGCTACGGCTTCGAGGGTTCCGTTCGCGTAGGCGAAAATGAACATCCCAAGTTTGAGGTAGTCGTAAGCATTTTCGGGGGTTGAAGCGAGGAAGGTGACGACCGCTGAAGCGATGTGGCCGATGAGGGCGAGGGCGACGAGTTTGCCGTAGCCGAGTTTGTCGACGACGACTCCCCCGAGGATGATGCCGAAACAGAACCCGGTGAAGCCGGCTCCTCCGATTTCGCCCAGTTGGGTGGCGCTGAATCCGAATTCCTTGGCCCAGAGTGGGAAGATGCCTCCGCGGAGAGCGAAGCCCACGCCTGCGGCGAGGATGGCCATGAAACCTGCCCAAAGAAGGCGGTTCGCGTTCGGCGCTTGGGCGCCCTGACTTGGGTTATCCACAGTGCTCATTCTTGATTTGAGGGGGTGTTGATTGTTTTGGGTTGGAACTCCGCAGCCTGCCACTAGCAGGATGCGGCGGACATAACGCACCAGCACTGCGACAATGTGTCAACGCGGAACTGAGGGTGTCAGTATCGTGCTCAGCGGGTTGTTTTCGTGGGAGTGGCTGGTTTTGTCGGGCTGCCTTTCGACTCTGGTTCCTTCGATGCAGGGGGGCCGAGCACGAGGTCGAGGAGCTTTGCGCTGTCCTCCCAGATTCCCGGTTTATTGGTGTGCATGACCACTGCGATGGCATTGATACCGTTCCGCGAGGCCGAGCTCACAAGGACCTGCTGGGCGGGGATGGTGTACCCGGTTTTGATGCCATTACAGTCGGGGTATTTTTCGAGAAGCCGATTGTGGTTTGAAAGCGTCCAACTTCCGCCGGAGGCCGACCACTTCGCAGTTTTGCTGGACACCAGATGACGGAAAACGGGGTTCTGCATAGCGGCTCTCGCGATGGTTGCTAGGTCGCGAGGCGATGTGTAGTGGTCTGAATGGTGGAGTCCGTGAGGATTGGTGAAATGGGTGTTGGTGCAGCCGAGTTCTTTGGCGCGGACGGTCATCTTTTCTGCAAACTTCGCCATGGTGCCGGCGTTGTCCCGTCCTAGCGCGTGCGCGACATCATTCGCGCTTTTCAGCATGAGGCCGTAGAGCATCTGCATGCGTTTGATGCGTTCGCCTGGCTTGACGGAGAGGCTGCTTTCGCCGACCGCAGCGTCTTCGTTCTGAATCACGACTTCGCCGTCGAGGTTCCCGGATTCGATGACTAGAAGGGCGGTCATCATTTTGGTGGTACTGGCGGGGTAGAAGGCTTCGTCCGCATTTTTTTCGAAGACGACTTCGCCGGTTCCTGCGTTGATGCAGATTGCGCCTCTGGCTGCGAGTCCGAGTGCGTCGCCGGGTTGCTCGGGTGGGAGCGGGGAGGGGGCGGTCTGGCTTTGGAAACGGTCAGGGTCAGCCTTTTTTGGAGCTGGGGAGACGGGTTTCGTCGAGGGTGCCGGCTTCTTTTTTTTGGTTTCGACGGCCAAGGATGAGTGCACTGCCAGAGAAGCGGCCATCAAGGCAAGCAACAGGCGGATCAGAGGGGCGGGAGACACGGGACGCTGCGAAGTTAGAGAAGATTGACGACGATGTTGGATGAAATCATGACCCAAGGGACGCGCTGTTCATAGTCCACAATGGCGCGGGCTGAGTCCGCCGAAAGCGGGAGTGCGATAAGGTCGGCGGGGGCGTTGGGGCGCACCGTGCCGAGAGAGGTGTTTGGGGCTAGGATGTCGCCTGGGATGCGGGTGACCATTCGCAAGAGTTCGTTGGGATCCTGGGTGAGCGTGCGGGATGCGGATCGCATTTCGCTGAAAAGACTGAGCGAATCAGTGCTCGCGAGAGAGTCGGTGCCGAGGCAAACTGGGATTCCCCTTGCTCGGAGTTCGTTATACGGGAAGCGGGGATGGTCGAAGTAGCGGTGACTCCCGGGGCAGTGCACGACCGTGGGGCGGGTGTTTGCGGGGAAAAGGGCGAGGTGCTCGAGGTCTCGATCGGAGAGCTGGTTCATGTGAGCGAGCAACCAGCGTTGGTTTCCGTGATTTTCGAACCACTTCTGGAAAGGGGTGCGGTTTCCGCAATCGTCCATGGGGCGTCCGATGCTCGAGAGGAACTCGTGGAGTGGGCCAGAGGCCTGGTTGAACATGTCCCACTCTTCAGACGATTCAGCGACGTGGGTGGTGAGGAGCAGGTTAAGCTTATTTCCACACTCTGCGGCGAGTTGGAAAAGTGGTGCGGAGGCAGTGTAGGGCGCGTGAGGATTCAGTCCGGATTGACTCAGCGGGTCGCGCCAATCGCTGAAGAAGCGGAGGGCACCTTCGACCACCTCTTCTGGGGTGTTTCGGTGTCGAACATCGATCATCTCGTAGCACCACCACGTTCGAATGGGAGGTGGGGGCACATGGGGCATAAGCTCAGGGAACGCCTCCATGGTGCAGATTGCGGTTGTTCCGAAAGCGAGCGCTTCTTCGAACCCTCGGCGGATGGCGTCGAGGCACATTGCTGGGTCGAGTTGCCGTTTGATGGAGTTCAGTTTTTGAACCCAGTTAGTGAAACTCTTCGGTCGGCAGATGGCGAAGCGCATCGAAGAGTAATCGAGGTGGGAATGTGCGTTGATGAGACCGGGCAGGAGGGTGGTGGAACCCATGTCCAGAATCGGCGTGTCCGGAGGGAGCGCGGGCACGCAATCCTCGTCCCAGCGTCCAGATGCCGAGATGAGGCCACCTTGGATAACGACTCCGGCATCGCGAAGAAGCCCTCGATCGGGGCACCAGAGTCGGCTTGCTCTGAGGGCGATTGGAGAGTCGTTTTTGGGGTGGTCGGTTGGATTGGGCACGGGTTTCGGCGACGCGGATCGAGTCATGGCGCTGCGGGTTCAATCGCAGCGGCAGCTCGTTCCCGTTTCTTTACCACTTCGCGTGCTTTGGCCACCAGAATGTTGCAGGCTTCGTGGCACAGCAGGGGGATGCGGGAAGGCTCGTCTTGGTGACGTCGCTGGTCTTCGGGGAGGCCGAGGAACTCGTTTTTGCCATCGAGAGTCCAGAGAACCTTTTTTAGGCAGTTTGCGTCATGACAGGCGGTGCACACGAGCACGTAGGCTTCGGATTCGGTCAATCGCTTGGTTGCGGCGTACATGCCGGTCTGCCGTTCGAGTGTTTCTCTGAGGGGGACGGGCCTAAGAGATTCGTCGAGCAGCGAGGCGTAAATCGCGGTCATCGCGGGGTAAAAATGATCGAGCGCGATGCGGAGTTGGTTCTCGGTATTCAGCAGCATTCGCCATCCTCGGCGGAGGTTGGGCGCGGTTTTTAGGGGGCGGTATTCGCCAGATTCATCGGTAAATGAGAGTTCGCGTGCTGCTTCGGCATGCTGGTAGGCGGTGAGAGAGCTTGGTGCGAGCGCGGCATCGTCGGCGTGACGGAGTTCGAAGACGAACTCGGAACTGGAGGAGCGAAGGATGGCGATTTGTCCGATGTGGGTCATCGGTCTTTGTGTCCACGACCCGATGAGGTTGGTGAGGTTGCGAGGCATGAGGAGGATTAGAGGGTCGGCGTTGATGGGGCGCCAAAGAGGGCGACTTGGTCGAGGATGACTTGGGCAAACTCGGGTTCTGTGCCGATGGCGCTCGCGTAGGCGAGGTTTTTGCCCCGCAGGTGATATGGGTTGTTGCGGAAGACGTCGCGTTGGCTGGCTGCGGCTCCGGTCTCGGATTCGATGCCGAGGAGGACGGGGATGTCTTGGTAGGAGTGCAAACCGTCTGCGATGAAGAAGGGAACGACCACGACGTTTGGGAACTGGGTGAGCGTGTCCCATTCAGCAATGAGCGGTGCCTCTTCCATGTAGGTGTTGAGTACCTCGCCGAAGATGGCGAACTCGCGGATTTTTTCGACTTCACGCTTTGCGGCAAGAGCGGAGTTGTCGTTGAGGTTGGTGCCGTGACCGACGATGAGGAGGCTGGACTGATCGAGCGGGAACGTCCCGGCGACTTCGCGGGCGCGCTTTAGGAGCAGTTGGGTCACCTTCTCGTGGTTTCCTACGGGTTCGCAGTAGTAGATTGTTTTTCCACCGACGATGGAGGTTGGCCCCGTGAGTTCGAGTTCGCGCGGGATAACGGTACGGGTGAAATAACCTTCACTAATAAAGTTTGGTACAACATATACGGTCTGAGAGTCCACCATGTGGAGCACTTGGCGCAGGCTGGGTTCTTCCTTCCAGAAGGCGCAGTGGACCTCGTGGAAGTGACCAGCGTCGCGGAGTGTTGCGGCGTGATCGAAGGTCGGTGCGCTGGAGTCTGGGTTCTGGGTGGAGCCGTGTCCGACGATGATGAGGGCCGATTCTTTGGGGTGGGTCATGGTGGGGTGTAGGAAGTTTAGAGGGTGTGGCTGAGAAAGGGTTTCGGCAACCGCGCTGTTTGGGGAAAAAACCTTGGCGGTCTGGGACTGTTTTCTGCTAGGCAAGGGTCGATGGCTGACGACTTTTCCGACTCACAGAACCCCGACCAGTTTGGGGGTGCCGAAGGCGAGGGTTCCGGTTCGGGTTCCTTCGAAGGAGCAACCGCCTCTTACGATGGTTCTTCCGATTCTGGCCGAAGTTTCCCGATTGCGACGTTCGACCCCGAGGTTTTGAAGGCGGGACAGCGCTTGGCCAATGCGTACACCCTGAAGCGTGCTGTTCCGACGGCGATAGGGGACGAGATGGTGTGGATTGCGGACGATGAGGTGACGGGCAAGGAGGTTTCTTTGCACTTCATTCCGAACGAGGTGGCTTTGGACCCACAGCTGATCGCGGATTTGCGGGCGGAGTTTCGAAAAGCGAAGCAGTTGATTCACCCGAACATTTTGCGGGTGATTGATTTGATTGAGGAACCGGACTGGACGGGGATGGTGATGGATACCTTCACGGGGGAGTCTTTGACGCGAATGTTGCAGGAGCAGCCGGGGGGGTTCTTTGATTCCGATGCGGCGATTCGCTGGCTGCA
>JBEEPE010000056.1:0-4776 GCA_041191265.1 Verrucomicrobiota bacterium | reverse complement strand
CTGTGCTTCAAATGCTCGCGACCCTCGGGGTACATCCTCAAGTCTGGCTGCGTCGCATCCACCTTCCGCAGGTCGAGCCATTGATCGGTGAACTCCGCGATAAATCGATCGGAACGTGCGTCCGCCAATAATCGAGCCGTCTGTCGCTTGAGATTTTCGGGATAGTGCAGGCGATTGGAGTTGGCCAGCACGAGCAACTCCTCATCGGGGATACTATTCCAGAGCCAAAGCGAAAGCCTCTCGGCAAGAGCGCAATCCGATAGACGCTGCCGCGAATCCCTCGAGAGTGCGTTCCGCGTCTCACCAACAAACAGAAAATCGCTCGAGCACAGCGCTGCCTTGTAAGCCTCTTTCATCGCATCCTCAAAACAGGCGCGCCGGCCCAACTCACGCATCGCCACCTGCACGTAATCCTGAACCTCATCGGAATGCACCTGCCGACGAAAGGCTCGCGGAAGAAACGCGGCAAGCAGTTGCGCTGCATCGTCTTTCGGATGCTCGCTGGCCACGCTTTCAAGCGGCGGTTCCTGTTCTTCCTTCGGAATCGACCCATTACTGGGACGCGCCATGGCCGAACGCGACCACTGCCTCACGGGGGTGCGCGCGGGCGCAATCGCCCCGTCACCCGTCGCGAATGGCCGAATAGGCAACTCTCCAAACAGCGCCGTGTGACTGCGAGGCGGCCACTGATCATGAATCGGACCCTCAACCTCATACCAGTCGAGTGCGATTCCAGGCCCCGTGTAAACCGCGCAAGCCCCCTTCGCGTCGCCCGGAAACCGACCCGTCGTTTTCTCGTGGCCATTCAAGGTGCCAATGTCAAAAACCAGCTCCTCATTCACATCAAACCATTCCACAAACTCCTGAACCCGACTCTCAATCGAGGGCACATCAAACAGACCAAGCCAGCGTGATGGAGTATGAACGTAGCGGGGTCCGTCAGTCGGCATCCACGCAGTAAGGGCAAATGATTCGTTGCGTTTGGGAGGCTCGACCTTGCCGCAATCCCACCAAAATCCCCATGCAGACGTGCGAATACGATACCGCCCAGCGTAAAGAGGAGCGTACTGCAGCGAAAAAATCATCGGTCGATGAACCGCACCCGTGAAGAATCCACCCGCGTGCGGATATTCGCGAAGCACCTTTGAAAACTCGCTGTAACGAGACCGTTTAAGTTTCTCGTCTTTATTCAAATCGTCTTCAGAACTCGGGAGGGGCACCACCGAGTCGTATTGCTTATCCCTCAACGGCACCGCACTCCCATGCGACATCCAGTGCCAAGTCTCGGAACCGGTCGCACCGCCATAGCGCTGACGACGCACCGGAGGCGGTGTGCTCCGCGTGGCTGTCGCCTGAGTCAACGCCAGATCCGCAGCGTCCATGAACTGACTCAGGTGAACATTCGAAAGGTCGAGAGCCCGGCCGATTTTGTTGTATCCGTGCCGCCGCTCATCCTCAGGCAGGAGGGGCTTAATCCGAAGTCTCGGGATATGCAGCAAATCGCACAGCGCGTTCTCGTACTCCTGCGCCGTGAGCCGCCGCAGGAACGCTCGACCGTTTTTTTCAACCGTCCCCAAATCCGCCTGATGCAACCGCTCATCCAGCCCACGCAGCATCGCTGCCGTTTCCCCCTCGGGCGGACGCTCTTGCCGCGACTTCGGCGGCATTTCACCCGACGCAACCCGATCGTGAACCTGCGCCCAAACATCGAACCGTGACGCCAAATCACCCGAAGCACACACGGACTCAAGATCCAGCCCCCCTTTCTTGGTCGCACCATCGTGGCACTCGAAACAATGCGCCTCGAGATAGCCGCGCGTTGGCGCATCCACAGCCATCAGGCCGCACAGGGAGAGTGGAAGGAGCGCGGCAAGGGCGAACAGAGCGAGCCGATTCATGCCGTTTGCAATCCCGAGAGAGCTCCCGTGCTCGTGGAGAAACTTTCGTGCTCTAATCCCATGTGCTGAAGCATGGAAACAAACAGGTTACAAAGCGGGGTATTGTTTTTTAAATCAAATTGCAAGTGCTGGCCATGCCGGAAACGGCCACCCGCCAGCAGGATGGGAAGATTCACATTCGAGTGATTGCTGCCATTGGACATGTTCGAGCCAAACACCACCGCAGTGTCGTCGAGCAAACTGCTCCCGCCCTCGTTGACCTCAGCGAGTTGGGCGAGAAACCGTCCAAGATTCTTCATGCCCGATTCCTCAACCTTCGCAAGCTGCTCAAGCTTCTCAGGTTCGTTACCATGATGCGTCAACGTGTGCGTCCGGTCACTAACACCAGGCAGTTTCACCAACACCTCCAGCGGGTTGAGATACAGCGTGACGATTCGGGTACTGTCGCTCTGCAAAGCCAACAGCGTCATGTCGTACATCAACCGAGCGCGGTCAACGTCCTGCGTGTTGTCCGCGATATCCTGCGGTTGAGGTGCCGACGTCCGAGGCTTCTCCCGCCGCTGCCAAATGCGGGCCTGCTCCAGTCGTTGCTCCAGCTCACGCACCGAAGTGAGGTATTGCTCCAAGCGGGCCCGATCCTCCGCACCAAGCCGCTGCGACAACCGCTTCGCCTTCTCGGTCACGAAGTCGAGCGTGCTCACCCTCTGCCCGATTTCGCGCATCCGCCGCTCACTTTCCTCCGGTGTGTCCGGCGTAAACAGACGCTGATACACCTTCATCGGACTCAGCTCCGGCGGTATAAATACGCCATCCCGAGAGACCGACAAAAGCCCGTCGTGCTGGCCGTTCACTCCGAGTGCCAGAAAGGGAAACCGAGTGTGATGCCCAAGCGATTCCGCCGCGAGTTGATCAACGGAAATGCTGTTCTTGAAAACGGCCGAGGAAGGAAACCGCGCACCCGTGAGAAAACTTTTTTCGACCACATGGCCGCCCGAGTTGTCGGGATGCGAAAGCCCGTTCATGACCGAGTACCGTCCGCGCACCGACTCGAGATGCGCGAGATAGCGTGAAGGTTCGTATCGGGCTCCGATTTGCTTCGGGAAAAAGTTTTCCGCAATCAGACCCGTGTTGGTCATGATGCAAACCATGCGCTTCGCCGTTTTGGCAGCGGACTGCCCGCGGACGTTTCGTGGCGCAAGCGCCTCGAGAAACGGGAGAGTCAACAGGGCCGAACCACTTCTCAGAAAGTGGCGCCGACCAACGGACTGAGGGTTCGCGGCGGAAGAGCGAGACGACAAGTTCATCAGATTCATGTTCAAGATAAGCGTAGTTTTTCGGGTCGTGATTAGTGCCGATGCAGGACCGAGATTTTGACATCGTCCACGTAATGGTGCGGGAACCGAACCGCGCCTTCTGCCAAGGCGGGCTGGTTCTGATCAACCGCGAGATGAAGGACCATGTACCGAGTGGTTCGCGTGAGCGGAACCTCGATGGATACCTCCCTCCAACTTCCCGCAGTTTCCGGAAGCGGCAATCGTCGCGAGGCCGTTGCGCAGCTGCGTTGCTGAAGCTCGGCGAGCCCCATGTTTTGGGGCAACTCGTGCAGTTCCTCATCGAGAAGAATGGCCTGAACCGTGCACGAAAAGGTGTGCGTCTCAGGGTTTTTTCCGCTCGCAAACGAGGCGGAAACTCGTGCGCAAAGGTCAGGCGCGTTTGAAACACTCGCGAGATCGATGATGCGATACACATCACCCCACTGACTGCGGGGAGAGTTCTCGTTGAGATGCGTCGCTTGGATGAATCGAAGCATTCCACGCCCACTTAGCGGACGGACCTCTTCCGTCGGCCCCACGCTTTCCGCTTCATCCCCAGCCCAAACGCCAACTTCCCGTGGAATGCCAGGAATCGTCTGGAAAGCCCCTGCTTCAAAGCTCTCGACAAAAATCGTTTTGATTCGAGTGAACGAAGGCGCCACGTAGGCAAACAGCATCGAGGTGCAAAACATGCCAAGGACGATGCCCGCCGCAGCCGCAATGGAAGGAGGCCACGTCAACCCACGGGGCCGATCGGCCGGCGAGACCGGACGGAGAGACGCATTCTCCGCTACCGCCCAGAGATGCTCATCCACCGCAAGGCAGGAGTGGGCGTCTGCCATCTCAAGATAGAGGTCTCGAGCCCGAGGATTGTTACGAAGGCACGCGTTCAATCGAACGAGGTCTTCGTGCGTCAGTTGCCCATCGAGGTGGGCTTGGATGAGACGAACCAGTTGATCGGAGGGCATGCTCATGAATCGGTTTGAAGTTTGCGGGCGATACACTGGTGCAATGCCTCGCGAATGCGCTGAAGGGCCTTGTAGACGGACTCAGCGGTGCGCCCGAGCTTGGCCGCCATCGCGTCAATCGCTTGATCCTCGAAATAGTAGTCCCGAACCATCGAACGCTGGTCGGACGGAAGCCGGTTCAAACAATCCCTCAAATGCTCGCGTCGCGCATCGAGGTGTCCCGCCAACTCGATGCGGCGCGCATCCAACAGAGCCGTCACGTCCTCCTCCAGCACGACTCGGCGACGCGACTCCGAACGGAGATAGACCCGCGCCTCATTGAGTGCGAACCGACACGCCCAAGGGATAAACGGCCGCGAAGCGTCGTACTTGGCCACTGCCTTCCACAGCGCCGCAGCCGTCTCCTGAACCACATCCCGCGCATCGCTCACGTTGGGGACAATCGCCATGACGTAGCGAAGAATCTCGCGTTCCGCCTCAAGAAACAGGCGCATAAACTGTTCCTCTGTGATTTGCGGACGCGGCGCATCTGGCGGTAAAGAAGCCATCTCGCCCCTACTTCTGCCGCCCCAGAACGATTTTGGACAAAAAAATACG
>JBEEPE010000055.1:0-6668 GCA_041191265.1 Verrucomicrobiota bacterium | reverse complement strand
GACAAAGCAAGTGGTGGATAAAAATGCGCCGATGATGCCGGTGGCATGGGTTCGCAGCCATCGGAGTGTCTCAGGGAAGGAGGCTCGTGTTTTCACGACCACGATGGGTGGGGCGCTGGCGGGTAAGCGGGATTGGGATAGCGAAGGGGTGCGCCGGATTTTGGTGAATGCGGCGTATTGGTGTGTGGGATTGGAATCATCGATTCCGCAGTTGTCGGATGTGCGGATGACGATGGAAGGGAGCCCCTTCAAAAAAGGTGTTTCGCCGGAGGATGCGTTTAAGGCGTTGGTTCCCTTGAAGTAGCGGCTGCGGGGTTATCGCTTTTGCAAGATTCTCCAGTTGATGAACGGGTTTAACGCGCTTTAGTTATCTCATTTGAGCAACCATGAGGGGTGAACTGTGTAACTCATGACGCAATCGGGTCTTTTCAAGGATGAAGGGCGGTTGGTTGCGTCGGTTGACGTGCCGCGGGACGCGTTGCATCGCGAGTTGCGTGGGGGTGATTACTGGAAGGTGTTGCCGGGTTACTCGGGGTTGACTGCGGACGAGTTTCATTCGCACGAGTTCCAGCAACGGAACACTGTGACGGATTTAGCGCGGTTGCGTGCTGTTTTGGGGGATTTGGTGCCGGATTCGTTCTACTCGGATTTGGCGGACGGGATACGGCAGGCGCCGATGGCACTTCGGATAACGCCGCATTTGATGGCGTTGATTGACTGGGAAGCGCCGGATGCGGATCCGATTCGGACTCAGTTTTTGCCGTTGCGGAGTCGGCAGCAGGTGGATCATCCGATGATGACGCTGGATTCGTTGCAGGAGCAGCGAGATTCGCCGGTGCCGGGTTTGACGCATCGGTATCCGGACAAGGCGCTGTTTTTGCCGGTGGATACGTGTCCGGTTTATTGTCGTTTCTGTACGCGGTCGTATGCGGTGGGTGCGGACACGGAGAGAGTGAGTGAGAAGTTGAAGCTTCATGCGAATCGCGCCCGATGGGAGCAGGCGTTTCGGTATATTGAAGAAACACCTCGGCTGGAGGATATTGTGGTGAGTGGGGGGGACGCGTTTCATTTGCGACCGGATGCTTTGGAGGAAATTGGGCGGCGGTTGATTGCGATTCCGCATGTTCGTCGGATACGGATTGCGACCAAGGGACTGTGCGTGATGCCGCAAAAGATTCTGACGGATCACGCGTGGGTGGATGCCTTGGCGCGGGTTTCTGATTTGGCCCGGCGCGAGTTCAAGCAGTTGGCTTTACACACGCACATCAATCATCCTTCGGAGATTGCCGAGGTAACGCAGCGCGCGATGCGGGTGTTGGTGGAGCGCGGGGTATTGGTTCGTTGCCAGACGGTGATGCAGCACGGGGTAAATGCGGACGGGGCGACGATGCAGTTGTTGGTTCGCCGCTTAGGGTGGGTCAACATTCTGCCTTACTACGTGTATTTTCACGACATGGTGCCTGGGGTGGAAGAGTTGCGCACGTCGCTCGCTGAGGGATTAGCGGTTGAGAAGCAGGTGCGCGGAGTCACCGCTGGGTTCAACACTCCGGCGTTCGTGGTGGACACGATGGGGGGGGGTGGCAAGCGGGACGCGCATTCGTTTGAGGTGTACCATCGCGAGCATGGGATTGCGGTTTACCGGAGTCCGTCCGTTCGTCCGGGGAGGATGTTTTTTTATTTTGATCCGATTCGGTCGTTGAGTGAAGGGGCGCAGGAGCGCTGGGTTCGTCCTAGTGAGCGTCGACGAATGCTGGATGAGGTTGAGGCGATGGCTTCTGACTGAGTGCGAAATCGACGGAACGCGGGAAGTGGCACTGCACGTTCGAGCGGGGGATTTGGAGACAGTGAAGCCCCGTGCTCCATTGAGCACGGGGCTTTGTTTTAACCAGTCCGACCAAGGACTTCTCAGAACAGCTTTTGAGAGATTTCGATATAAGCGAAGTTACTGTCGCCGCGACCGTATTTGGCTCCACCGGGGGTGGTTGGGTCCGGAGTGCTCCAAATGTTGTTTTCGGTGAATTTTCCCGCCTTGAAGTACGAATAGCCGACGGTGATTTCCGTGTTCTTCGTCAAAGCATAACGAGCCCTGATGTCGGCTTCATTCCCGATGTGGGAGCCGAATTTTTCGTAGTAGTCACGTTTAGTTCCCGCTGCGGCGTTTGCGCGATAATATCGGTCGGTGCTACTGGCCAGCCAAAACCAACTGAAGCCGAGATCGACGCGCAGGTCTTTGTGTGGACGGAACTCCAAACGCACTTTTGGAGAACTGATGTTCTCGAAGACAATGTAATCTTGAGCTGACCATGGACGTTGGAACCCGTAGAAACGCTCGAATCGGTTGTCGGTGAGGTCGGTTGCAGTTGCTGTATAGCTACCGTTATACCGAGGGTTCGAAAGGTTATCTCCGCTGGCAAATCCGTAAAATGCGGCGAATCGGGGTTTCCATGGATGATTTTTCCATGTGTAACCCAGTTCGGTGGTGTACCCGAGGGCCCTGATGTTCTCAGCCTTTCGCGTATCACTAGAACCTGCAGCGTTGCCGGTGCCGAGGTCCGACGGCCTGATCGCCCCTTTGGTTCCAAACTGAGGGAGAACGCTGGCGTCGAAATCAAAACCAGTGTCAGGGAGTTGGCCGTAGGTGCGTAGTCCGGGCATGTGCACCACACGGTTCGTCACCGCTTTTTTACTCGAGTCGAGGTAGCGCGGATTGCTTCGCTGGAAATAGTACGGCTCGATAGTGATGAAATCAGACCATTTTCTCCAGTGCCCAATCGCGCCGTAGACCCACACCGGATCTGTCACTTTATCTCTCTCATACTCGAAGCGTTTGAGTGGTTGGATGGCGAGTAGGTCTATTGACCAGTCGTTTGACTCCTGACCAATCGTCCCGTGGAAGCCTTGGAAGGTGTTCGCAGTGTTTCGCCATTGGTTGTTGGCGATGATGCGCCGGTCTAAAAACTCGAAGTTATGAATTCCGTAGCGGATGCTCAACGGGCGTGCGTTGCCGTGGTGATCGTGGCCGAGCAAATCTTTGAAGAATAACTCCCCGTATAAGCGAATGGGTTCAAGGGAGTTGATTTCATCGCCTTTTGGGACGGGGCGAAAATCGGAACCGCCGTATCGGCGTGAGTCGGCGATTTCGACGGCGAAGCGGAATGGATCGATGATGTCTTTAACCCCGAGGTAAAGGCGTGTCCGTTGCAGAAATACGTTATCAGTCTGCTGAAACTTTTTGTTTACCTTCTGGGCTAACTCTTTCGAATCAAGTTGATTAAGGCTGCGCAAATCGTTGTCGCGGTATTCAAAGCGGACACGGGTATCCAAACCGATGTCGAGCCACGAGAGTTGGTTGGGTTGGTAGATGGTGCCAATGCTGGAGAGCCAGGATTGGCTAAAGTTTCCCGCGTATTTTGGCGGATCAGGATCGCGGGTGGTGCTGTTGCTGAGGGAGGGGCGGTAGTAGGTGCCTGAGGTTTGTTCGTCGTGGAAGGCTTTGGCGAAGCTTTCCGAGATCGAAAGTTTCTTGGATACATCCTGAGCAGATGCATTCAGGACGGGCACGAGGCTGACGAGGGCTGCCGTGAAGCGGCGGGCATTTATTCTATGTTTGGTTTTCATGGTGTTGCTTGCAGCCCCGGAAGTTGCGTTTCGGGCAACCCTCGGGGAAAGGGTATCAGTGGGAGTGCGGGAGGGGAGGAATCAGAGGTTTGATCCGAAGGAGACGAAGCGCCGTGTCTCATCCAAAATCGCGATAAGTGCCCTCTGAAAGGCGAGGCGTTGGTCGTCGATAGGCGAGTTTGCCGGGCTTTCGAGAATGATCTCGAAGGGCTGTGGGCTTTGCGCGGGAGGAGCGCTCAGGATGCCGTCGAAGGCGTCGTGGAGGATGCCGTTGACCGCGCGAAATCCGTCGATGAAGGGGCGTCGGTCGATGTCTTGAACAGTTTGAGCCGCTTTGAGTGCCGGGGCTAAGAGTTCACCCGCGAGGACATTTCCGCGGGCGTAGCCGTAGAATCCCGGTGATGTGTCATCTGAATGGAGCGCGATAATTCCGTCGAAACGTTGATTCGCGATTTCTTGCTCGAGTGCGGCGATTTCCGGTTGTGGTGACGATTGCCAGAATAGACGGTTTGGATCGCTGCCATCTCGCAGGTGGCGGGTGCCATCGAGGCATCCGGCAGGGTTGCAGACGGGGTAGATCCATAGTTCGAAGTTGCGGCCGACTTCTGGGTCTTGGTCGAGCTCGCGAAGAAAATCCATGACACCGAGGATGCCTGCGGGCTCATCGCCGTGGATGCCCGCGAAGATCCCGAGTTTGATGCGGTCCTTAATGACGCGAGTTCTTTGGAATCGGAATCGGGGAATCCACAGGAGGTCTTTTCCGTCGCTCCACTTGAGGAGGGTGTCGGGCGTGAGGCTTTTGGAATAGTAAGATTGAACGGTGAGTGGCAGCAGCAACTCACGAAGATCCAGACCGTTTCGCTTTTGCAGTCGGGAGGTGAGATAGGCGGATGCGCGTCGGACCTTTTCGGAGGCGTTGTCACTCAGCGCAGGGAGGTCGAGTGGAATCATACGGCAAGTTCCTTTCGCGCGGCGTCTGCGTAAGCGGTTGAGAGGTACCGTTCGCCGGTGGAGCAACCGATGGTCACGATGAGTTTGCCTTCAAACTCTTTTCGCTTGGCGAGCTGAATGGCGGCCCAAACGTTTGCTCCCGTGGAGATTCCGGCGAGGATGCCTTCCTCCCGTGCCAGACGTTGAGCGGTGAGGATGGCGTCTTCGTTTGAAACTTGGATGACGTCGTCGATGAGTCCGAGGTCAAGGTTGGCGGGGATGAAGCCAGCGCCGGTGCCTTGGATTTTGTGAGGACCTGGTTTCAGTGGGAGACCTTCGCGGGTTTGAGTGATGACGGGTGAGGCGGCGGGTTCGACCGCAATGGCTTTGAACGAGGGTTTGCGGTGTTTGATGACTTCTGAGACGCCGCTGATGGTGCCGCCGGTCCCGACTGCGGAGACGAGAACGTCGACTTCGCCATTGGTGTCATGCCAGATTTCCTCGGCTGTGGTGCGTCGATGAACAGCGGGGTTTGCGGGGTTTTGAAACTGTTGTGGAATCCAGGCGTTTGGATCGGCACTGGCGATTTCTTCAGCACGCTGGACGGCCCCTTTCATTCCAAGTGCGGCGGGGGTCAGTTCCAGTTGAGCGCCGAGAAGGGAGAGGAGAATCCGTCGCTCGATGCTCATGGTCTCGGGCATGGTGAGCGTGAGGCGGTAGCCTCGGGACGCCGCGATGAAGGCGAGGGCTATCCCGGTATTTCCGGACGTTGGTTCAACGATATGTGACCCGGGACCGATGCGCTCTGCTCGCTCAGCCGCCTCGATCATGGCAAGGCCGATCCGATCCTTCACGCTGCCGAGGGGATTAAAGAACTCGCCTTTCAGGGCGATGGTCGCTGGCAAGTCTGCGGTGAGATGTGGCAGTCCAATCAGGGGTGTTTGGCCGATTGCGTGAGTGATGTTGGGATAAAAGGCCATAGGAACAGTAGGGTAAAAAGGTAAAAAAAGGGTGCGGGCTTTCGCCCGCACTTGGGGACGTTGGATTAGCGTTTCTGATAGAGAGCGTCGAAGGTTCCGCCGTCGGCGAAGTGAGTTTTCTGGGCTTTCTTCCAGCCGCCGAATGCGTTGTCGACGGTAACGAAGGCGATTTTTGGGAACTGCGGACCGTATTTGGCGAGAGCGCTCTCTGAGCGTGGGCGGTAGAAGTTTTTCCCGATGATGTCCTGAGCCTCTTCGGTGTAGAGGTGCTTTAAGTACGCTTCCGCTACTTTGCGAGTGCCTTTGGAATCCACGGTTTTATCGACAACGCTGACGCTTGGTTCGGCGAGGATGCTGAGCGAGGGGGCGACAATCTGGAACTTGTCGGCGCCGTATTCCTTCAAGGCTAGGAACGCCTCGTTTTCCCAAGCGAGAAGAACGTCCCCGATCCCGCGTTGGGCGAACGTCGTGGTGGCGGCGCGAGCTCCGCTATCAAGGATGGGAACGTTTTTGAAGAGGTCCGCGATGAAGGTGCGGGTTTTGGTTTCATTCTTGCCGTAAGCCTTGTCTGCGTAGGCCCAAGCGGCAAGGTAGCTCCAACGTGCTGCTCCCGAGGTTTTTGGGTTTGGCGTCACGATTTGAATCCCAGGTTTGACCAGGTCATCCCAGTCCTTGATGCCCTTTGGGTTTCCTTTGCGGACGAGGAACACGATGGTTGAGGTGTAGGGTGCTGAGTTTTGAGGAAGGCGGGAGGCCCAGTTTGCTGGAACGAGGTTCCCGTTTTCGTTGAGGGCGTCGATGTCTCCGGCGAGGGCGAGGGTGGCAACGTCCGCTTTGAGACCATCAATGATGGAGCGGGCCTGTTTGCCGGAGCCCCCGTGGGATTGTTTAATTTTGAGCGACTCACCGGTTTCTTTTTTCCAGTGTTTTTCGAATGCCTTGTTGAACTCGGCGTACAGTTCACGGGTTGGGTCGTACGAGACGTTGAGCAACTCGGTGGCAGCGAGTGCGGAATGGGCGAGCCCGAGCAGGGTGGTCGCGAGAACAGTGCGGAGGGTTCCAGTTTTCATAATCCGATAGTGCAGTGGTAGATGTTTGATGGGGTAAGCGATTGAACACGTTTTGTCGTTCGCTTCAAAC
>JBEEPE010000054.1:0-6306 GCA_041191265.1 Verrucomicrobiota bacterium | reverse complement strand
ACTTACGGGACATCTCTCGCCTGTGTTTTTGAGCATATCCAAAAAACGGCCCCAAAAAAGGCGCTCATCGTGACGGACGGCTTTGTGGATTATTGCAGTCAACGCCCAAAGGGCGAGATCGAAGCCATCATCCCTCACGATGGATGTGCCGATGTACTCCAACGAATCGGAATTCCAGTCACCCGACTCACCAACCTAACCGCCAGCTAACTCGCCGAATCACCCAAAAAGCGGCCGGCCGGTGATGGAATCTGCCATGGACACTTTCTATCCGCTGGTCACTTACTTAATGAACATCAACTATCCACACCGCACACTCCGTCGTTTCAAGAACCGACGCAAAACAATCTTAACCAACTCATACCATGGGACATCGGCAACATGGCACACGCACGGCTAAGGATGCCTGCCAAATCACTCGTCGTGTCGCACCAATGAACATTCGTCCCTTCGCCGCCCTTCTGCTGGCCCTCGCACCCTCCACCCTGCGCGCGCAATCGCCCGCCTCAAACCCAACCCCCCTCGCACTTGATGAAGTTCTCGTCACCGCCAGTCCCGGCGACAGTCTCCTGACCGCTCCCTACAGCGCGGCCATCCTGCGATCCGAGGAGTTCAACAACATCCGCAACGTTCGAACCCTCGCAGACGCCCTCGACCGAACCCCAGGCATCATGATTCAGCGAACCGGATACGGTCAGGCATCCCCGTTTCTCCGCGGATTCACCGGCTTCCGAACCCTGGTCATGATTGACGGAATCCGCCTCAACAACGCGATTTTCCGCGAAGGCCCCAACCAATACTTCTCGACCATTGATCCCCTCACCGTCGACCGCATCGACGTCGTCAAAGGTCCCGCCGCCATTTTTCACGGATCAGACGCCATCGGCGGAGCGGTAAATGTCATCACCCGCTCTCCGGTGATCTCTGCCTTCGCCGACCCCGCCAACCCGCGCCGCCCCGTCGAAGGGGAAGCCCTCTACCGCTATTCGTCCGCTGAAAACTCCCACACCTCCCGTCTGCGCCTCGACCTCGCCCCCTCCGAAAACCTCGCCATCCTCGGCGGAATTTCCCGCCGCGAGTTTGGCGACCTCCGCGGAGGCCGTGATACCGGACTGCTCCCAAACACCGGCTACGACGAATGGAGCGGAGACGCCAAACTTGTCTTCGCTCCAGACCGAGCAAACCGCTTCACCGCAGCGTTCTCCGTGCTCGGGCAGGACGATGTCCCGCGCACACACTCAACCAAGTTCGCAAAACCGTACGCAGGCTCCACGGTCGGGACCGACCTTCGTCGCAATCTCTCTCAGGACCGAAAGCTGGCCTACGTTCAATGGGAAAGCGACGCACCTCCGTTGGCTCTTGATTCCGCAAAAGCAGGGTTCTCCTTCCACCGGCAAGGCGAGGAGCAAGACCGCATCCCTTCGAACAAAAAACGCGAAGTCATCGGCCTCCGTGACGATCAGTATGGCCTACAGTTTTCCGCGCGAAAAAAAACGTCCCTCGGCGAGTTCCATTTCGGATCCGATTGGTACCACGACAACGTCTCAAGTTGGGGCCGGAGTTGGAACGCTGACGGAACCTTCAACAAAATCCTGCCTCGGGGCACCGTTGCTAAAAACGGTTCTCAAGACCAACTCGGAGCCTTCCTCGAAGATGACATCCCGCTGGCCCCGAAAATCTACCTCACCCTCGGCGGACGCTACGCGTGGAACCGCGTCAGCGCGACTGGCGTAGACCCCGATCCCACGGCCGCTCCGGTTTACCCAGACGTCGCCCAGTCATGGAACGCGCTCACCGGCAGCGCCCGCCTCCGCTGGGAAGCGTCCCCCGCGTGGACGATTTTCTCCGGAGTCAGCCAGGGGTACCGCGCCCCTAACCTTTCCGACCTGACCGCGTTCGACATTGTCCGCTCCGGAGAGCGCGAAATCCCGCAGACCCATCTCGAACCCGAAAAGTACCTCTCGCTCGAACTCGGCTCGAAATACCAATCCCGCGACGGACGAGCCTCGGTCCAAGGCGCCATCTTTCACACCCTCATCAATGACCAAATCATCCGGCGTCCCACGGACGTCGCCGGCGTAGTGACCCGTCAGAATGGGGGGGAAGGTTACATCCAAGGCCTCGAACTGCAGGGCGACTTCAAACTCACTCGCGCCCTCACCCTTTTCGGGAACGGGTGCTGGACCGAGGGGTACGTCGACACCTTCGTCAATGGGCTGCCGACCAGCCTTTCACGGGAACCGGCTACCCGCATCCAGCCGCTGAGCGGACTCCTCGGCATCCGCTGGGAATCCGCCTCCGGTCGTTGGTGGGCCGAATCCACCGCACAACTCGCCCGACGTCAGGACCGCCTTTCTCCCGGCGATCGACTCGACACCCAACGCATTCCGCCCGGCGGAACCAAGGGTTATCAGGTGTTCGGAGTCCGAGCGGGTTGGCGTCCCTGCCGAGGGATGGACGTCACTGCCGGCCTAGAAAACATCACCAACCTTGACTACCGCGTGCTGGGTTCTGGGGTGAACGAGCCTGGGACTAACTTCACCCTCGCTGTACGAGTGCGTTTCTAAACTGCGGCGCGGTTCCCGCTACCCTCAGGATGGATCATTGAATTCTATGAAACGTTCCCTCCCCTTCGCTATCGCCCTATCCATCGCCTGCACCGTTCAGGCGGCTGAGGTTTCCTTCTACGTCGGGACCTACACAAAGCCGAACGGTTCGAAAGGCATCTATCACGGAACCCTCGACACCGAAAAAGGCACCGCCTCAATCAAGGGCCTTGCGGGCGAAGTGAAAAACCCCTCGTTCATCGCCGTCCACCCCGACCGTAAACATCTTTACGCTGCGGTAGAAGACGGCGGCGGGGCGGTGGCCGCGTTTTCCATCAACACCGACGGCACCCTCAAACTCCTCAACTCCGAATCTTCCAAAGGCAAAGGCAACTGCCACGTGTGGGTTGACGCCTCCGGACGCAACGTCCTCGCCGCCAACTACGGCGACGGTGTCATCGCCTCGCTCCCGATTAAAGCCGACGGCTCAGTCGCTCCAGCATCTGCATCCATCCAACAGAAAGGCAGCGGCCCCAACAAAGGTCGCCAAGCAGGCCCCCACGCCCACGCCATCTACCAGTTCGGCGACTTCGTTTACGCTTGCGACCTTGGGACCGATGACGTGTTCGTCTACCAGTTTGACCCCGCAAAAGGGACGCTAACCCCCAACAATCCGCCCAGCGGACGGGTCCCAGCCGGCGGTGGTCCACGTCACCTCGCCATCCGGCCCGACGGGAAGGCCGCATTCTGCAACAACGAGATGACGAGTGCGGTGACGGCCTTCAGCTTGGACGCGAAAAAGGGGCTGCTCAACCCCTTACAAACGCTCAGTACGCTTCCTGAAAACTACGAAGGCGCGGCGAAAAACTCGACGGCCGAGATTCACTGCCATCCCAACGGCAAGTTCGTGTACGTCTCCAACCGCGGCCACAACTCGATCGCTGTTTTCGCGATTGCGGATGACGGTCGCCTCACTCGCGTGCAAATCGCTGACGCCAAAGTGCGCATCCCACGCGGGTTCGGCATTTCGCCCGACGGCAACTGGCTCATCTCGGCAGGGCAGGACAGCAACGACCTCGCACTTCACCAACTCGACCCCAAAACGGGACAACTGACGTTCAAGTCCATGGTCGGCGAAGTATTCGCCCCCGTGAACGTCGAGTTCGTGCGCTAGCCTCACGCCGCTCGAACCGATCACTCCCCCCTTGGCGCGGGAGGAGCGCGGGAGAAGCACGTCCAGCCCGCGAAGTGTGATTCCATGTTACCGCGCAAACATCGCAAAAGTGACAACGGCAAGGTCCACGAATACTGGACCTTGTGCGAAACGGTTCGTCCGGCGCTGGACACTCGCGGACTGGCATTAAATCCATGAACTTGCTGACACCGGTGCGCCACGAGGATGCAGCGGAGAAATGCGCGCCTTTGGAAGGTAGCGGAACTGGATGAGGCCGGGGCCTGTACCCACTCCCATTTTGAGGCTTACCGATTGCCCAGTACCAACTGCCGTGCAAACTTCGCTCCTTCACGCCATGAAACTCTGCCGATTCATCACCCCCAATCATCAGACCCGTATTGGAACCCTCTCCGACGACGGACTCGTCCACGATCTCAACGGAACCGGCATCGAATCGATCGGACAAATCCTCAACGCTGCCTCGCCTGCCGACGAACTTCGGAAGGCCCTCGCACGCACCCACACCACGTTCAAAATCAGTGACATCAAGTTCGCCGCACCCGTCGATCGTCAGGAAGTTTGGGCCGCCGGCGTGACCTATCTCCGCAGTAAAAAAGCGCGCATGGAAGAATCCGATTTCAGCGCCTCCGCTTACGACCGCGTTTACGATGCGCCCCGTCCGGAAATCTTCTTCAAATCGAATCCCGAAAAATCAGTCGCGACCGGCGAACCCGTGGGAATCCGGTCCGACGCGAAATGGAACGTGCCAGAACCCGAACTCGCCCTCGTGATGAACCGAGCAGGGACCATCGTCGGATACACCATCGGCAACGACATGAGCTCCAGAGATATCGAAGGTGAAAATCTTCTCTATCTCCCCCAAGCAAAAACCTACCACCGCTCGTGCGGACTCGGTCCGTGGATTGTTCTTGGCGCAACCGAAGCCGAGGCGCGCGCTTGGACCATCTCCATCAAAATCAACCGCAACGGTGCCACCGTTTTCAGTGGTGAAACCGGCGTTGACCAAATCAAACGCACGTTCCCCGAACTCGCCGGTTACCTCTTCCGGTGCCAACGCTTCGAACACGGCGCAGTCCTCCTCACCGGAACCGGAATCGTCCCAGCCGACGACTTCACCCTGGCCGCTGGAGACTCCGTCGCCATCACCATCTCAGGCATCGGAACCCTCGAGAACCCCGTCGAAGTCGTCGACTAATTCGTTTCAACACACTGATTTTCAACACTCTTAACCATCATCTTGTTATGACCGGACTCAACATCATCGGCGCCGAAACCTCGCAAGGGACTGGCAAAACCTTCCAAGCACGAAGCCCTCTCAACTCCAGCCTCCTTCCCGAACGCTTTTTCGAAGCAGGCACGAACGAAGTGGATCTCGCGCTCTCCCTCGCGGAGAAAGCGTTCCTCACCTACCGCAAATCGTCCGGCGAAACGCGGGCAACCTTTCTCGAAACCATCGCCGAAGAAATCCTCGCGGTCGGTGACGCGCTCATCCAACGAGCCAATGCAGAAACGGGGCTCCCCGAGGCGCGCCTCGTGGGAGAGCGCGCTCGCACGGTCGGCCAGCTCCGCCTCTTCGCAGAGGCCGCTCGCAACGACCGTTGGCGCGACGTCACCGTCGATGAAGCCATTCCGGACCGTCAGCCCGTTCCGAAGCCGCATCTTCACCGAAAGATGATTCCCATCGGCCCCGTCATCGTATTTGGCTCCAGCAACTTTCCACTCGCGTTTTCCGTTGCCGGAGGCGACACCGCCTCAGCCCTCGCAACTGGGAATCCAGTCATCGTAAAAGCCCATAGCGGGCATCCCGGCACCGCAGAACTCGTGGGGTCTTGCATCCAGCGCGCCGCCGCGAAGTGCGGCCTCCCCTCAGGCGTGTTCTCCATGCTTCACGGATCCGGACGCATCATCGGAACCGCTCTGGCACGACATCCCCTCTCCTGCGCTGTAGGCTTCACCGGCTCCCACGCCGCAGGCCGCGCCCTCTTCGACGCAGCCGCAGCGCGCCCCTCTCCCATTCCCGTCTTTGCGGAAATGAGCAGCCTCAACCCGGTGTTCATTCTTCCGGAAGCACTCAAGGAGCGAGCAGCCGCCCTTGCGGAAGGTCTGAAGAACTCCATCACGCTCGGGGTCGGCCAATTCTGCACCAAGCCCGGACTCATTTTCGCCCTCGAAGGCCCTGATTTGGACGCACTCCGCCAAAGCCTCATCGAAAAAATGGGCGCAGCAGCTCCGGCAACGATGCTGCACGAAGGAATCCGTGACAGCTTCGAACAGAATCTCGCCCATGTCACCGGCACTCCGGGCGTATCGGTCATCGCGTCGACGTCTCATCCCGTCAAAAAGGAATGCACCCACGGCACACCAACGCTTGCCGAAACGTCTGCAGCAGAGTTTCTTGCGAACCCCGCCATGGCAGAGGAAGTCTTCGGTCCATTCGCTCTCCTCGTGAAAGCGACCTCCAGCGAGCAACTCCTCGCCGTAGCATCATCCCTCGCCGGCCAACTCACCGCCACCCTCCACGGGACTCCTGCCGACTTTGCCTCGGCTGGCGAACTGATTGAAATC
>JBEEPE010000053.1:0-5317 GCA_041191265.1 Verrucomicrobiota bacterium | reverse complement strand
CAATGCTCGGAACCGTCGCCGCCAACGTCTCGTAATCCTCCCGCGTCACTCCATACGGACGAATCTTTTTCGTCGATTCCCCGGGCGGTGGCGCCGTCGTCGTTAAAATGATGTTGTTCGCACCCATCTCCGCAATCTGCTGCTGCGCCTTCGCACTAATGCCCTCCCCAATCGCCAACAACCACACCACGCTCGCCACCCCAATGAAAATCCCCAGCACCGTCAGCAGCGAACGCAACGGGTGCAACATCAGGTTCTTCACCCCCAAATACGCCGTCCGCATCAACCCCGCTAACTCCGCACGCGCCGCGCGCCGTGGCGGCAGCACCCGAGCCGCATCCGCCACACCCTCCTCACCTTTCAACGGACGCAACCGCGTATCCGACTGCACCAGGCCATCTTTCAACCGCACAATCCGGCGCGCATGCGCAGCCACATCCTCCTCATGCGTCACCAAAACAATCGTTTTCCCCTCCTCGTTCAACCGACCCAATAACGCCAAAATCTCGCCCGACGTCACCGAATCCAAGTTGCCCGTCGGCTCATCCGCCAAAATGTAGCGCGGCTCATTCGCCAGCCCGCGCGCTATCCCCGCCCGCTGCTGCTGCCCACCCGACAACTGCGGTGGACGATGCGTCAACCGATGCCCCAACCCCACCAGTTCCGCCAACTCAGCACACCGCTTCCGCCCCTCCGCCGTAATCTCTCCCTGATACGAAAGAGGCGACTCAATATTCTCCATCACAGTGAGTTGCGGAATCAGATTGTACGACTGAAACACAAACCCAATCCGCGATGCTCGAATAAAGGCCAAGTGGTCGTCATCCAACTTCGACACATCCTCATTCCCCAAAATGAACTCCCCCGCGGTCGGTTGATCCAGGCACCCCAGCATATTCAACAAGGTGCTCTTTCCCGACCCCGATGGCCCCATAATCGCCACGTAGTCTCCCTCCGGGATTTCCAAATCAATCCCCTTCAGAACCGGCAGCGGCTCATTCCCTAGGAGATAATCCTTCCTCAGACCCCGCAACAGGATAGCCGTCCCCATGTCCTGCAACCGTCAGCGCCCCGCCGCTATCTTTTCCCCACCATCCGCACGCACCGCCGCAGATGGAACCTCCGGCAACGTCACGCGATCCTCATAACTCTGCGGCGCAAGAATCACCTGCTCACCCACTTCCAATCCGTCTTGGATCACCACATTCGAGTTATTCGCCGGCCCCACCACCACCTCCCGCGCCGTCAAATCCCCCTCGTTCATCACAAAACAAAAGAACCGTTTCTCGCGCTCCAACACCGCCTGAATCGGCACCTGAACAGCGCTGTCCAACCGGTGCACCTCAATCGAAACCTGCGCGGTCATCCCCGAACGCACCCCATGCGGAGGATCATCAATCGTCACCTCCGCAGCATACTCCTTCGTCGAACTGTAAACCGATACCGCAGGCAACGGATACTCGGACACCGAACGAACCGAGCCTTTCAACACCGTCTTCGGAAACGCATCCAACCGAATCCGCGTCTGCAAACCCACCCGCACCTTATCAATCCGACTCTCATTCACGCGCGCCATCACCTGCATCCGTTTCGGATCCGGTAACCGCACAATCACCTGCCGCTCTCGCACCAACTTTCCCTCCGCAATCAACGGATCCTGGTTCGGAAGATTCGCGTACACCACCTGCCCCGCCGACGGCGCCTTGATCACACACTTCGCAATCTGCGCCTCCAAGTTGGCCTGCCGCTCCAAATCCAAGTTGTAACTGTTCTCACGCGCCAACAACCGCGCCTCCGCCGTTTCCACATTCGCTTTCAGACGATTCACCGTCTTCACCTTCGTAAACTTCCTCAACACCTCCAACTTCGTGGTCGAGTTCTCCAACTCCTTCTTCGCCTTCTGCACCGCAAACCGGTCCGCCTCCAACTGCACCGGCGTCACATACCCACGCTCCGCCAACTTTACACTGTAACGCAAATACTCCTCCGCCCGACGCAAGTTCTCCTGCGCCACAAACCGCTCACTCTCCACCACCCCCTGCTCCTGAAGAAAAGTGCCAGACTCGTACTCCTCCAACGCCAGTTTCGCCGCCTCAAAATCCGTCCGCGCCTCCACCGCTAACGCCTTGCTGCTATTCGTCGCAATCCGTTGCTGAACCAAATCCGACTGCAACCCTGAGTCATCCAACTTCACCAGAAAATCTCCCTCCTTCACGTACGCACCCTCATCCACAATCTCGATAATCGGCGTGCCCGCAATCGCCTTCGACTGCACCTCACACCGAATCTCCACATTGCTCGAACTCATCACCTCCCCGCGCTCCACCACCTCCTGCACAAACGGACCCGACGATACCGTCGCCATCAAGGGAGCCTGAGTCACTCCCGCACGACTCTGCACCCGACCATCCCCCTTCCGCGTTAACCAAGCCGCACCTGCCACTGCCAGCACTACCGCACCAAAAATCATGACTCGACGCCTCCCTGCCACACGCACCGGCCCACGCCCTGTCCCTGGGGCGCCTCCCACCCCACCCCCCGCATCCACCACCGTTGTTCCTGCTGTACTCATCGTTCGATCCCTCCCTTAAAGCGGAATTCGGGCCCACCCGACGACGCCATGCGCTCCTCCATCCCCTCACGCCACCGCTTCACCCTCGCACGCAAGCGATCCACGGTCATCTCACCAGGATCCGACCACAAACCATCCTCACCCATCTGCATCGTGCCCAACTCAAAGTCCAACGCCATCCGCAGCACGTCGTACCCAATCCTCAAACCCAAAAAATCGTTCTGCGAATCCAGCAAATCACTCAACGCAGAAACCAAATCCCGCGCCGTCGTCGCACCAAACACCGGCACCGCGCCCGGTCGCGGAGGCTCGTCCAATCGCAACCGCGCCAAATCCACCTGCGAAATCGCAATCTGAACCGCCGCACGACGCACCTCGAAGTTCAACTCGCTCAACTCAATAATACGCAGGGTGTTCCGCACGCTTTGCGACACGCGATCCCCAAACAACATCGTGTCCCGACGCGCCCGCTGGTACTCGATCAACGCCTCCCGATAACGATTCCGCTCGCTGAACCGATTCAGCGGGGTGTCAAACCGCAACCTCCCGCGCAACGTCGACGTGCTCATCCCAAAACTCAACGCATTGTCACGCACCGTTCCCACCGACCCATCCACACCAAAATCCAAGACACTCTGCAAATCATTCGCCCGCACCGCAATCCGTCTCCACGCATCCACCTGCCGCGCCCGAACATTCATCCAATCCAACCGGCACTCCTCCGCAATCCCCATCGCGCCAACCTCATCCACGTCCACCCGAGGTAACGTCGCTGTCTCCAACCGAATCGATGTCTGATTCAACGATAATCCCAACAACAACGCCGATACATCCCCACCCAACTCCACCGCCTCAGCACGCGCCTCATCAACCCCCATCCCCCCAAGCCCCTTCAAAACCGACTCCACCTTCATCGTAAACCCATCCACCTGCTCCTCGCTCTGACGCAACCTCACCGCACACGCCTCCACTCGGTCCGCCAACGCCGCAGCATCCAACCGACCGCGCTCCAAACTCAACTCCTCAATCAGCGGACTCTTCATCAACCGCTCTAACTGCGCCTTCCGCCACGGATAGACCCGCTTCAACGACGCCATGTCGCGCCGTGAACTCTCCAACAAATCTCGAAACGCCTTTTCCAACTTCAAAAAATCGCGCAATCGCTCGCCAATCACCGCAACAGTCGGCGCATCCTCCACACTCCTCAGCCCACGCAAAATTCCCGTAATCCTTCGGTCCAAATCGATTGCCCCCGGATTGCTCGTGCTCAATCGCTCGAGAAGACCGTCCTTCAAGACCACCTCCAACGACGGCGGTAACCCCATCTCCAACTTGAACGCATCCACCCGCGTCCGATACGCCGCACGCGATGCCAAAAGCGAACTCTGACTGTTAAACAACGCCTGCCTCGCCTGATCCACCTGCAACCGACTGCTAATCCGTCCCGCATCAAACGCCGCAGAAATCTGGTCCAAACTCTCCCGCAACCGCGCCACGTTCGCTTCCAAGTTCCGAATCCGTTGCTGCTCCTCCAACAACCCCAAAAACCCGTCCGCACGCGGAGCTCCCGTTCGTCCCGAGGGCGTCCCCGAAATCACACCCAAACCCGCCCCACCCACCATCGCTGAACGCACCGGACCATCACCCCCATTACGCCCAGCTACCATCCTCACATAAAATCCGCGCTGGTACTGATCCATCTGACGCACATTCGCCAACAACGAGCGCTCCGCCTGCGTCAGCCCCTCCATCACCCGCGCACGCCCACCCAACCGCATCAACGGCTGCACCAACGAAAAATTAACCAGCGAATCCACCGTCGCCCCCGTCCGAAAGTCGTACACAAACGAGTTCGCAAACCGTGCCATCAACTCCCCCCCCGTCGCCGACATCCACCGCACACTCCCATCCGTCAACACCGACTCCGTCTCCTTCCTCACCCCCTTGGAATCCTTGGCCCCCACCGCCCGCAGTCCCGTTGTTCCCGCTGCAAACTGAGGCGAAAAATCAAACCGCTCCAAACTCACGTCCAAGGCCGACAAATACAAATCCTCACGCTCATTCTGAAACTCCCGCGAGTTCAATCGCGACAACCGCACCACCAGCGGCAAATCCAATACCACCGCTCCCGACGAATCGCGCGGCAACGCCGCAATCACCTCCCGCCACCGTTCATCCGAACCCGACGCCTCAGGCCCATCCCACGCAGACGAACCACGCTTTCCCGCCACACGCCTCATCAGCACGCGCGACAACGGATCATCCTTGGGACGAGTCGGAAAATCAGGGTCGCCCTCATCAAAAAACCGGCTCTCCGGCGTCCCCGCCAGCGACCGAAACGCTTCATCCCCCAACCCCAACATCTCCTGCTTCTCACGCACTAACCGAAACACATCCCGATCCGCCTGCTTCCGATACAAAGACCGCGAGCAACCCATCACCAAAACCGCACAGGCAATGAAGCTAATCTGGCGTCGAACCTTTCTCATCGGGGGGAAGACAACTCATGTGGCTAGACAACCCGCGCAAAAGCCGCGCCATTAGCCCCACGAACCCGCCCCCAGCCGCTCATCGGCCTCCCCCCGATTGCTCTCCCCACCCTCACCCCCTCGACCGACAGGACTTACCCCAGCATGCCCTGAAGCAAGGACTCATCCTCAGATTGCCCCGAAAACACCCCCCCCCCCTCCCTCCCCTCCCCTCTCCTCCCCCCTTCGCGCCTTCGTGTCTTCGTGTGCCCCTCTC
>JBEEPE010000052.1:0-4639 GCA_041191265.1 Verrucomicrobiota bacterium | reverse complement strand
CCCGTCGGTGTGAAAACATTCGGTGGCCTTCTGGAGATTCAGTTACACAGCGTCGAAGTGGAGTGTCTCCCGAAGGATTTGCCAGATGTTATCACGATTGATGTTTCTGCATTGAACCTGAGCGACGCCGTTCACGTTCGTGATTTGGTTTTGCCGGAAGGGGTGAAGGCGCGTCTGGATGGTGATGTGACGGTCCTCCGCGTTTCCAATCCAACGGGTGACGTCAAGACGGATGTTGATGCTCCGAGTCAGCCTGAAGTGATTCGCGAGAAGAAAGAAGACGCCGACAAAAAGTAGTCGAGGTTCGTCCCAGCTTTTAGTGGGATTGAGTGCTTCACCAAGCCGGAGGGTAGTTCCCTCCGGCTTTTTTTATGAATCCGAGTGATTTTCGATTGGTTGTCGGTCTTGGGAACCCTGGCAGGGAATATGTAGGAACCCGTCACAATGTCGGGTTTGAGGTATTGGATGAGACCGTTCGCCGATTGGGAGGAGGCTGGGAAGAAGACCGCAAGTGGAAATCTATGAAATATCGGGATGGGGCAGTTTTGTACATGAAACCCCTGACCTACATGAATCTCAGCGGCGAAGCGGTTAGGAAAGCGGCGGACTATTTTAAGATTTTACCTACACAAACTTTGATTGTGTATGATGAAATGAGTTTAGCGTTAGGGCGTTTGCGACTTCGCAAATCCGGGTCTGCCGCGGGGCATAATGGGATTCGTTCGGTCATGGAGCATTTTGCGTCGGAAGCGGTTCCTCGATTGCGTGTTGGGATTGGTGAGTCCGGTCGCGGTGACGCGGTTGGGCATGTGCTTGGAAGGTTTAGTGAGTGCGAGAGGTCTCTCGTTGCTCGGGTGATTTGCGCTGCTGCTGATGCTGTTGGCGAGGTGATTAGCCAAGGGTTTGATTCGACCATGAATCGGTTCAATGCGCTAAAACTGGAAGCCTGAGGGGAACCGTTTTTTTGATTTGCGCTTGGCCGCGGCGCTCTTTTGTGGCTTGATTCTCGGTTCAATCTTAAAGACACAAAAAATCACAGGTTATGAGCAATCGATACGAGGGTTTGTTTGTTTTGAACGTAAAAGGATCAGATGACTCTGCGGGGGTTGTCATCGAGCGCCTTACCAGAGAGTTGGCCGCTGAGGGTGCTTCTATCGAGCAGGTACAGCGGATGGATCGTCGCAAGTTCACGTACGCCGCCGGAGATTTGGCGAGCGGATACTATGTGAACTTCGTTTTCACAATGGAGCCCGCAGCTCTCCTTCGCGTGAAATCGAAACTCACCCTCGACGATGAGGTTTACCGGAGTTTCTTCGTTCGCCTCCCGCTCAAAAAAGCGAAGGCGGCATAGCCTATTCTTTCGTACGAACTTTCAGCCTCTTCGTTGGAAAACGAAGAGGCTTTTTCACGTCCAACCATCTCGGTGGAACGATTTCGAATCGAGACCCAGTTCACTGTCGCTTATCAGCAATCTTGGGAAGAATCCTTCTTGGGGGCGGGGACAAAGTGATGGCGCTTGTTTTCTTGGGTCACACCGCTAGTTAATGAACCACGAAAATCTGACGACAGCTTATGCCGAACCTGAATAAAGTCTTGTTGATGGGGAATCTCACCCGAGATCCCGAAGTGCGTTACACTCCCAAAGGAACGGCAGTAGCCGAAATCGGGATGGCAATCAATCGGAGGTACTCTACGGATTCGGGAGAGCAGAAGGAGGAAGTAACCTACGTTGATGTGGAACTTTGGGGCCGTCAGGCGGAGATTGCGAAGGAGTACCTGACGAAAGGACGTCCGGTCTACATCGAGGGCCGATTAAAGCTTGATTCGTGGGAAGATAAGCAGACTGGCCAAAAGCGCTCTAAAATGAGGGTTGTCGGAGAGAATATGCAGATGCTTGGCGGGCGAGACGGAGGCGGGGGCGGACGCGAAGGTGGGTTCAGCGAGGAGTCCGGTGGAGGTGGCGGAGGGGGTGGATTCAGGCGCTCGTCGCCCCCTCAAGGGCGGCCTATCCAGCGTCCCCCAGTGGATCAAGATCTTGATGGGGAACCGGACGACGTTCCGTTTTAAGCGAGTCTTACGATCCAACTCCCCGGGAAATGATGGGCTCCGGCAATCTGAATCAAAGATCGTCGGAGCTTTCGTTTTCAACGGGGCGAAGAAAATTTTTGCGCGCAGGAGTTCGGGCACTCGCGGGTTTTGGGATTTTAGTGAAGGGACGCTTTCCGCTACTGGCCGATTCAGTTTTTCAGACAACCCATCCAGAGATTCTGAAATCATGGGAAGTCGGGTTGTCGGTTCTGAGGCCGAGTCCTTCGGAGCTTGAGAAGGGCTTGCGGATTCATCATGAGGCATTGGTTTTTGATGCCTATGGGTTTGCTCCCCGCGCCGCGCTGGATGGAGACCTTATGCGTCTGGCGGTTGAGAATGGCCATGCGGAGCAGGAGATTGCTGATTTACGGGAGGAGATGGGCATGACTCGGTGGGCAACAAATGCTCGAGAGGCAGAAGAGTTTGACGAAGCGATGCGTGTTTCGGGCGTGACCTGCATTTTTCAGAATGCCGGTGAGGAGGGGAGTGATCCGTTGCGGCTTTTGAAACGTCTTGCGCGGTTCACTCACGCCACGGATTTGGCGGGGGCTCGATGCAGTAAGTTGACGAGTGCGGACCGAGTGGTTTCGGCGAAACGGGAAAACCGGCGAGGGCTGATGTTTACGACGAACGGTGTGCCGCTTACGCAAAGGTGGGAATCGCGGAGAGATGAGGTTCGCGAGATTCGGCTGTTTGGTGAGTTGGGGGTTCGTATGATGCACCTGACTTACAATCGGAGAAATCCGATTGGGGATGGAGCGGGCGAGCCAGGCAACGGCGGCCTAAGCGACTTTGGGCGTTTCGTTGTGGAGGAAATGAATCGGCTAGGGATTGTGGTTGATGTGGCGCACTCCGGTTGGCGAACGAGTCTTGAGGCAGCCAGAGTTTCTTCCCGCCCGATGGTGGCTAGCCATTCCTCCATTGGAGGCGTTTACACTCACTTTCGGGGCAAACCCGACGAAGTTATTCGCGCGATTTGTGATACAGACGGTTACATTGGGGTTTGCTGCATCCCTCGTTTTCTAGGTGGCAACGGAGATATCGCCGATTTTGCTGCTCACATTGATTACGGGGTGAGGACGTTTGGTGCGTCGAGAATTGCTATCGGAACGGACGTGGCGCACCTTTCCCGACATTCAAAGGAGGAGAGCCTCAAGATTCCAAAGCGTCCTGCTGCGTCCGTGAACACTGATCGTTGGGAGCACCTGTGGCCGGAAGATAAGTTTGTCCCTAAACCGCACGCTGAGAGGAGTCTTGCGTGGACTAACTGGCCTTTATTCACCGTGGCCATGGTCCAAAAGGGAATGCGCGAATCAGATATCCACGCAGTGCTCGGAGGAAACGTACTTCGTGTTCTCCGAGCAAATCCCTTTACCTTAGGTTCCTGAAATGACGCGTCGTTGCCTCAGGTTGATAGTGCAACTAACCCTCTGGGTTTTGGTTGGGTGTCCCGTTGGGTTTGGAGCGGATCGTCCGAACATTGTCGTGATGTTGGTGGACGATCTCGGAGTCATGGATAGTTCGGTTCCGTTTATCACTGACCGTGAGGGAAACCTTAAACGACAACCGTTGAACGACTTTTATCGAACTCCCAACCTCGAACGACTGGCTGCGCGCGGAGTACGGTTTAACCAGTTCTGCGCCATGAGCGTTTGTTCTCCAACGCGCGTATCTATCATGACTGGGCAAAACTCTGCCCGACACCGCGTAACAAACTGGATCAATCCGACGAAAGACAATGCAGGGCCGCTTGGTCCGAATGACTGGCGTTGGAAGGGTTTGAACAAGAAGGATGTCACCCTAGCTAGGATTCTCAAGACGGGGGGATACCGGACGATTCATGTTGGAAAAGGGCATTTTGGGCCCTCGGATTCCGAAGGGGCGGACCCTTTAAATCTGGGGTTTGATGTCAACGTTGGGGGGACCTCGGCAGGTCAGCCACCGAGTTATTACGGTGCAAAGTCATTTGGCTCAGGGAGGACCAGTGAAAAAAGGCCGCAGCTTCCCGGATTGGAGGCGTACCATGGGAAAGAGATTTTCCTAACGGAAGCGCTGACTTTGGAGGCAAATCGGCATGTAGAGGAGGCGGTTAGGTCGAACCGTCCGTTTTTTCTCTACTTTGCCCATTACGGTGTGCACGCCCCATTCAACTCTGACCCGCGCTTCGCTGAACACTATAAGACATCCGGAAAGAGCGCTGCGGCACAGGCATTTGCAACATTGGTTGAGGGGGTGGACAAGTCGCTAGGGGATGTCTGGAGTAACCTTGAGCGACTTGGAGTGGCGCGGGACACGATGATTATTTTTTTGGGCGACAATGGGTCGGACGCCCCTTTGGGCGACGCGCATGCGGTTTCCTGTGCGGCACCATTGAGAGGCAAAAAGGGATCTCACTATGAGGGCGGGATGCGGGTGCCATTTGTTGCTGCTTGGGGCGCTGATGGAGGGTCTCACGCGTCCGAGACGCCTGTCGCAAAAGGTGCGGTGCAGTGCCAGATGGGGGCTGTTTACGACCTTTTTCCCACGGTTTTGGAGATTGCCGGCGGCGAGG
>JBEEPE010000051.1:0-4886 GCA_041191265.1 Verrucomicrobiota bacterium | reverse complement strand
TCATTGCGCACAAGAACGTGAAGTTGGGTTCAGCGGGTCAGGTGGAAGCGATTCGTGCTTCTCTGGCGAAGTAGGTTTCAGCGGAGATTTTGGGGCGGAGGATGTTCGCATCTCCGCCCCTTTTTCATAGGGTTATGTTGGAAGTTTTAGCGCCAGCGAAAGTCAACTTGTCGCTCCGGATTTTGGGGAAGCGACCGGACGGGTTTCACGATTTACGGAGTTTGGTGTGTCCGGTGAGCGTCTTTGATCGATTGCGCTTGCGGTTAAGGGCGGGGTCGGAGGCTGGGATTTTGTTTCGGTGTTCGGATTCAACGATTCCTTCGGATGGGACGAATCTGGTGGTGCGTGCGGCGCGCTTGTTTTGCGATCGGGTTGGGATTGAGCCGGCGTTGGAAGTTGATTTGGAGAAGGGGATACCGCACGGGGCGGGTTTGGGTGGCGGGAGCAGCGATGCGGCGGCGACGCTGACGGGATTGAATCGATTGTATGGCAGTGGTTTGTCGGTAGACGCTTTGTCTGTGATGGCAGAGGAGTTGGGGTCGGATGTGCCGCTTTTTTTGCGGTCGGGTGCGGTGTGGATTACGGGGCGAGGCGAGCGGGTGGAGGCGGCTACTTTGCCGAGGGAATGGGCTTTATTGATGGTGAAGCCGGGGTTTGGCGTTCCGACCCCTTGGGCGTATGGGGCGTTGGCGGGTGCGGGTGAGTTATCTGGGATCGACTTTGGCGGGAGGGATATTGGGGGGGTGATTTTGGAGAATGATTTGGAGCGACCGGTGTTTGGGAAGTACCTGTTGTTGGCTGAGGTGAAGCGCTGGCTTTCGGAGCAGGAGTGGTGTTTGGGTGCGCTGATGTCGGGCTCGGGTTCGACGGTGTTCGGAGTTTTTAATTTGGAAGCGGAGGCGGACGAGTGTGCGGGACGGTTTGGTGTGGAGTTTGGGGGCGAGTTTTGGGTGCGGGTGGCGCGGACGATGGGTCGGGTCGGGGGATAGTTCTTTGGAGGCGTGCTGGGCGCTGTTAGGGTTCGGGGATGAGTTTACAGGCCCAGATTGACAACGACATCAAGCAGGCGATGAAGGAACGCCAGATGGAGCGTTTGACGGTGTTGCGCAACTTGAAGAGTGCATTGAAAAACGCGGCGATTGAGGCGGGAGGATTGGATGTGATTTTGGAGGATGCAGCGGCGTTGCAGGTGGTGCGGAAAGAGGCGAAGAAGTTGCAGGACGCGATTGCCCAGTATGAAAGTGGAGGAAGGCCGGATTTGGCGGCAAAGGAGCAGGCGGAGTTGGCGGTGGTGCGCGGTTATTTGCCGCAACCGTTGAGCGAGGAGGAAGTGCGCGTGTTGGTGGCGGCGTGTGTGGCGGAGGTGGGGGCCACGGGGCGCGCTCAGATGGGGGCGGTGATGAAACTGGCGACGGAGCGTGCGGCGGGGCGTGTGGATGGCCGCGTGTTGAGCACTGCGGTGGGTGCGGCTCTGTCGAACTGAGTCGAACTGGGCGAGTTGGGGCGTTCGCGCACCGAGAATCGTTTCTGAGCGCATGTTGACGGCAATCATTGTTGCGGGCGGGAGTTCGCGGAGGATGGGGTTCGACAAGCTGCTGGCTCCGCTGGCAGGAATGCCGCTTTTTGCGCATTCTGTGCGAGCGTTCGCGGCGTGTTCGATGGTCGACCGGATTGTGGTGGTGGCACGTCCAGGGGCGGCAGAGCTTTTCCAAGAGTATTCGAAAGTGGCGGCGTCGGGGCGCGAGGTGGAGGTGATTGAGGGGGGGGAGGAGCGGTATTTATCGGTTTGGAATGGGTTGCAGACGTTGACGGGGCGCGACGGGTTTGTGGCGATTCACGACGCGGCGAGGCCGTTGATTACGCGGGACGCGATTATGGGCTGCTATGACTTGGCGCGAGTGGAGGGGGCTGCGTGTTGTGGGGCGCCGATTCCGGATACGGTGAAGCGGGCGGGTCCGGATCAGGTGATTACGGCGGAGGTCTCGCGGGACGGGTTGTGGGCGATGCAGACCCCGCAGATTTTCAAGGTGGATTTGATTTTGCAGGCTTATGCGGCGGTTTTAGCGAAGAACGAAATGGTAACGGATGAAGTAACGGCGGTTCAGCGACTGGGTCGGAAGGTGAGTTTGTATGCGACGGGGGACTGGAACTTTAAGGTGACCTTTCCAAGGGATGTGGAGATGGCGGAGCAGGTGTTAGAAATCCGTCGGATGCGCGGAGAGGGTGCCGTGGAGGTGGTTTCCAAATGAAGCGGCCGATGCGACGGGGGACGGCTTCGGGGGCGGGAGGCGAGGTTTACGAGTGGTCGACGCTGGCGAATGGGGTGCGGGTTGCGACGGCGCGATTGGAGCGGGTTCGCAGTGTGTGCGTGGCGCTATGGGCGGGGGTGGGCGGTCGGCACGAGCGGGGCTCAGAGTGCGGAGTGGCGCATTTTTTGGAGCACATGCTGTTTAAGGGTACGGGCCGACGTTCCGCGAAAGAAATCAGCCGCGCGGTGGAAAGTGTTGGCGGGTACCTGAATGCGTTCACGACGGAGGATCATACGTGTTTTTATGCGAAAGCGGCTGCGGTTCGGTTGGAACGGGTTCTGGAAGTTTTGTCCGACATGTATGTGGCTCCTCGGTTGGATGCGCGGGATGTGACGCGCGAGCGGGAGGTGATTCACGAGGAGATTGCGTCGTGTCGGGATAACCCCGGGCAGTATGTGGACGAGTTGCTGAATACGGGGTTGTGGGGGAGTCATCCGTTGGGGTGTCCGATTACGGGGACGGCGGAATCGATTGAGGGTTTGGATCGGGCGGTGTTGCGTCGGTTTCACGCCTCGGGCTATTGCGGAGCGAACACGGTGGTGACGGTTGCGGGGCCGGTTGAGCACGGGGTGGTGGTTGGGATGGTGGAGGAGTTTTTGGGTGGTTTGGCGCGCGGGCGTGTGGCGGGGTTTCGGAAGTTTGGTGGGCGTGCGGGGGGCAGGGTTGAAACGTTTGAGCGGATGGATGTGGAGCAGAGCCATTTATCGATGGGCTTTTTGACGGGTGGGCGTGCGGATCCGAGGCGATTTGCGTTGCGGTTGTTGAGTGTGGTGGTGGGAGAGAACATGAGCTCTCGATTGTTTCAATCGATGCGGGAGCGGCTGGGGCTTTGTTATTCGGTGAACTCGGGGGTGGAGTTTGTTGCGGAGACGGGTGCGTTTACGGTGCAAGCGGATTTGGAACCGGCGAAGGTGTCGCGCGCTTTGGAGGTGATGCGACGGGAGTTTGATCGGTTTGCGGAGCGAGAGCTGTCCGCGAGGGAGTTGCGCGATGCGAAGGAGTACACGATTGGGCAGGCAATCATTGCGGCTGAGAGCACGACTCATCATGCCATGGCGCTGGGGGAAGGATTATTGGGGGTGGGCCGTTGTGTGGTGACCGATGAGTTAGTGGATCGGATTGCAGCCGTGACGGCGGAGGAGGTGCGTGACGCGGCGGCACAACTATTTTGTGATGACGTGAGTGCGCTTGCGGTGGTGGGGCCAGAGCGGACGTGGTGAAGGAGGGACAATGGACGAGCGAGAAACGGTTCGTGTCTTGGAGGAGCGGGTGGCGTTTTTGGAACGGCACGTTGAGTTGCAGGACGCTGAGATGCTCGAGCAGATGCGGGTTCTGAGGCGGTTGGTGGAGCGGGTGGAAATGTTGGAGGGCCGAGTTCGCGACGGGGCAATGGGCGGGGAAGGTCCCGTGGATGAGCGGCCTCCACACTATTGAGCGGGCGGGGCAGGGATTTAGCTTTGGGAGGTTCAGACTTTATGAGACTCGAACGCAAGCCTTTGAAACGGAGTGGTGTTGGGGATGCTGCCTTCACTTTGATTGAGCTGCTGGTGGTCATGACAATCGCAGGGATTTTGATCACGGTTGGTCTCACTGCGGGATCATCGCTGACGCAACGCGCCAAGGCTCAGAAGTGCGTGAAGAACCTGAAGGGACTGGGTACCGCCTTGATGGCGTATGTTCAGGACAACGGCGGGGCGCTTCCAGGCGCGGTGACTGGCCAAGGGCAGAAGAGCCATCCGCTGATTGAGTTGGTGAAGTATGCAGGTTCGCCGGATGTGATGCTGTGTCCGTCAGATCGCGATGCGCTGACGTTTTCTTGGGAGGATGATTCTGCGGTAGCGGCCAGTTCAGAGCGATATGGTTGGAATGGAAACCCCTGCAAGAAAGGGTGTTCGTACATGTACCATGCGGCGTTGACTCAGATGCCGACTGGGCCGGGCGGTGGAGATTTAGTGTTGCCGGTGAACTTTTCGGCGATTGAAGAGCCGGGGCGGGTGATGGTTCTGATGGACGGGACCAAAGCGATTTCGCCTTTGGATTGGGGGGGAGATCCCGCGACGGAGGAGGGCATCAAGAGTCGGGACTATCTCAAGGACTACGGGCACACGCGGAATCGGAGAGATGTGGCGATGTTGTTTTTGGACGGAAGCGCTCGGGTGGTGGATACGCTTTGGGATTCCACGAAGGGAAAGACGCCGCCTTTGAATCCGTTCAAAACTTCGACGGGGTCCTCCGGCGGGGCTGGTGGGAGCGGTACAACGGGCGGGACTCGTCCGTAATGGCGGGCTGTGTTGCGAATGGGGTGTGGTGAACCCGAGTTCCGCAGTTAGAGAAATCGGCTTGCTGATTCGCAGGGGTTTGCGCGCGAACTTCGCCGTTTTTCTCCACTACACTTTGTGCCGTTTGGCGCCGAGATGGGTGAGTTCGGGTGCCCCAATGGGGCACCTCATGTCAGCCTGGGGCATCGCCCCAGGTAAGAGATCAACACCCGATTGAGCCCTGGAGGGGCGAGATACGTAGTGCCGCCCCGACAGGGCTTGGGGAAGGGGGGGCGTATACCTGGGGCGATTGCCCCAG
>JBEEPE010000050.1:0-2747 GCA_041191265.1 Verrucomicrobiota bacterium | reverse complement strand
GGAAAGGCGGCTGGGGATTTGCCGCATGCGCGCGAAGAGGCGTTAGCGGATGCGTTGCGAGAAGCGGTTCGAGTGGGGGCGGGAGTGGATGTTTTGAGCACGACGGCGGTGAAGGATTTTCAACTCGAGTTTGATCGGGTGCTGTCGGCGGCGTTCGGGCACGTGAAGAACTACAGGGTGTTGGGGTCTTCGTTGGGGGTCGACGGAATCTACCGAATTACGGTGAAGGCGGAGGTAGGGGCAGGGACGCCGGGGATGAATGAGGAGTTGGCCTTGCGACAGATTGTTTTGTTGAAGCAATCGCCACGGGTGGGGTTACGCATCACGGAGCAGATTGAGGGGGTTCCGGAGGGGAAAGGCTATGCAGCGGGGTGGTTTGAAGCGGTGGCGCAGAAGTTTCGCTTGCAAGTGGTGGACATTGGGGCGACCCGTGCGGCGGAGGGATTGAGGGCGGAGCGTGATGCGGCGTTGGGCAACGAGCAGGGGGCAAAAATGCGTCGGGCGGGGATTGCGCAGAAGGTGGATTTTGTGATCGAGGGCAAGGTGAATGGTCGGTATGCGGGGGTGGAGGCGTTGTTTGGTTCGTTGCCGGAGCATGCGTTCGAGATTGGGGGAGAGTTGAGGGCGGTGCGTCCGGACACAGGCGAGGTGGTGGCGTCGGTGGTGGTGCCGGCGTCGGACAAGTACCGGAGTGGTTTACAGACGAAGGAGATGGCGGCGCGGGAGGTGTTGCATCGTGTGATGGAAGGCGGCAAGGGGGCGAAGGGAACGGCGGTGCACCAAGGGGGGATGGCGTTGTTTATGAAGATTTTTGCGCGGTGGATGGTGGAGGTGGATTGCGGATCGGTGCGTCAGGTCGAGTTTGAGAAGATTTCCGCGAGTGATTTTGCGAAAGTGCAGAGTGGGCTGAAGTCCGCGGACAAGGTGAGCGCGGTGTGGCAGCGCGAGTTTGATGCGCAAGCGGTCAGTCACCTTGACGTGGAGACGCGGTTAACGTCGCTTGATTTGGCGGCGGAGATTGAGCGGGCGTCGGGAGGGGCGCTGGCGCTGGAGCGGTCGACGGATAGCTATCTGTTGTTCAAAAAGGGCGAGGGATCGGCAAAACCGGAAGTGGCCGTGCCGAAGAAGGGGTTGCTTGATCGATTGCTCGGGAGGTGAAATGGACGAAGGGGCAAATCTTATTGAAATCGTCGTCTTTCGGCATCGGTTTTGGTACCCGTCACCAATGTGACTGAATCAGCAAATGCTCTGTCCCATTTGGCTTTCTGCGCGAGATTGCTCCCGTCTCAAGATACTTCCGATGCAACAACGAAAACCAGCTAGCAAGCTTTCATTTTTCCCGGTATCGGCGACATGGTCGGTGTGTATCATCTTTGGGTTTGCTGGTTGCGCTGGGTTTAATGGGCATCAAAAACAAGACAATCGTGGTGGTGGGAGTGGCCATAATGGTTTTGGTCCTGACGGACATATTTTCAGGGCGCCTCGGCACGTCGCAACTGCCTTGTATAATATTATGAAGGCGCCTGGCTCCGGTTCTCATGTCGCAGAAAAAACTAAACCTTCCAATCCGGCAGCCACTGATGGTTTAGGTTTGGAGTCTGGAAAAATCCCCCCGCCGCATGTGACTCGGAGAAGCTCCGGGGATATTCCGTCAAGAGGGGTGGGTTCAGATGCGGGGTCCAGAAAGATTTCGAGTAGAGTGACGTGCTCGGACTTGTCCGAGGTTGGAAAAAACATCGCTATTACCCTCGCTAAAAAGACTGCAGCCGCTGGGATTCGAAGATCGGTTAAGGTGGGTATCGAAAAGTTCCTTTACGAGGAACGAGAGGTGACTCCGTTTTCGTTTCTTATAAGAAAACAAGTTGGCATGAGCCTGCAATCTAGTGGTAAGTTCGTTGAGGTGGTTCGTGACAGATTCGACACTCTACAACACGAGACTAAGTTTCAGCAGGTTTCTGACTTATCATCTGGAGAGGTTGCTCGGCTTAAAATTGATGGAGCAGAGGCTCAGATTCGAGGTTCTTTTTTTGTGTCAAACGGTATCGTTACGGTCTCCGTGTCGCTGGTAATGATTGAAGGTGGTCAGGAGTTCCATTCGATCGAATCCATCCGAGAGTCTGATGCTGGGACAAGGGTTACGCCCAGATAGGCTATGAGACGAAAAAGACTGGTGAGAAAATACTTTACAATGCAGTCTCCGAAGCTGTGCTCTTCTGGAGTGCTCCCCGAAAACTGAGCCATGAGTTATGAGAGTTGGCGGCGCGAGAGCGCCGCTCGATCTCATGAAAAGAAAGCGACACACAGGAGAAGAAATCATCAAAAAGCTGCGCGAGGCCAACCCTTGCCAAAATGATCGCGTTGCTTCGATTGAGGCACGGAGAGGATGGGGAGCAGTGGAACGGACCTTTTTGTGCGACCGTTAGGCTGCGGGCAGGAATGTGGAGGGGGTCTGCTGGGCCGCAAAAGCGGACTGGCGAAAACCTCCAAAACGCGATACTGTCCAGAGATGTCAACTGCTTCCGAGCGTGCCAAAAGGGTGTATCCGAGGCCGGACATCTTACGGCGCAACGTCATTGAGCAGTTGGAGAGACTGCCTGATGAGGGAGTGGCTGTGCTTCACGATCTGGCTCAGGAACTGGAACTGCGTGCTGCGTGGGCCGATTTTTCGCAGGGGCTGGAGGCCGACTGGACGGCTGGCAAGTATGCCGATTTGAATGGAGCACTCATTGCCGCTCGTGAATCCATCA
>JBEEPE010000049.1:0-6011 GCA_041191265.1 Verrucomicrobiota bacterium | reverse complement strand
CGTGATGCGGGCAGGGGCGCGGGTGTTCCGAGTTTTGGAGCGTTCCGCAACGGTTGATGAAAAGTCTTGGGAGCATATTTCGCAGAATGGGACGGAGGCTGAAGTGTTTGGGTACCTTGATTCGCACTCGGGCTTAGCGACTCCGTTGGAGCGGGTTGCTTGGCGGTGTCAGGAACGCGGATTCTTTCTTAAGTTGGCTGCTTGGATGCGCACGAATCACGCGTGGAATACGGTGGTAGCTGGGTACGGGTTAAAGCATGGCGATGCGGTTTCGGTATCGGAGTGGTTGCGGCATCAGGATGCGTTTATCAGACAATGTGGACCTGCGTTGAAGTCGGGGTTGCTGACTATTGATCCGGTGGAGCGCGGTGGGTTCGAGTTTCTGGAGTTTTCACCCTTGATTAATCCGAGAGCCCATCGTGTGGGTGAGGACTGGCGGATTGGGAATGAGGGGGTTCGACGGCAGTATGATGCGTTCCTCCGGATTTTGGCGCATCAGACTCAATTGGACGCTGCGGACCGGGTTGCGGTGTCGGTGCATTTACTGATGCAGGATCGTGTGGGGGACGCTCGGAAGTGGTTTACGGGAGCGCGAACCGAGCAGGCGGGTACGGGATTACAGGTGGAGTATCTCCGAGGAGTGTTTGAGTTGCTCTCGGAAAAGCCGGCAGAGGTGAAGCGGATTGCGGAACCGTTTGTGAATCACCCGGTGGAGCGCTGGAGGATGCTGTTTCGGGGTTTGATGGAGCAGGCGGACGTTGCGATGGGGAGGGGCGAGGGGGAAAGGACGAGAGGAAAAGATCGCGAGACGCGCTTGGACGCTCTCGCGGGGACGGAGCCGGAGTTTGAGTTGGAGGTGGCGGGGCAGGGGTTGCGTGTGCGTGCGCGGAACCTCGCAGAGGTGCAGTTGAACTTTTATCCGGCGGATCCGGAGTTCAGCTTTTCTGGCAATCCGTTTGGGCGTGAAGAAAGCGGGCGGTTCCGGATGGTGAAGCCTGCCATGAGCGTGACGCACAAGGTATCAGATGCGAAGGAGGGAGATGTTGTGCTCGTTCCAACCGCATTGAAGGGGCGCAACCTTGTGGTGGAGGCAACGGGGGCGGGGATTCGGCGCTCTGTGCATTTTAGTGTGAGCCAGATGCGGGTTGATTTTGTTGAGAACTACGGACGGGTGGAGGTTCGGGATAGGGAGGGGACTCGCCCAATGTCGAAAGTGTATGTGAAAGTGTACGCGCGCGTTGCCGGCGGCGTCCGCTTTTTCAAGGATGGGTACACGGACGTGCGGGGCCGCTTTGATTATGCCTCGCTCAATGGCCCTGTGTTGGCGGGTGCTTCGGAGCCGGCGCCGGCGTCGGCAGGGATGGATCATCCTGCGATTCGACCGGGTGAGATTGCGTTGGTGGAGCGGTTCGCGGTGCTGGTGTTCAGCGATGAGGCGGGCGCGGTGATTCGTGATGTGGCTGCGCCAGCGCGGACCGATGCTCCATTGCGCTAAGGCTTTGAAACCGTTCACGTTTGTAAGGTGGCGTTATGCGGGCTGGGGGTGTGTGGAGACTGCAAAGTCGGTTTGAGCGGCACGCCCTAGGGCAGTGCGAGGGTGTTTTTTAGGGAAAACCGTTGAAAAAAGGTGGGGGCAAAGCATGGTATGGGCGCCGCTAAGACTGCGGCGTTTTCAGCCATGCCGGATGCTCCTCTTATCGAACAAGCTACTTTAGAAGATCTGCCTGAAATGACGGATCTTCTGATTGATCTCTTCACGCACGAGGGTGACTTTGTTCCGGATCGCTCGAAGCAAATGCGAGGGTTGCAGTTGATTCTGGAACAGCCAAATCGCGGAAGAATTTTCGTGCTTCGCGAGGCTGGCAAGATTTTGGGGATGATTAATCTGCTCTTCACGATTTCCACTGCGGAAGGGGGATTCGTGATTTTGCTGGAGGATGTGATTGTCCACCGAGAGTTTCGTGCGCACGGGTTTGGCGCACTTCTGTTGAAGCACGCAATTGAGTACGCGAAGAAAAAGTCGTTCTTGCGGATTACTTTGCTGACTGATCGCTTGAACGACGGTGGACATCGCTTCTTTAAGCGGCACGGCTTTCAGGAATCGAAGATGATGCCGATGCGGCTTGTGTTGGGAACGTTGTCCTAAATGGACACTGTTCGGTCGGCGGCTTGACTCTGGCGGTCACCGAATCGGGGTGTACGGTGTTATTTCAACACCTCTGTCATCGCTTTTCCGTACCCAGTTAACTCCATGTAAGCATTGCCCTTACGGCTACCGCTTTCTCTGACTTCGCAGGCTCCCTCCCAGTAGGACAGCGCTCGTCCGAGTTTGCTGGTGATTTCCTGAGCGGAAAGTCGTGGAACGATATCGAAGGTGCGCTGGCTTCCGGACTCGGGATCGGTGCATTCCAGAACGAGGCCTCCAGGGTATGTGGATCCGCTCAAGGGACTTTTCCAGACACCCTTTGCGTTGAGGCGAAATGCGTCAGTTCCAAATGCGCGTAAAGCGCCGTCGAGTCCGATCCAGGTTAGCTTGGATGCTGGGTCTGGTGTTCCGTTGGACTGCCGAAGCACGTAAACCATAATTTCCCGTCCGTCATCCATTTGGATTCCGAGCCAGTCCCAGCCGACCTGTCCGGGATCGAGTTGGCTACTGCTGATTTCGTGATCCATCCACGCACTGCCGGTGACGTTGAGGACGGGACGGTTGTTGCGAATGAGGTGCCCCTCGGCACGCAGGCGCGAGTAGGTGAGATAATAGCTTGCTGCGCTGGGGGATGCTCCCTTCTTCGAGACTCCGTTTTCTCCAAATACAACGAGCGGCTTGGTGGGGATGAGTCGGAGTTTCAGATGGTGGGTTCCTCGGATGCGTCCATCCAACAGGATGGGGGAGTCGGGCTCCTCAGGAGATTCTGCCCGCAGACTCCAGTTGCCGTTCCGGATGTCTAATCGGTCGGTATGAGCATCAGCATCCCATCCGCGCCGATTGACTCGCTCGTCGTGTACAAACGACTTTTGCTGAGTGTCGAGCAGGGCTGTATGAGCAAGGTGGAGTTCGGCATCATCGAACAGCGCTTTCGGCGGGCGATTTTTCCCAAATGCGGTCGCACGGCGGAAGAAGGTGATTTGAAAACCATGGAACAGCCCGGCTTCGTCGGAGAGGTGCCCGGTTACGTACCACCACTCCAGCTTGAAACCGGGATGCGCGCCGTGATCGCGAGGAAACTGCGGTTTGAAACCGGTTTTCGGTAGTAGAAACCCTTCGTGATCTCGCGGCTCGTCATCCGTTAAATCGGTCTGGCCTGAGGCATTTAGGCCCCAAGGGAGTGCAGCGGCAGCGGTGGCACTCGACGACAATGCAAGAAAGGTGCGTCGGTTGAGCTCGGGAGGCGCTGGCTGACTCGGCGTTAGCATTTTGCGAGGAGGGTTAGCTTGTGTCGCGCGGTCAGGAAGCCGGCCAAGGCGCCTGCTCCAGTGATTCCCACCGCGAGAGGAACGAGGGTTTGCCAAGGGATTTGAAAAATCAGGGTCCAGCCGAAGGTTTGGAAGTTGATGATGAAAATCAGGACTGCTCCCAGCACGAGTCCGCAGGCCACGCCGAGCAGTGATCCAAAAAGGGTGAGCGTCCCAGTCTCCCACGCGGCGCCCCGAGCCAAATCCGCCGGAGGGCAGCCCATGATTCGGAGGGTGTTCCACTCTTGGCGTCGTTCGCCGAGCAGGGTTGAAACGGTGAGCGCGAGGCCGCCGAGAGCGACTGCGAGTCCGATGATTTCGAGGGCGTGCGTAACGGCGAAGGTCTGGCGGAAGAGGCGGAGAACCTCGGCTCTCAGGCTGGCATTGGTGTAGACCATCAACTCGGGGTGCGCTTGCTGGAGTTTGTCCGCGAAGGAGACTGCATTGATTCCTTCCTCAAGCGTCAGCGCGAGACTGGTTAATGAACCCGAAGACAGCCAACGCTGAAGCGTGGGCAATGGGATGGTGACGGTACCAAACTGGTCGCTGAAATCGGCATGGATTCCCACCACCCGGAGTTTCCGCGGATGTCCTCCCACCACGCACCGGATGGAGTCGCCGAGTCGAGTGTGGAAACGGACGGTGTACGCCTCGCTCACGACCGCATTGGCGAGCTCAGGGTCTGCCTCATTTGCTTCCGGAGTTAGCAGGGCGGGAGCGGGTTCTGGCCCAAGCCATTGGAGCGGTTGGCGGGAGTCGGGCCCGAGGAAGTCTGACCCCAGCAGGCGAAACGCGTTGCGCTCGCCGCGGTTTCCCACCTGGTACAAGAGGAGTCCATCGGCGTGTTTGATTCCTGGGCGCGCCTTGATTTTTTCGATCAATGACGGACGTAAGGTCGCGCCTGCGGTGGCGGATTGGTTGGCGCGGCTCGTGAGGAAAATGTCTGCCTTCAGCGAATGGGTAATCCAGCTCTCAATCGAGCTGGCGAAGCTGGACACCAGCACCTGCATGGCTGCGGTCATTGCGATGGTGCATAGGAGGCTGGCGGCTGCCCAAAGGTGCCGGCTTCCTGCATGACGTAAGCGCGCGTTCCCGAGCAAAATCGCAGGCGACCGTTCCTCCCAGCGTTTGAATCGACGGGCTAAAATGGGCAGTCCTGTGGGTACGGCGAACCCCGCGGCGCCGAGGATGAACAACGCGGTCAGGTACCCCCCGACGGGGATGTGGGCTCCGTCACTCAAGTGGACGGCGTGGAATCGAGAGCAGGCCAAGGCGGCGAACACGCACAGAAGCGTCAGAATGAGCGAGAGGCGGCCTTGCCGGCGGAGGGGAGGACGATCCACTGTGCCTAGCAACTGCGCGGGCGGTGTTTGCGAGGCGCTTTTTGCTGGGACCCATCCTGCCAAGAGGGCGGCGGCCACGGCGCAACCCATCGCAAGCAGGGCTTCGCTACCACTCAGGGCGACCGAGCGCGCGGCGTTTGCGTAATACAGCGAATGGACTGTGCGTGAGACCGCTTGAATGGCGCCGTTTCCCAACCAGCGGCCCAGCAGGACTCCGGCTGCACCGCCCAGTAAACCGAGGAGCGAGGCTTCCACTAGCCATGCTGCGCGAATGAGAGCAGGGGGCACACCGAGGGATCTCAGCGTTGCGATCTCGGGCCGTCGCCGAACCACTGCTGCGTCGAGCGCTTGAAACACGAGGTAGACGCCGACGAGGAGCGAAAGCAGCGAAAGAATCGTCAGGTTGAGGCGGAGTCCGCGCGTCATGGATGCGGCTGCCTCGCCGCGTTGCTCCGGGGTTTGAATCAGAAGGGAGGGGTCTTTGGACCGAAGAGCGCGGGCGACGACTTCCGCATCCAGATGGGCGCCCTCCGAGGAAAAGAGATCGATTCGATCGAGAGTGCCTTGCGTTTTGAAGAGTTCGGCCATTCTCAGCAAATCCATGAGAATCAGATTGTCCGGAGGAGCTGGCGCTCCATTGGTGGAGGGGATAATCCCGTTCAACGGAAACTCGACCGGCGTGTCGCCTGACAGTAATCGCGCCTGTGGTTGAGCCTCGCCTCGCTTCAAGGCATCGAAGAGGGGAGGCGCAGCGAGGATTGGTGAACTATCCGTCGTCAGTGAGTTGGGTAGCGGTGCGGCTGATTCCTCGGGGGAGGTTTTTGATGCGGGGAGCAGGTTAATGGTGGAGACGAGATCGACTCCAACGATTCGAACGGTTGCGTTTGGATCGGGCGGCGTGTTTGTGCCGTTTGGTTGGTCAAAGCGGACGGCGATTCTCTCAATGGACGGCACCACGTGGATGGGAAACGGGGCGGCAGCGTCGCGGATAGCGAGTAGATCTTCGAGTGCGAGCGGCGGTTCCGAGCGCGTGACGGTCAGCAGGCTTTCGCGGGAGAGTCCGGCTGCGAAACGCTCGAAATCGGCAGTCACCGCACGGTTGGCGAGCCGAATCGCGAGAAATGCGGCAACCCCTGTTGCGATGATGAGAACCAAAAGCGCGTGCAGGCGGGGAGCGCTTCGCCAGTGGCGAAGGCTCACCGAGCACAGAAGGTC
>JBEEPE010000048.1:0-3710 GCA_041191265.1 Verrucomicrobiota bacterium | reverse complement strand
CCGTCCGCAGAAAAACCCGGGGCCGCATTTCCCAACGGACGACATTCGCCCACTGGTTGATGAGGATGGGCAGGTCGCGGTAACTCTGGACCCACTTGGCGTAGGTGGCGCCGATGATGGTTTCGCTGGTGGGCCGAACGACGAGGGGTTCGGTGAGTGCGGCGGAGGGGGCGGGGCGGAGTCCGCCTTCGGGGGCGGCTTCGAGGCGGTGGTGGGTGACGACTGCGCATTCTTTGGCGAAGCCTTCGACGTGTTCGGCTTCTTTTGCGAGGTAGGACAGGGGGATGAAGAGGGGGAAGTAGGCGTTTTTGTGACCGGTTGCCTTGAACATTGCGTCAAGGTCGCGCTGCATGTTTTCCCAGAGTCCGTAACCCCAGGGTTTGATGACCATGCAACCGCGCACGTCTGACGGGTCAGCCAGATCGGCGGCTTTGACGACTTGCTGGTACCACTCGGCGAAGTCCTCTGAGCGGCGTGGGGTGATGGCGGAAGCGGGCTGTGACATGAGGTGGAGAATCTAGCCGCGCGTTGGGGTGGATGGAGAGAAAATTTGAGGGGACAGAATGCCGCGAGCACGGGTCTAACTGGTGGGGAGGTAATCTTGACGTGGTGAAGAGTAGGGTGGGTGAAAGCTCGGGTGTTCGTCGGAACTCAGGGATGGTGAAGGTCTATTTGTTTTTGGGCAGCATGGACTCGATCTGAGCAATGGCTTTGGGAAGGTGGTACAACACGTCGAGTGAGCAGATTCGGATGATCTTCCATCCTAGAGTTGCTAGGACGCCATCGCGCACGGATTCGCGATCGATAACAGTTGGAGCGGTTTTGTGAAAGGTACCGTCGAGTTCGATTCCGAGCGACCACTGGTCGGGGTCTGTGGGGTTTCGAACGGCAAGGCTGATGCGAAAGTCGTTGGACCGACCAACATGGCGATCGACAATCCAGCCTCTGGTTTCCAATGCCTGCGCGAGTGTGGTTTCGATGGAGGAGAGTTCTGGTGCGGCATGCGAGGTTCCGGTTTCAAGGGTGCTAGGGAGCGTGCCGTGTTCTGCGAAGGCCAGGTAATCGCGCAGGTCACGAGCGCCTTGTGATTTGCACTTTGCAGGGTCGAGATCGGAGGCTCGGATGGAGGAGAAAATGATGACCTTCTCTTGGGCTCGGGTGACGGCAACATTCAGACGGCGTTCGCCTCCGGCGAGGTTCAGTGGACCGAGGTTATGGTGGAACGTTCCGTTGGCATCCTTTCCGAAGCAGATGGAGAAGAGCATCGTTGCGCGTTCATCACCTTGAACACCTTCGAGATTTTTGATGAAGACTGGTTCGCCCTTTTCGGCGATCTGACTGCATACGGCGACGAGCGTTGGGTCGTTTTCGAGGGCTTCATCGAAGAGGTCTTGGATAAGGTTGGCCTGAACGAGGCTGAAGGTGACCACTCCGATTGAACGATTTGCAGGACAGGCGTCGGCGCTTTTGAGTCGTAGAGTGAGTTCAGCGATGACGGCCTCTGCTTCGGCTTGATTGGTGGATCCCTGGCCTCGAGCGTACGTTCCACCGACGAATCGGAACTCAACGCCAAGATTCGGGTGGGTTCGATGCGCGGAGGGGAACGTCTTGAGTCGGCCTGCGTAACTTTTGCGGTTGGAATACTCGATCAGACGCTCATCTCGAGAGCGGTAGTGCCAGATCAAGCTGAGTTGGTTTACCCCGGAGGCGATGGCCTCATCGAGGAGGCTTTCAAGGACTTCGAACGACTCATGGTTTTCGGCGTCGGATTCATCGGAATCCTTTCGTTCGAAGAAGGTCGTGGGAGGGAGTTGTTTAGAGTCTCCAACGATGACTGCAGATTTTGCTCTGGAAAGGGCGCAGACGGCATCCCAAACAGGTACCTGTGAGGCCTCATCGAAAACGACGAGGTCAAAGGTGGGAAAGTCGGTTGGAAGGAGTGTTGCTGCGGAGAGGGGGCTTGCGAGAACGATGGGTTTGAGGGCTGCGATTGCTTGGCCAGCTTCTCGCATGACGCGTCGGATGGGGCGTCGGATGGTAGATACTGCGCGAAGTTCGTGGAGGTGCTTTGCCGCCTTCATCATGGGTTGGCTATCTCTGCGAGAAATCTCAGCTCTGATTTTTTCCGCCGCGGTTTTGGCGAGGCTTTGAGGCAATCTTCCCCAGTATTTGTGCAAGGCGTTGGAAAAGGTTTTTCGCGCTTTGACGTTTGTTTCGCCGAGGCACTTCGCGAGGGCTGAATCGGAGTTCACTCGTGCTCGAACCCAGGCGCTGATGAGTTCGTGTTTAGCGGCTGATATAATCTGCTCTGGTTGGTCTTGGCCTAACTCAAGAGCGGCTAGAAAAGCATCCAGACCGAGTGTTTTGGCCTGTTTCATCGCAATCTGAAACTTCGCAATGCGCGGCAAGTTGTCGCTGTGCTCTGAGATGGCCTCCAGCCGAGACGCAAGGGCTGTTACCTCGAGGGTTTCCTCCGTCAGGTTGTTCTCGGCGCAAATCTTCGATTCGAGTGCTTGGACCGCTGCGGACGTCTTCTCGACCAAGTCCAAACATTCACGGACCAGTTGCTGGAGGTTTTCGGCTGAGATTTTTTCTGACAGTCTGAGTGACAGGTGGTTGAGTTGATCCGGAAAAAGCTGTCTCAGTCGACTGGCAGTCTGAAAACACACATGGAGGGTCTCCTTCAATGTGTTGTCAGGGTTTAGCTCTGGGTGGGAAACGATGGACTGGAGAAGCGGTTGTGCTGATTCCGCACGCGCAATGGCCTCTTGGGAGGCGCAGAGGCTTTCAATGATGGAGCTGAGGGATTCGAGGTGAGTTGGAGGGGTGGCTTTAGAAAAACGTGAGAGAGCAACCCGGACTTTGCGGACCGAGAAAAATCGGAGAAGAAAGAACTGGGTCCGAGCGATTCGTAGTGTTTGGAGAAAATCGTTGAGTGGGAGTGTAAGTACTTCGTTATGAAAGTGTTTAGATAACTCTGCGGCGGCATTATTTCCTTCGGCGTGATGGTTCAGCGCTTGTTGGAGGGTATGAAAGCGTGCTTTGAAGTCGTCTGCTAGAATGACGTCGATGAGGGCGGGGAAGTTTGTGGTGGTTTGGAAGAGGTGATTGATTACACGGGTGGCCGCTCCGAACCAACTGAGCGATTTTGGAATGGTGACTTCTAGATGGTTCTCGAGATTTTTGATTTTCTCTAGCGCCCTAACGAGAAGTGTTTTTGTGGTGTCAGCGTCATTCTTGACTGGCAGAGGGGCGGCATCATTTGAGGGTTGCAGCCAGTCGGGAATTGTGTGCCGGATTCTCGCAATGGGCCGAAACGATTCCTCAATGAAATCAAGTGCTTCTACATAAGAAGTTAGTGCGGTTGGATGGAGACAGTTCTTGACGGCTAGGTCAAAGCTACCGGTGGGAAAGCGCGTCTCTCCCGCATCATCCAACGCTTTGAGAGCGTTCTCGATGGCATCATGGGGTGACTCCCCTCCGGTCTCGGTAGGGGTGTGAAGGGCTTCGGTGGCATCTTTGAGTGCGATTCGGTTTTTCTCAAGGTCTTCGGTGACGCGCTGAAATTCATTGGTGATGGGGTGTGGTTGTTCCTCGAGGGCGGAGAGGGCGGACTGGATTTGCGCCACAAAGTTGGCCTTGGTGGCGTGATCTGCGTGGAGATTGAGCACGAAATTTGTGAGACCAGTTTTCGTTAATCGATGGCTTAC
>JBEEPE010000047.1:0-4165 GCA_041191265.1 Verrucomicrobiota bacterium | reverse complement strand
AGATGGGGCTGCGGACGGCGTCCGACATTTACGCGGAGCGGAACGAGGACTGGGAGGAGCAGTTCACGCAGTTGGCGAACGAGCAGAAGCGGCTCAAGGCGCTGGCGGACGAGTACGGAGTTCCGGTGGAGCAGCTTTCGCAACGGTTCCCGAACCAACAGGCGGCACCGCCCGAGGGGGGATCTCCTGAGGGAGGGGCAACGTCTCAACCAGGAGCGCAATGAACTGGGACGAGAGCAAGCACCCAAGAGAGGGAGGCAAATTCGCTCCCAAAACCGCCACGCCACACCCGGAGCCATCCGATGGGGCACCGGCAAAGAGCTACCACGTTCCCGGGGTGGGAACCCTCACCAAGGAGGGGAGCAAGACAACGATTCAAGTCTCCTGGCTCGCAAAGGCTGCCCTCGAAACGACTGCAGGGGCCGCCGTGGTCGCGGCCCTTCCAGGCGCCGTCACCGGGGCGGTCGGCGTTGCCGCGAATGGGCTTGCCGGGTTCGTTGTGGACAAGGTTGGCGCCAGTGTGGGACGGGCCGCCTTGGCAAGAGCCGCGGAAAAGCTCGCCGCGAAGATCGGGGCCAAGGCGACAACGGCCGCCGCCAAGTCGATCGCAACGAAAGCCGCCGTCGGGGTGATCGAACGGCACACCGTGGGCTCCAATTTCCTGAAGCTCCTCAAAGACAAATTCCGGGGGGTTCAAATCGATACGGAGCCGGGCTGGTTCAGACCGTCCACCATCACGATCGACCGGACTCCTCCAAAGGGGGCCGTTGTTTCGATGGCGACACTCCGAAAGGCTGCCATCGAGTTTTCGTGGGATGAGTCGAAACACCGACGCGGGGCAGGGGGGAGATTCGTGAGCCTCGAGCATGCGGAGGCGGCCAACGATCATCTCAAAAGCTCCCTGGCTCACGCTCGGGCGCTGCTTCGTCCCAAGGCGCTCCTCGGACACCACGCTCCGCTTCACGAGCACGAGCGGCACGTCACGGAGCACGAGGAGGAGATTGATCGGATCCTCAAGTACCTCGCCGACACACTGGGCTCGGTCGATTCCGCGCCGCCCGTGCTGAAACTCTCGAACCGGGGGACAGGATTTCAGCTATCGCTCAAATCGCTTGCCGCTGCCCGGACGCAGTTCGATCAGCCCGAGTGGGAGGAATCCAAGCATAAGCGGGACGCCGGGGGTCGATTCGCATCAGTGGCCCATGCCTCAGCCGTTGCTTCCCATTACCACACTGCTCGGGGAGAGGCGCATGACCATCTTTTCGGGGCTCCAAAGCCGAGCGTGGTGAAGCCGAAGAAGGCTGAAGGTTCAGGGGGGGAGTCAGAGAAGCGAGAGAGCCCTGACGATGAGGTCGACGGGGGAGAAAGTGGCGAAGAGCAGGGGGGATCGGACACGGACACGGTTCCTCCCCAACCCAAGCCGGAGAAGACGGAGGCGGAGAAGCTGAAGCTGATTACCGCGAGTGTCCGCCGGAAGGAGCTGCGCATCATCAGGGCGATTGCGACGCTAAAGAGCGCGCGGGAGAGTGCAGGGCAAATACCGGCACCGGACGAGTCTCCGGCCCCGGCACAGCCGGAGCCCGCTGCCGGCCAATCATCGGCCGCAGAACCTCCCGGGCACGCGGAGCGGATGGAACGTTGGAAGGGATCGCTTCCTGCGATGCTGCCCTACGTCCCACCAATCCAGAAGGCATGGACGCCGCCCAAGGTATACGCGGAACACCGGGACCACATGGATCCGAGCGACGCGCACTACGAGGACGGGAAGAGACTCTTGGCGCACATCAAAGATAACGTGGCGCACCAGTGGATGTATGACGCGATTGGATCGGCCAAGAAGGCAGGCTGGCAGATCCCGCCCACCCTTCGGCAAGACACTCGAAATCGCAAAGCGAACGGGTGGCTAGATCCAGGTGATGGGCACCTGCACCTGACGACCCACAGACCCACCACCAAGATTCAGCTGGAGAAGAGGGCAGAGGTCGAACGAGGTGACGCCTCACAAGAAAACACGATGCTTCACGAGATGGCACACTGGCAGCACTTGCAAGCCATTGGGCCGGCTGCGATGATTCTCATGTTGCAGCAAGCGAGCAGGCGACAGGAACAGGGACTCTCGGGGTTTAGGTCATCCGAGCACGCTATGATTGGCGCACAGGTGTCTTATCGAGCTTCGCAAAGCCCTCTCGAGTTTGTCGCCGAGGCCTATGCCGGACACGCCGTCGGAAGAAGATACTCTGACGAAGTCCGATCCTTATTTTACGCACTGACCGAGGGAAAGTTGACGATATGAACGGAAAATACACACCACTGCCGGGAGTTCCGCCCGAACTCGACCGCCTCATGAGGCTGGAAAACTTCTACCTTTGGATGGGGCAGTCCACGGAAGAGGTCGACAAGACGTACAGAGGGGACAGTGAATGGGAAAACTTCAAGGCGTCTAAGTATTATCCGGACCGCCTCGATGAATGGTCCGACAGTAGATGGAGGGAACTCGGATATGACCCCGACACCTACACCGGCCCGCGGTACGAGTGAGGCGAGCATCCCTTGGGGCGAGTTGAAAACCGCACCGTGGCCCGGAATCGACGCTTCCTCATCTTGCCCTCCTCGATGGCAAGGCTTGATCCGCATCGTTTTTGAGACGTATCGTCATGCTCGGTTTCTGCCGAAAAGGTCATCACACAAACTATTATGAACAAAATTTTTACTACTATTGGCCAAGTGCTTTCCGCTGCATCTCTTTGCAGTTGCGCCAGCATTGTAAGCAAGTCCCAGAGGCCAGTCACCATCACGAGCTCCCCCCAAGGGGCAAAAGTAGTTCTCATGAAAGACAACGGTGTCGCTATTCAGACCGGCGAGACACCGATGACCGTGACGCTTGAAACATCGAGAGGTTTTTTTCAGAAAGCAAAGTATACGATTGAAGCTTCAAAGCCCGGATACGATACGGCAAAATCCACTATCTCTGCGGACGTAAATGGTTGGTACTTCGGAAATTTGCTTTTCGGCGGCGTTATTGGGATGCTCATCGTGGATCCTGCAACGGGGGCAATGTGGAAGCTTGATGATACGTACTCGGTAAATCTGCCGCAGACAAAGAAAGTCACTCTGAAAGGGGGGGAAGCCATTGAGGCGGTATCCCTCAACGAGGTTCCTTTACACCTTCGGTCGAGAATGGTTCGCGTGGCTGAGCCAAGCTTACTCCGGTAATTCGGCGTAGGCTCTGCCGCTTCGGGGAGTGCGGATCCTTTGGCTGCGTGCGGGAGGCTCTGGATAGCGGCAGTAGTTCTCTATTCCAAGTGCAGCTCCCCCCAGTCTTTCTCGATTTGCGCTGGTAGCAAAGTAGGTGAATTTGCTCAGCGCACTCCGCAAAGCCACGGAGTGCGCTGAGAGATCTATTCCGTTCGCACAGGGCGCGATTTCATTGCGGCTTTTCAACCTGCTCCTGAAGGTCACTGGGCAGGAGATCCCAGAGGTGGGGGTGGGATTCCACCAGTCGGGCGAGATCACCGAGGTCCTTGATCCGCTTGCTTTGGCGCCGCTCTTTATCGTTCCAAGCCTTCAGTTTGCCGCGGAACGTGTCTTCCAGCGAGGCGACTCGTAGAAGAATCCCGTGCACATCTGCCGGAACCGAGCGCGAGGGAAACTCTCGGTAGAAATCCTCCGTGCTCAGTTGGAGGCTCACCTTGGAATGCCCCTTGAAGTGAATCGAGCAAGCGAAGCGCTCGGGGTGAAGTCCCGCCGCCGTGAGCGCGCTCACCGCCTGCTCAATGGAGTCGGTTGTGACGACGAAATCCACGTCTTGGGTCACCATTGGCTCTTGCGCCCAATGGTTAACTGCGACTCCGCCGATGGCGCACCACGCGATGTCGGCTTTTTCCAGGCAATTCACGAGCCGCATGACGTCGTCCGTACCGCCGGCTGTCTGCCAGTCATAGAACTGCTTTGCGGTCATGGCTGGAAATTGTCGGGTTCGGTTGCGAGTGGCGAGGCTTTCGCGGCATTCCCGCACTCCTTGTAGGGCAGCCGATTGACAGGCGCGCCTCGGTATGGGGCGCACGATTGCATTTTCTGAGTCGCTGGCTTTTTCACGGATCGACCGTGAGGCCGGCGTCATTTACGGGGTTTCCGTGATTACCGAGGGGCCTGCACGAGGGCACCC
>JBEEPE010000046.1:0-7030 GCA_041191265.1 Verrucomicrobiota bacterium | reverse complement strand
CTAGACGATCAGAGCACTCAGGAACTGGAGCGCCTGTGGAGTGAACTGCTATTCGTCAGCGACGCACCTCTCAAACAAGTCGCAGCCTTTGAACAACTTTGGCAGTTCGCAACGCAAGACGGTAAACCCTCCGCGTTCGAACCCATGCGCAAACCCATCATGGAAGCCGCAGCCAACTTCAAAGACCAAAAACGGGCTGCACTCGCCGCTCAGCAATCCGCAGTCCTCGAGTTTGCCGCAAAAGCGTGGCGACGCCCGCTCACCCCAGACGAAACGAACGCGCTCAAATCTCTCGAACCGCGCCTCATGCTGACCAGAGTTCTGACCTCCCCCTCCTTCCTTTACCGGAGCGAACGCGCTCCCGAACAAACCGGCCCAGTCAGCCCCCACGAACTCGCCTCGCGCCTCAGCCACTTCCTGTGGTCATCCACCCCCGACGACCGACTCCTGTCCCTCGCAAAATCCGGCGCACTGTCTCAACCCGAAACCCTCCGGGCCGAGACACGTCGCATGCTGGCCGATGCCCGCACACGCCGACTCGCCACCGAGTTCGGTTGCCAGTGGCTTCACATCCGCGACATCGCAACCCTCTCCGAAAAAAGTGAGCGCCACTTCCCAACCTTCACCACCCTCCGCGAATCCATGCTCGAGGAAGCCGTCCTCTTCCTCACGCACTCCATCCAAACCAACGCCCCCATCACTTCCCTCCTCACCGCGAATCACACGTTCCTTGATGCACCCCTTGCCGCCCACTACGGCATCCCCGTGAAAGGCAATGACTGGCAACGCGTCGACCAACTCAAAACTCACGGACGAGGCGGCATTCTCACTCTCGCCGCAACCCTCTCCAAACAATCCGGCGCCTCCCGAACCAGCCCCATCCTTCGAGGAAACTGGGTCAGCGAAGTCCTCCTCGGTGAACGCCTTCCACGCCCCCCGAAAGACGTCCCAACGCTGCCGGAAGAAGCACCCGAGGGCCTCACCGAACGCCAACTGATCGAACGCCACTCCAGCGACGAACGCTGCTCCGGTTGCCACCGCCGCATCGACCCCATCGGCTTCGCTCTCGAAGGATTCGATCCCATCGGCGGCGCACGGGAACGTGACACGAAAACCACACTCGCGGACGGAACCGCACTCAATGGAATCGACGGACTCCGCACCTACCTCACCGAAACTCGGCGTCATGACTTCCTCCGCCAGTTCTCCCGAAAACTGCTCGGCTACGCGCTCGGTCGCAGCGTTCAACTCTCGGACAAACCCTTCCTCGATCAAATCGTGTCGACGAATACACCGCGCATCGCAGACGTCATCGAAGAAATCGTCCTCAGTCCGCAGTTCAGAAATATCCGGGGCTCAGATCATCAAGGAGCCCAATAACGCCGTTCATCTGTCACTCCTCACCCATCACCCCGCAACCCTCCTCAACCCCATGAACCAATATCCTCTCTCCCGCCGAACCTTTCTCCGTGGCGTCGGCGTTTCCATGGCACTTCCGTGGATGGAATCGCTCCAACTCCGCGCCGCATCCTCCACCAAGCGTGGCGACTCCGAACCGCCAGTCCGTCTCGCCGTCACCTTCTCCGGCAATGGATTCCACTCCAAAGAGTGGTGGGCAAAAGGCGAGGGCTCCGGGATGGAACTCGGTAAGGTGCTCGAGCCACTCACTCCGTTCCGTGAACGACTCCTGTTCGTCCGCGGCCTCTACCACGAGCAAGCGCGCAAAGGGAACATCCACAGCTCTCAGACCGGCAACATGTTATCCGGCGCTCCCATCGCCTCAGGAGGCGATATCCGCTCCGGCACCAGCTTTGATCAAGTCCTCGCGCAAACGTATGGACGCAACACCAAGGTGCCCAGCCTCGTGCTCGCCTGTGAACAGTCCAATCCCTCCGTTCATAAAAACTATTCCATGCTCTACAGCTCCCACATTTCGTGGAGCTCCCCCACAACCCCAACCCCATTAGAACTTTATCCTGCCCTTGCGTTCGATCGCTTGTTCAAAGACGAAAGCTCACCCGCAGACATCAGCGTGCTCGACGCCGTCCTGTCAGACGCAACATCCGTTCGCAAGACGCTCGGCAAGAACGATCAACAAAAACTGGACGAGTACCTTGAGAGCGTTCGTGACGTGGAAAAACGGCTTCAAAACGCAGGTAAACGCGGCGAGTTACAAGGCTGGCGGCCCACCCTCGAAAAACCTGACCGCCCCAGACCCGCTGACGGAATTCCGCAGGACATTGCGGAACACATGCGCCTCATGGTGGACGTAATGGTGCTCGGATTTCAGACGGACACGACCCGCATCGCGACCCTCAAACTCAACAACGACCATAGCGCCCTCCGTTTCCCGAATCTCCCGAGCGTTCAACAGACAGGGCACGGCATCGACTACATGATCCATCACCTCCTCTCACACAGTGACGGAGCAGATTGGCTCAAAGTGAACCAGTTCTTCATGGAGCAACTGGCCTACCTCGCCCAGCGTCTCGACGCGATTAAAGAGGGGAATAAGTCGCTGTTAGACAACACGATGATTTTGCATTGCTCGAGCATGATGGCCGGAGCACGGCACGATAACGATCAACTGCCCGTCATCGTTTTGGGCGGCGGAGGTGGCCGACTCAAAGGAGGCCGCGTGCTCGATTACAAAGACAAACCGCAGCGCCAACTCTGCCGTCTCTTCCTCTCCTTGATGGACAAGATGGACGTCCACCCAAACACCTTCGGAGACGCCACCGAAATGCTCGAAGAAGTGTAAGGCCGCGCATGGCTCAGGAAAAATCGCGAGCGAGGCCAGTATAGGTCCCATCGGACTCATACGACCCATCCCCCCGCGGACTCACAAACCCGCCCTCTCTACGGCTGTCCCGACTTGGCCGCCCGTTTGAGTTCACGCTGCTCGCGCATCTCGCTACCCACGGGTTTTCCGGGTGGATTCGTTGTCGGTTGCGGTTCTGAACCCGCTTTCTTCGGCCCAGGAGCAGACTGCTTCTTGAACGTGTAAATCCGCTTCATCGGACGCTCCCCGCTCTCTCGCGCCACAAGAATATCCTCGTCCACTCGCTCCAGATTTACAGAGGACGGATCCGCATCAGCCGCCGCCTGATAACTTTCCCGAGCCAGCTCAAACTCACCCAACTGCATCAGGATGTCCCCGCGCAACTTGTGGAACAGCGGATAAAACGGCGTGTACCCACCACGCCCCCCCTCCCCAGCCAGCGCCAAATCAATGTGATCCAACGCCTCCTTATTCATCGCTCGATTGTAGAGATCAATCGCGTCCTCGTAGTTGTCCTTCCCCGTCTCCCGCAACTGCGCCAGCAACGTTTCCAACCGCGTAATGGTCTCAGTCTGCTCAACCGTTTTCGCACGCAACTTCTTTTCGTCCCCACGAATCCGAATAAACACCATCACCGCAGAAATCTGCGCAACCAACAGGAACACCGCCACCAAAATGGCCTCCCTCCGGTGCCGCTGCAAAAATGCGCCCAAGTGCTTCACGAAACCCGCCTGCTCCGCCTTCGTCGGAAACCCATTCTGATAATCCTTAACCTCCTGCTGCAACTCTCCCACCGAACGATACCGATCTTCAAAATCCGCGCTCATCGCCTTCACCACCACCGCCGCTAACCCCTCCGGTACGCGCCCCCCGGGACAGTGATCCAACTCCGGACCGTCCACTCGCATCTCGCGCCGGTTAAACTCCAACGGCGACATAAATCTTCCCGTCTGAATCGCCAGCAACACGTCCTCCACACAGTCCCCCGAAAAGGGCTGACGCAACGTCAGGATTTCAAAAAGGATAATCCCGAGAACATAGATATCCGACCATCCGCCTATCTTATCGACCGCGCCAGATGCCTGCTCAGGAGAAAGATACGGCGGCGTACCCACCACATACCCATCCAACGTCTCGAAACTCTTCATCTCCCCACCCCCCGCCTTCGGCGTTCGCACCCCCGCACCAACCGCCTCCGCAACCTCCTCCCCCGTCAGCGTCGGCGCCTTGTCCGCCGGCACCGGCTCCGCCGTTCGCTTCGCTAACCCCCAATCCATCAGCATCACCTCACCGAACTCCCCAATCATCACATTGCCCGGCTTCAAATCGCGATGAATCACCCCGCGCGAATGCGCGTACGCCACCGCATCACAAACCTTCTGATAAATCGTCAGCAACTCCGCCAACGTGAACCGCACACGCATCGCCTCATCCCCCGCCCGCAACCCATCAAACACGCTGTGCAACGTGACCCCATCCACAAACTTCATCGCGTAGTACGCCTGCCCGTCCCCGTCCAACCCCAAGTCGTACACCGGAACAATATTCGGATGCTCCAACTCCCCCGTAAGCTGACCCTCCGCAATGAACCGCATCAGATTCTCCCCCGAGTACGCCGCCCCACCCTTCAACATCTTCACCGCTACATTCCTTCGAACCCGCTGATCCAACGACTTCAAAACAATCCCCATCCCCCCCTGACCCACCGTCCCAATCACCCGGTACCGCTCCCCACTCAACTCCGACTTCGCCGCCTCCAACCCCAAAGTAGGGTCCGACAAACTCTCCCGAATAAACCGCAACGCCGCCTCGGTTAAAGACAGGCACAGGCGCGCTCCCCCAATGTGCATCTCCGTGCCCGGCTGCAGCGGAGTCGCCAAGTGAACCCGCTCCCCCTCAATGAACACCGTGCCCCCATCCTCCAACGGCTCAACCAACACCCGATGCCCTTTGAAAATGAGCCGCGCATGCATCGGCTCCATCCCCTCCGCCTCCACGCGCAAGTGACAACTCGGGTCCGCCCCAATCAAATACTCCCCCGGCGGCACCGCATAAGTCGTCACATGCACATGCCCAACAAACACGTGCACCTCCGCGTGAATCGCACCCTGCAAGGCGGCCGGCTCAGAGGACATAACGCATCAAGAAACTAAACACATCCACGCCCCAGCGTTCCCCCCGCTGGAAACCCCACCCTACAAACCGGGAATCGGATCCAACCCCGGAATCGCGCCGACACCTCCCCCACCTTGCTGCATCGGTGCCGCCGCAGGCGCATTCATCAACCCCTCCGCCGCCATCCGCGTCGCATCGTCCTTCGCTTTCTCCGCATCACGCTTCGCTCGCTCCTCCGCCAACCGCTCCGCTTCAATCCGCTCATAAGGCACAAAATAGGAACGTTTGTAGGCGTAAACATCCCCATAAAAATCCTGACACCCACTCAATCCAATCCCCATCAACAGACTCAACACCGCGCCAAAGCCAGCCATTACGCCCCGTTGGCGCCCATTAGCACTGCGCTGAGGGTTCCCCCCGCAAAGCGGATTCCGAGAGATGTAGTCGTGGTTCGTCATGGCTCCTTATTCAACCCCTCAATCGTGCTCAGGTTTCCCCCCCCATTTCCAGCCCTTATCCCTGACACCCCTCCCAACCAACCATCCGCCGTTTCTCTGTACGCAACCAAAACGCTCGGAACCTCGTTCCGGAACTCAGCACACTCGCCACTCGGCAAAACTACCCCCCAAAACCAAACCCGCCAGCGAGGGCCATCACCAGCGGAATCACCAACGCCAAAACCAACGCCACCAGCAAAACCTCCAACGGAATCAGGAACAGCGCGACCGACACCCGCCCCCGAGAAGCGCCGTGCGTCTCTGACATCGCCGTCACCCCCACAAACAGCATCCACATCATTCCCCCAACCCCAATCAAAGCCGCCGCTACCGACGGACTCTTCCCCAACACAATCGCCAGCATCGACGTTACCGAGGAGATAATCCCAATCACCGTCACCGACCCGTTCAGATAACTGACCGCCCGAAACGTCGTTTCAAACGGATGCCGCGCAATCCCGATCATCCGAAGATTCAAATGCAACAACCCAGAAATGAGGGCCGACTGAACCGGAATCAGCACCAGGTTCACCAACAAGAAACCCGCTAAAATCAGCACCGCAAACCCCGGCGAAGACATCCGTTCCGCCAAAAAACGCTGGGCCATGTCCACCTCAACCTGCCGAGGCAACACATCGCGAAGCACCAACTCCAAACCGCGATTGCGGATACCAACCCAAAGGTCGCCCGCAAAGAATAACAGGCCAATCACCTGCGCAATCACGCTGTACGCAATCGCCGCCCCCAGATTCCCACGCCGACGCAACGTGCGAAAACACCGCTCCGTATCCATCATCACCTCCGCACACGTCGTCCCCAACCGCGCAAACACGTTCTGCACCCCAGCGTCCCGCTCCCAAGCCGGTCCATCCCCCCCGTCCGACGCCAAGCCCGCCGCATCCGCCCCCTCCCCACCCGCCTCAACCGGCAACGCCGGAGGCGCCACGAGCACACGAGGAACCACCTCCACGCGCGGTGCATCCGAAACCGTCTCGTACTCCATCCAATCCACCATCCCCTTCCGCCAAACCAACGTCTCCTCCCCAATCACCCCCTCCCGAACCCGTTCGAGGAACTCCTCAACACTCACCGGACCCTGCGGCTGACCATCTGTCTCGTAATACCATTCCATACGGTTTTTGCCCGTCGCCAGGCGGTTCAATCCTTCGTCATTTCCCCCCACCCTCAAGCCTCATTTGCTTCCGCATCCCAATCCGCGCTTCGCCCACTCATAAACCCGTCAACACCGGCACCGCCTCCCTCAACCGCGCCTGCAAAGCCCCCGACCACTCCACCCCAAACCCGTCACCCGGCACCACCCGCACCGTCCGACCCGCGCCATTCCGCATCCTCAACACCACTGGACGTCGCCCCGGAAAATCAGCCAGCACCGCACGCATCCGCTCCAAATCCGCCTCACTAACCCCGTCACCCGTCAAGTCCAACACCACTGCCTCCATCGCCCTCGGCTTCCGAACCGGCTTCACCTCCCGCGCCATCAACCGAACCACCTCATCCCGATTCTCCACCTTTCCCGTAATCGCCAACACCTTCCCAACCTCCAACTGCGCCCCAAACTTCGCAAAACTGTCCCCGAAAAAACTGATCTCCATGCTCTCCGTCAAATCCTCGAACC
>JBEEPE010000045.1:0-2528 GCA_041191265.1 Verrucomicrobiota bacterium | reverse complement strand
AATAAGGCGATGAGGCTGGTGGGGCGTCCGGAGGTTGGTTCGATTTGCGGTTGGATCTCGAAGAACCGCACGTGCTTCGATTCGGTGGGCGAGTGTTCCTTGCTCTTGAACTTTCCTGCGTTGTAGGGCGTGAGGAAGTAGCGGATTTCGTAACGATCCTCACGGTTTGGATCATTTTGACGGTCCCGAACTTGAGCGCTTTGCCGGATGGAGAGAAGGTCGCCGTCGAGGGTTACGGAGAAAACGCGGCTCTGTGGAATCTCGAGGGTGCGGCTTTGGGCGATGCTGGACGAACTGGATGGAATCCACATTTCGCTGAACACGCGCCGCATTCCGGCGTTGAAGTCGATGATGACCGAGCGTTCGTCCTGCGCGATGATGGGGAACGTGGTGAGGAGGCGGCGCGCGGGGAGGTCTTTGGTGACGACGAGACCTTCCGTGGCTTCGTAAAGGTCGACGCCGTCGTGAAAGAGTTCGAAGCGAACGATTTTACCGGCGAGCGCGGTGCTCGTGGGAGCGATGGCCTGGGGGATGATGGATGCGGAGAAGAGGAACTCCTTCCCAATCGCGTCTTTGCTTAGCGTGACCTGATGATTTGGTGAGGGTGCCAGCAGGGGTGCTTTTGGAGGCTGCGGCGCGGTGGTCACAGGTTTCTCTTGAGCGAGGGCGAGTGGTGTGACGGCATTCGCGAAGAGGCCGATGGCGAGGGGGATGAACGGTTTCACGTGCTGATGCTTAGCCCAAGCAGCGTGGATTGACCAACCTCACATTTTTAGAGGAAGGCACATCTCAGTGAGTCACTGGGGAATGGTACTCCACATAGCCAATCATCATTTCGTCCGAGGTTTGTTCGCCCCACTTGACAGTGCGCGAAGGGTCGGGGTTCGCGCGGTTGTTCGGACTGTTGTCGAAGGTTGCGATGATGCGGAGTTGTTCGCCGGCGCGCAGGATTTTTGGCTCCTTGAAATCGTATCGAAGTTGCCAGTTGAAATCGTATCGCGGGATGTCCAACAGCGCCTCTGGTTCAGACCCGTTTCGAACGATTTCGTATCGAAATGATCGCCCTCGCACGTGCATGTGAGGCATGAGGCCCATGATGGGTACGTCGAAGGGTGCGGGTCGCGTGAACTCTTCTCGGTGTTCTTCAGGGCCAGGGTGAATCTGCAGTTTTGTGTTCGCGATGGGGAGGGTTTTGACCTCCTGAAGCGGGGGTGTTTTGGCAAAGTGAAGTCCGATTCGAATACGGTCGGTGGTAGGCGTTCCGTTTGGGGTGTAGTGGATTTGAAAGTTTATCCGAGAGCCGGCAGGCAGCTTTCGCGCGAATCCGTCGGGGTAGCGGGTGCCGCTGTTGCCTGGGACATAGGCGGCCCAGTAACCGGTGCCGTCTCCGGCTTCGCGCGATTTTTTCCCCGGCGGTTGAACGCGCACGAGCACGTGGTGCACAACGGCGCGTTGTTCGGGGAGGATTTCGTAGGCGGAAACCCAACGGTCTTCGGCGAGGGCCGTTTCCACCGTGTCGAACTGGTACGGCATAAAGCCGGTGGCTTTGACCTCGAAAGACCGGCTGGTGGAAATGACGTGATCGGGTTCACCGAGTTGCCAGGTGGTTGGGAAGCTCAGGGGTGGTGGTGCGTCTGCGAGATTCCCCTCGGGTTTATCGCTGGAGGCCAGCCATGCCAAAAGGTCGGCTCGATCGCGGGCGGGTAGGGTTGCGTCGTTTCTCCACGGGGACGGCGAGCTCGTGTGCGCGGCAAACCATGGCGGCATGGTGCCTTCAAACAATACGCGCTGAATGACTTTTGCGCGCTCCATCACGCTCTCGCGATCGTCCAAGGCGAAGGGGGCAATTCCTCCGTCGTGATGGCAACGAACGCAGTGCTGGCGCAGAATGCGGGCGATGTCGCGATGGTAGGTGACCGAGTGCTCGGCACTGACTTTTGCTTCCTTTGGCTGGGGAAGTTCGATTTCGCAACCAGGTGGCGTAGTGGCGGCGATGGTTGGAAGGCGTCCCGCAACGAGGGATTCCACTGCATCGAGCAGGTAGGTGTGACGAGGGGCGTCGAGGGAGTAATCGGCACCGAACTGGTCGTCGAGCGCGCCGCGATAAATCACGGTCCGAGTGGCGTCCAAGAGAAAGAACTCGGTGGTGGTCCGAGTCTGAAGGGTGGCGGACAGCGCTTTATCTCGGTCATGAATCCATGGCGCGCGGATGCTGTTTTCGTTCATCAGACGGAGCATGTCTTCCACCTCATCTTTGGCGAATGGGTCCACGACGATCATCCGGATATTACGTTTCTCCATGTGGTTTTGAAGGGCAGCGAATCTCGGGATATAGCGTTTGCTGACCGGACAGGTGGTGCTTGTGAAGGCAATGACGGTCCCGATGAAAGGGGATGGTGCGGAGAGAGTGATGGGTTCGCCGCGGAGGGGTTGGATGGTGAGGTCGGCGACTTGACGTCCCACGGCTACTTCTGCGGGGCTTTGAACGATGGGTCCGGAGGTGACGGGGGCGGGAGGCGCAGACGATG
>JBEEPE010000044.1:0-2953 GCA_041191265.1 Verrucomicrobiota bacterium | reverse complement strand
AAAGACGAACTCGGACTCCAGAGCCGCGCGATGGACGCAACCCAATGGCAAATCGAGGACGGGAAAGCCATGCTCAAAACGTTCGACGGCATCCCCTTACGCCAAATCAAAAACCTTCCCGGCGAACCGATTCCCATCGCAGTCGCAGCCGCTCCTAACGCACCCGTGGTCGCCCTCCTAGAGCAGTCACGCGACCGAACCCGCGTCCGCATCCTCCGATTCCGCCCACTCCCCGGGGAAAAGTGGAAGCCCGCCATCGATCCCGTGACCAAAACCGCCATCACCGACACCGGCGTCAACATCTGGCAAACCCTCTTCGAACACCAAATCCTCGCCACCGAATCGCAATCCGCCGCCGCTAAATGGCTGCCCGCACTCAAGAAAGCCCCCGCATCCGGCAAACTCAAAGTGCCCCTCACCCCCAGCTCCATCGACTCCAACCAATCACCCTCCACCGAAGTCGTCGCCAGCTTCGACGACGAGGGTCTCCAACTCCGCTCCGCCGACGGTCTCCTCCTCCGTCGAATCACCTCCACCCCAGGCATCAAGTGGGCCTGCCTCGCCGTCGACGCCACAGACCGCTCAAAACTCCGCATGTACCAAAGCGATGGAGCCGTCATCGAGGAGTTCTCCCTCCCCCTACCCCTCGCCGCCACCCCGCTGGACGCCGGCTCATTCACACCTCCAGGCAACGCAAAAAAATAGCCTCATTTACTCTGGAACCCGCATGAATGCTGGGTTTCACGGTTTATATGGCATTGCGCAGTCCAGTTTCCAGCGGCAAGCTCTTGCACGACCATCGTGCAATCTCCACTCCCACTCCTCGCCCTCTTTCTCCTCCTACTAACGCCTTTCCTCCCAGCCCAAACTCTTTCCATCGGACAAACAGTCTCAGCCGATCCGTTGGAGGACCTCGTCCCGAAAAAACGGGTTCAAGCACGCTCGGAATCAGGGAAATCTGGTCCTTGGGGCAAACTTGACCTCTACACCGTCTTCCTCGAAGCACCCCGAGAAGTCATCGAACTCGCAACGCCCGCGGAAACCAGAACCCAATGGACCTTCGAAAAACATGCACGCTCCGACGTTCATGATTTTCTTCGCCAACTCCAACTGCCCGCACACCTCCTCGAAAAACTCGAAGACGAATCCCACTGGAGCGACCTCGGCTCGGCAACCATCCTCCGACCGGATAGCGACACGCTCCAAGCCATCCCGCCAGAGCCCAGAGCCCGACTCTACAACTTCCTCGGCCGTTTCCTCTCCAACCCCCTCCAACGCGAACCAGAAATCTTCTACGGCGAATCCCCCGAACGTTGGTTCTCAAATAGCGGACTCCCAAAACCCATCGTGGACGCCATCATCGGGATGACCTATCTCCGTGGCGGAAAACACGTTTTCGCAGATACCCCTGTCGTGCTGGCACTCGCAGAATCAGACTTCGAACGCATCCGTATCCAACAGGCGCTCAGCCGGATTCCCAACCTCATGGCAAAGGTCAAAATCGGCCCTGACGAACCCATGCAAACCATCGCCCGCTGGTGGACCGCAAACGGTTTGCTCAGCGGAAATATCCCGCTCCTAAAATCTCTCCTCGCATCCAGCATGGAAGACTCCGTCGATATCTCCCGCTTCCTCCCTCCGTCTGCCAAAAAGGTCATCTTCACCTACCCCACCCCACTCGACGCCCGCTCAGGCCACCTCCCCGACTGTCACTGGTCCTCACTCAACTTCTTTAACGACCCCCCGCTCGACCGCCTCAGCGATCCCCGCATCGCCGCCGCCTACGTCCGCGAAAACTTCGAACCCGTCAACAGCGACCCCCACTACGGCGACGTCATCTTCTTCATGGACCCTTCAACCAAGGAAGCCCATCACAGCTGCGTTTACCTCGCAGACGATATCGTCTACACCAAAAACGGACGTTCCCTCCTCGAACCGTGGGTCTTCATGCACCTCTCGGAAGTGCGCGACATCTACGGCATGCACATCGCCTCGGAAACCGTCGTCTACCGTCGCAAAAAGACCTGATTCCCCACACCGCTCACCGGCTTTTTCTCGCACGCACACCGCACGAAGGCATCATGCTCGAAATGTCCGCGGACCGATTCTCCCCCTCCTCCTTCGTCAATCTCGACCACACCGAACACCGCGTTCTCTTTGACGCCGGACCCTTCGTGTGGGACGCCCTCGGCCAAATCGCGAGCTACCTGAAGTTCCGACTAAAACCCGCCATTCTCGGAACCCCCCTCGGCAAACCTTTCATCAGCAACGCCGTCTTCATCGGCCCAGGCACCGTCATCGAACCCGGTGCCGTCATCAAAGGCCCCGCTTGGATCGGCTCAAACTGCGAAATCCGCAGCGGTTGCTACATCCGCGAAAACGTCATCGTCGGCGATCACTGCATCCTCGGAAACTCATGCGAGTTCAAGAACTGCCTCATCTTCAACGACGCACAAATCCCTCACTTCAACTACGTCGGCGATTCCATCCTTGGCCACGCCGCCCACCTCGGCGCAGGCGTCATCCTCTCCAATGTCCGACTCGATCGCAAAGAAGTCCTCATCCCTCTCCCCGAAGGCGGATTCCAACCGTCCGGACTCCGCAAATTCGGCGCAGTGATTGGTGACCACGCCGAAATCGGCTGCAACAGCGTCATTAATCCCGGCTCCCTCATCGGTCCCAATACCCTCCTCTACCCCGGAACCCAATGGCGCGGCATCCTGCCCGCCAACCGAGTGGTCAAATGGCACCAACCCCAAGAGATCACCGAACGCCCACCCCGCACGCTCTAAACACCTCCAGAGAGACCTCTCCGCCGACCACCCTCGGCCCCTCGCCGCAGGCCAAATTGCGGGGGAACCCCTTCGCAATTCTAATCCCGCCAGGGACAAAAGTTAAACAACTGCACCTGAACCGGTGTCCGTTTCTCAGGCTCAATGTCCACCACCGAAAG
>JBEEPE010000043.1:0-11945 GCA_041191265.1 Verrucomicrobiota bacterium | reverse complement strand
TGCGGAGTGGGAGCATCGTCGGCGTGAGGCGTTGGACGGGTTTCAGCGGATTGCTGGGACATTGCCTCCGGAGGCGATGCGTTCACCGTTGGAGGTGCGGGTGGAGGAGGAGGCGGATTGTGGGGGGTACGTGCGGCGGTTGATTTCGTATCAGTCGCAACCTGGGGGACGAGTTCCGGCCTATTTGTGTGTGCCTAAGATGGTTCTTCAGGGAGGAAAAGCGCCGGCGGTGCTTTGTTTGCATCCGACGGAGAACAAGATTGGGCACAAGGTTGTGGTGGGTTTAGGCGGCAAGCCGCACCGTCAGTACGCGTCGGAGTTGGCGGAGCGGGGGTTTGTGACGTTGTCGCCGTCGTACCCGCTCTTGGCGGATTACCAACCGGATTTGAAGGGATTGGGAATGACGAGTGGGACGATGAAAGCGATTTGGGATAACATTCGAGGGTTGGATTTGTTGGAGACGCTTCCATTTGTGGATCGTGCGCCGGGGTTCGCGGTGATTGGACATTCGCTGGGCGGGCATAACTCGATTTTCACGGCGGTTTTCGATGAGCGGATTCGGGTGGTGGTGACCAGTTGCGGGTTCGACTCGTTGTTGGACTACTATGGGGGAAACTTGAAGGGGTACGTTCAGGAGCGGTACATGATGCGGATGAGCGAGTATGTTCAGCGCGCGGCGGATGTGCCGTGGGATTACTACGAGTTGGTGGCGTGTTTGGCGCCTCGGTTTGTGTACGTGAATGCCCCGAGACGGGATGGGAACTTTCGCTGGGACAGTGTGGATCGGGTGGCGGTTGCGGCTGAGCCTGTGTTTCGTTTGTACGGCGCGGGAGGGCGTTTGGTGGTGCGGCATCCTGATTCGGATCATGATTTTCCGGATGCAGAGCGGTTGGAGGCGTATGCGTTGATGGAGCGTGTTCTGAAGCGCGGCGGGAAGTGAGCCCAGCGTTTGAGATGCTCTTCTGCCACGGTCACCTTCTTCTCCTCCTGACTTCGGCGGAGGTTTCGAGCCATCGCGTGAGCGCCTCTGGCAGCGCCGTGCTAGCCGTCTCTGTTGCACCGTCAAAGTTAGCCTGCGATTCCCCGCCGACATACAGCGGGATGCTCACGTTCCCCTCCTTGGCCCAGATTTTCTCAATGGGCAAAACGCGCGCGAAGCCGGGCTCGTCCTTGAAGTCCTGATAGGCGCGGACGACGCGCTGGAGGTGCTCGTCGGTGAGGAAGCTCTGGGCGCGTTCGCGGGTGGCTTCATTGGGTGGCAGAGTGCGTGCTTTTTGGGGATGGACATGATGGATCGACGGATGTTTTTACGAGCGGCAGGTGTGGGTGCGGCTTCGGTGGCGTTTGCTGACGGACTGGAGCGGATACGGGTTGGGCAGTTGGGTTCTCAGCACGCGCATGCGGCGGGGAAACTGGAGGCGGTTCGGCGTCTTGCGAAGGATTTCGAGGTGGTGGGGATTGCGGGAGCGGACGAGCGGTTGGGCGCGGCCTATGACGGAGTGGCGAGAGTTTCCGAGAAGGCGTTGTTGGATGATCGGTCGGTGAAGATGATTTTGGTGGAGACGCGGATTGAGGACGCGACAGCGGCTGCGTTGCGGGCGGTGCGAGCGGGGAAGCATGTGCATCTCGACAAGCCGGGCGGGCTGGATCATGCGGCGTTCGCGGCGATGCGTCGGGAAGCGGAGGGCGCGGGTTTAACTGTCCAGATGGGGTATATGCTTCGTCATAACCCGGCGTTTGACATGCTTTTTCAAGGGGTTCGCGAGGGATGGTTTGGAGAGATCCTCGAGATTGATGCGATGATGGGGAAGCTGGCTGACCCTCGGACGCGTACGACGATTGGGGCTTTGGAAGGGGGCGGGATGTTTGAGTTGGCGTGTCATGTGATTGATGCGGCGATGACGTTGTTGGGGAAACCGTCGGAGGTTCATGCGTTTTCAACGCCGACGCAGGGTGACGGGGTGAAGGATCATCAACTGGCGGTGTTGGTTTATCCGAAGGCGACTGCGACGATTCGTTGCAACCATGCGGATCCGAATGGGGGACCGCGCCGACGGTTTCAGGTGGCCGGCACGAAAGGGGCGATGGAGATTTTGCCACTGGAGTCTGGCAAGGCGACGTTGTGGCTGGATGAGGCGCGTGGACCGTGGAAGAAGGGGATGCAGAGCGTCACGTTTCCGTTGGGTAAGGGGCGGTATGATGGGGAGTTCGTGGAGTTGGCGCGTGTGATTCGGAGTGGGGGGCGCGAGCGGTTGCGTTGGGATGCTGCGCATGATGTTGCGGTGCATGAGACTGTTTTGCGCGCGGCGGGGATTTGGAAGGGGGATCGGGCGTGAGTGATTCCGGTGATTCTTCGGCGCGAGAGAAGCGGATTGCTCGATTGTCGGAGTTGCGTGAGCGGGCGGAGGGCTGGGCACCGGCGCGGGCGCTTGGGACGCTTCGTGAAACGATGGTTTTCGCCGTTGGCAATCCGTTTGCGGACATCGTTTTTGTGGGGGAGGCTCCGGGGTCGGAGGAGGAGCGGATGGGCGAGCCGTTTGTGGGGCCAGCAGGTCAGAAGCTGACGAAAATTATCGCAGCGATGGGCTTGAAGCGCGAGGAGGTTTACATCAGCAATATCTGTAAGTTCCGTCCGGCCATGGAGAACCAAGGTTCAGGGAACCGGAAGCCAACGTTGGAGGAAATGCAGTCGTGTCTTCCGTTTATCGTGGCGGAACTTGGAATTATTGAACCGCGGATGGTGGTTGCACTTGGGGCAACCGCAGCGGAGGGGCTTGGGTTGAAGGGAGCGGTGAGCGGGTTGCGCGGACGGTTCCACGACGCTTATGGAATCCCGATGCGAGTGACGTTTCACCCCTCGTTCATTTTGCGTGAAGAGCGCGACAATGGAGGAATGCGGGTGAAGCGTCAGGTTTGGGAAGACATGCTCGCGGTGATGGATTTTCTGAGGATGCCGGTGAGCGAGAAGCAGCGGGGATATTTTTCTGGGGGGTAAGATTCGCGACGGGTTCCCGCTGTGGGGGGGCTTAATTTGCGGGAGGCGCGTTTAGTTTGTCGTGCAGCGTCGTTTGCAGATTTGACAGCTTTTCTTTCAACATCGTGATGCGCTCGGTTTGGGCGGGTTCGTTCGCGAGGTCTGACTTTTCCAAGGGATCGGTTTCAAGGTGGTAGAGCCGGTTTGCGCCCGTTTTTGGATAGTGAATCAGCTTCCAACCGTTGTGCGTGACGGACCGTTGGAGTTGGAGATAGGACCCGTAAACGGCAGGGTAGAGGGATGGCTGTTTTTCATCGGCGATGAGCGGATGAAGGTCGTTGAAGAACACGTGTGCGGGTTTTTTGGCTCCTGCAAGGGCAAGGGTCGTTGGCATGACGTCTTGGAGATAGATTGCGGCGTCGCGGGTTTGTCCTTTGGGGACGTTGGGTCCGGAAACGATGAAGGGCACGCGCACGCTGTGGTCGTACATGTTTTGTTTTCCCATGAGGCCGTGGTTTCCAACGGCGAGACCGTGGTCTGCGGTAAAAAAGATGAGCGTGTTTTCCGCGAGGCCCGAGGTTTCGAGGGTGTCGAGGATACGCCCGATCTGGGTATCGAGATGGGTGATGAGAGCGTAGTACTCGCGTCGGTGAACTTTCACGGCGTGTTCCGTTCTGGGAAAGGGAGCGAGTTTTTCGTCTCTCAAGCTGGGCCCGCATCCGATGTCGTCTTTGTGCGGATAATCTGCCTGGTAGGCTCGGGGAAGGGCGATTCGCTCTAGGGGATAGCGATCGAGAAACTCGCGCGGGGATTGTCGGGGATCGTGCGGAGCGTTGAAGGCGACGTACATGAAGAAGGGCTTTCGGGATCGGTTATCCTGTTTGATGAATCCGATGGCTTCTTCAGCAGTGACTTCGCTCCAGTGTTTGCCGCCCGTCCAGTATCCGCCGAGGTCTGAATCGTCTGCCCGCCAGGGATCGGGTTTTCCTTCGAGCGGACGGTTGTAGGCTTGGGCGGAGTCCTTGGGCATGCCTTGACGGACGGTGCCAACGGTTTGGAAGCAGCGGCCGGCGTCGGTGGGGATGTGCCATTTCCCGGTCATGTAAGTTTCGTAGCCTGCTTGGGCGAGGAGTTGAGGCCAGAGAACGCCGTTTTCTCGTTCGGCGTTGAGTTTGGGGTGAACGGATTGAGCGTCCCACACGTGGCGTCCGGTGATGAGCATGGCTCGGCTGGCGATACACACGGCGGGACTCCATGACCCCATGTTGTAGCACCGGCGGAAGGTGGTGCCGCGGGCGGCGAGACGATCGAGGTTGGGTGTGTCGATGTCGGTGTGGCCGAAGGCGCGCACGGCTTCGTAGGTCAGGTCGTCTGCGAAGAGGAAGAGAATGTTGGGTTTCTGCGGCGCTGCTTGAGCAGTGCTCGAGAGGGGGCTCGCTGCGACGGTGAGTGCGAGGAGTATCGCGAGGGGGTGCGGGGATTTCATAAGACTGCGGGGGAAGGTTTTCTGCGGGTTGGAAGGCGCTCTGCTGAAGCATTTGGGATGAGAGGGATTTTTCCAAGTACGTTGGTGGCGGTGACGGGTTCGCTGTGCGTTTTGTTTGCTTTCCCGGCTGGTGGATGGGCGGCTGCGGGTGAACCGGATGCAGGGAAAGCGAAGCGGAACGTGCTGTTCATTATGGCCGATGACTTGAGAACGGAGTTGGGGAGTTACGGGTCGCGAGCGTTGACGCCGAACTTGGATCGTTTGGCAGCGAGTTCGGTTCAGTTCAACCGCATGTACACGCAGCAGGCGGTGTGTAACCCGTCGCGTTCGTCGATGCTGACGGGGCGGCGTCCGGATTCTTTGCAGTTGTGGAGCAATGGGTTGCATTTTCGGGAGCGGAACCCTGAGGTTGAGACCTTGCCGGGATGGTTTAAGGCGAACGGGTACACAACGCGGTGTGTGGGGAAGATTTTCCACAACTGGCACACCGAGGTGCAGGGGGATGCGCGTGCGTGGAGTGCGCCGGAGTTTTTGCATTATGCGAATCACGGCGACGATCGCGCGGAAGGGGCTGAGGGGTTAGTGAACCATTCGACGGTTGAGGATCGGCGGTATGGGGGGATGCGTTTGTGTGAGGCGTTGGATGTTCCTGATGAAGCGTATTACGACGGGAGGGTGGCGCGCGAAGCGGTGCGGGTTCTGGGGGAGGTAAAGGATGCTCCGTTTTTCTTGGCGGTCGGTTTTTGGAAACCGCACGCGCCGTTTAACGCGCCGAAAAAGTATTGGGATTTGTATGACCCGCAGGCGTTCAAAGCGTTTGACGGGAGGCGTCCGGTCGGAGCGCCGGAGGAGGCTTTTCATCAGAGCACGGAAATTTTAGGGCCGCCCGCGAAAGCAAAAGTTCCTTCGAGCGATGAAGCTGCGGAGATGCGCAGAGGGTATTTTGCGAACATCTCTTTTTTGGATGCGCAGGTTGGCAAGGTGTTGGACGCACTTGAGCGTTCGGGAAAAGCGGAGAGCACGCTGGTGGTGTTTTTGAGTGATCATGGGTACCACTTGGGTGAGCACACGCTGTGGGGGAAGACATCGAACTTTGAGTTGGACGCGAGGGTTCCGTGCTATGTGCGGGTGCCGGGGGTGACGAAGCGGGGGGAGCGGACGGATTCGCTGACGGAGCTTGTGGATGTGTTTCCGACGGTGGCTCGGGCTGCGGGAATTGGATTACCCTCTGGGCTCGACGGCGTGGATTTGTCACCGGTGTTGCGGGATGCGTCGGTGCGGTTGAAGGACGCAGCGTTTACGCAACATCCGCGTCCGGCCTACTTTGATCGGCAACCGCCACGGGTTCCGAAAGTCATGGGAATGAGTGTGCGGACAGAGGCAGTTCGTTACACGGAGTGGCGTGATTGGGCGAGTGGTGCGGTGGTGGGAGCGGAGTTGTACGATGCGAAGGGCGATGTGGGTGAGACTCGAAACGTGATTGCTGACGAGGCGTGGAAAGATCGGTTAGCGGACGCGCGGCGGCGTTTGGCGACCCAGTTTGGGCCGCGTTAAAGGTCTGCGCAGAGGGCTAAAGGACGAAGGAATCCGGTTTGGCGAGGTGGCGCTTCGCGGGAGATCTAGAGAAGGGTAGAGGGAATCGCGCCTGCGTCGTGTGGGGGGCGGGCGCGATGGTGGGGCGTTTCAGTTATTTTCTGATCGTGACGGGGGTGCTGACGACCGCACCACGAGGGTCGGTGACGGTGATGAACCACGCGTTGAACGAACGATCGGGGGCAGGACCGCTGACTTTTCCGTTCGAGACGGTTAGGGGGCTAGTGGACCATTTGCGTTTGTTGATGGGCCCGTCTTCAACGGTGGCGTGGAGTGAAGCGGATTTGATTTCGACGTGGTTACTGGTTTGGAGGGTAAGGGCGCTACCCTCGATTTGAACGGGGGTGAGGCGTGGGAGCGGAGCGCCGCCGCGCAAGTGTTGGTTTGCGAAGAGGGCGATTTCCTGAGGTGCCCATCCGGCTTGGTGGCCGTGCGGCATGTTCACGGTGATGCGGAGGTCCTTGGGTCCTTTCGGGAGGGCGAAAGTCTTCATGTAACTGTCGAGCGGATAGGCGAAATCGTTGGTTCCGTTGACAAAGAGCATGGGCATGGTTGCCGCGCCGACATAGCGCGAGGGGTCCCAGAGGTCCACCCAGCGCTGGCGTTGTTCAGGGGTCATGCGGCTGAGGCGTGGGACCCACGTGCTGTTGTCATGGAGGAAACCGCAGCCGTAAACTGGAACAGCGACTTTGAAACGCGAATCAACGCCGGCCACGATGCAGGTGAGGTATCCACCCCAGCTGATGCCGGTGACGCCGGTGCGTTCTGCATCCACCTCGGGAAAGCTTCGAATGAGCGAATGCGCTTTCACGGCTGCGGCAACCGCGTGGTAGGGCCACTGTTCGGAGGGAGCGAGATCGATGCTGCCAAACTTTTCTTCGTCGCTTTGGTCGGGACCACCGTCTTCCAGACGGGTTCGGTTCTTTTTGTCGTGGGGATTTTGTCCGTCGTTCGGGCGATAACCTGCGGTGTCCATCGCGATTGCGGCGTACCCTTGTTTTGCCCAGAGCTCGGCCCACTCGCGGAAGGCGGTTCCGCCGCCCCCGTGGATGAGTACCATGGCGGGAAACTTTTCACAGTTGGCGGGAGCGCGTTTTTCTAGCGTTGCGGGGGATGCGTAGTACGCGAAAACGCGGGTGGGCTTGCCTCGGTAGGGTTCGCTGGTGAAGAGGAGCGAGCGGACGGGCGCCTCTTCGCCGGTCCATTCATACGCGGGGGCGGTTCCGAGCGCGGGAAGGTTCCATGGGGTGGAAGCTGGGAGGCTTGCACTTTTGGAGAGCGTTTCCGCTGGGAGTAGCGGTTGCAGCGCGAGAGACGCAACGAGGAACAAGGTTTTCAGACGCATAGATGACATGGGGTATCGGTTGATGGGCGCGTTGAGACTGGCTCGGTGGGAGTGTGAAATCGGACGGCTAGGCGATGAAGGAATAATCAGGAGGGCAGCAGTTTGCGATAAGCGGTGCCTTCATTCTGATCGATGCGCTCGGGGCGTCCTTTGTGGGAGTAAATCAGTTTGGTGTGATCGAGTCCGAGCAGGTGCAAGATGGTGGAGTGCAGATCGTGGACATGGAGACGATCCTGCACCGCGTAGAGTCCGAGTTCATCGGTTGCCCCGTAGGTTTGTCCGCCTCGGACCCCTCCGCCGGCCATCCACATGGTGAATCCCGTGGGATTGTGGTCGCGTCCATCGCCCTGTTCGCTCATGGGGGTGCGTCCGAACTCGCCGCCCCAGATGACGAGGGTTTGTTCGAGGAGTCCGCGTGCTTTGAGATCGGCGAGGAGTCCGGCGATGGGTTTATCGACGGCGCGGCAGAGTCGGGTATGATTGGTTTCGATGCCTTTGTGGCTGTCCCACTTACTTCCGGCGCCGCTGTAGAGTTGGATGAAGCGGACGCCATTTTCGACGAGGCGCCGTGCGAGGAGGCAGTTTCGTCCGAACACCGCGGTTTCGGGACGGTCCATGCCGTAGAGCTGTTTTGTGGCTTCCGATTCTTTGGACAGGTCGACGGCCGCGGGCGCTTCGGCCTGCATTTTGTAGGCGAGTTCGTAGCCACGGATTCGTGCTTCGAGTTCGGTGTTATCGGGGCGCGCGGCGTTGTAGTCGCGATTGAGCGAGGCAAGGAGATCGAGTTTTTCGCGCTGGCGTGATTGGTCGATGCCTTTGGGATTGTCGAGGTACTTGATGGGAACGCCTTCGGCGTTGAATTCAACGCCTTGGTGGACGGCGGGCATGAAGCCGGAGCCCCAGTTGCGGACGCCGTTTACGACGGTGCCTTCGCTGTCTTTGATGACGACGAAACCGGGCAGGTTTTGGTTGGAGGAGCCGAGTCCGTAGCTGACCCATGCGCCGAGGGAGGGTCTTCCTCCGAAGACGGATCCGGTGTTCATGGAGCAGACGCCACCGGCGTGGTTGATGCCGCTGGAGGCGCAGGAGTGGATGACGGCGAGGTCATCGGCGTGTTGGCCTACGTGTTCGAACCAATCGGAGACCCAGAGCCCGCTTTGGCCGCATTGTTTCCAGGTGCGTTTGCACTCGAGGAGGGGCGACTTGGTTTCGCCCATGGCGGTGATGGGCGGTTTGAAGCTTGCGGGGAGTTGTTTACCCGCGAGTTCGTTCAGGAGAGGTTTGCGGTCGAACGTATCGAGGTGGCTTGGACCGCCCTCCATGAAGAGGAAAATGACGTTTTTCGCTTGGGCCGCGCGGTGTGGGAGTCGTGTGGCGGCGGAGGGGAGGGGCGCTGGTTCTGCGAGAGCGGAATCGCCCGTGAGTGCCGCGAGCGCGACTGCGCCGAAACCGCATCCAGCTTGGTGGAGAAAGTCGCGACGTGAAGCGGGTAAATCGAAGCGGTGGCAGGACATGGAGTTAGTGGAGGTAGAAGAACTCGTTGGTGTTGAGGAGCATCTGGCACAGGTCATTCATGGCCTGTCGGAAAGGGTTGGTGGGCTCAACGGATTTGGAGTCAGCACCGTTCCATGTGAACGTCGGACTTTGGGGTTTGGCGGGAGACCACTGAATGAACCCGTTCCTCCAGTTGGAGTGGTTGGGCGTTGGAGCGGCTTCTGAAGGATTGCCTGTGACGATCCGAAGCGCCTCGATGCGGCCGTCCCAATGGTGAGGGGCGTTCCGTTTGTGGAGACCGCCGATGACGATTCCGGAAGAGCCGTTGGTGAGCTTGGACCGGACGGTGAGAGGGACCGTCGCGGTTTGCGGGGCGGCTTTTGGGTTATCCAGATCGAGGACGTTGAAGGTGGCGGAGTGATCGGGCAGGGAGATTCGGGCTGTGATGTGGTGGCGGTGGCCGAGTTCGAATCGGATGTTTGAGGGGACGACCTCGTAGGCGATGTTCGAGTTTTCGTCTTCGCCGACGAGTTGGAGGATGATGTTCCGAGGTTTGAAGCGAGATTTTTCGCCGGTGACTCCGAGGCTCCAGCCGAAGGATTCCACGCTGTCTTTTCCGCCGGACCACCGCGAGGCGAGGGTGCGAACGGCGGCGTTGGCGTCGATGGAGTCGAGTTGGGCGACGGCTTCGATGGTGAAGTCATCACCTTCTTTATTGGGGGTTTCGACGAGGACGCGTTCGTGGGGGGTATTTTCTTTGAACTCGCCTCCGGTTTGGGACGAGCCTGCTTCGGTGAGGGCGGGGGGTAAGGTGCCAACTCGCGCGCGCAGGAACTGGTCTGCGGTTTCGCGTTCTGCGGCAGTGGGTGGACGACCAAGGGCGCGAATCCATGCGTCATCGATGCTGGAGGCTTTTTCGGCGAGTTTGCGGGCGCGTTGGAGTGGCCAGTCGCCGTTGACGAGGAGGAGTGCTTGCGTCGGGGTGGTGGTGCTTTGGCGTTCGGCGGTGCTGGAAAAACCTGCGGGCGCGTCGAGGGCGCGAAGAATCTCGGTTTGGTTGTTGCGCTTTTTCATCGTGTAGATGGATCGGCGCAGGGAGGTGCCGGCTTCGGCTGGACCGCCCGCTTTCAGGTCTAGCTCACCGCTGGCAGCCAGCATGGCGTCGCGCACTTGCTCGGCGTCGAGGCGACGCGGATTGAATCGCCAGAGGTAGCGGTTGGATGGATCTGTGACGGCGGCGGCAGGCGAGGGTTGGATGCGTGCGGTCTGTCGGTAGGTTGCGGAGAGCATCATTTTGCGGTGGAGCGTTTTGAGGCTCCAGCCGTCTGCGACGAATCGTTGTGCGAGCCAGTCGAGGAGCTCTGGGTGGCTCGGTGTTTCTCCGAGTTTTCCGAAATCACTGGAAGTCGCTACAATGCCCCGACCGAAGTGGTACTGCCATACGCGGTTCACGATGACCCGCGTGGAAAGTTGGTTGTTGGGACGCGTGATCCAGTCCGCGAGGACGGTGCGGCGTCCGGTGGAGTTTGGGAGTGGCTTGATGGCAGGTTCGTTGGGTTCGAGAAGCGTGAGGAATCCTGGGGCGATGTCTTGTTCGCCCTTGCGGGTTTTCATGAGGACTGGGGGGGCGGCAGGGCCGACGTCGGTTGCGACGAACGCTTCTTGGAGAGGGGCGGGTTTGAGGTGATCGAACTGTTTCAGTTCGGTCTCAAGTTCTGCGAAACGCTTTTTGACGGCTTCATCCTTGATGGATTTTGCGGCGCTCGCTTGCTCGAGGCGGATTTGGCGGTCGCAAATCACCATGTACTGCTTTTCGAGAGGGGCTCTCTCTGGTTCGGGTTTGTTGATGATGGCTTGGAGATCGTCGTTGAACTTGCGCGTGGCGGACTTGGCTTTCGCGGCGAGGAGGGGTTTGAGAATTTCATCCATTTCTTTGCGGATGCTAGCGGTGGCCTCCTCCCAACCGGCCTGTTTGCGTTGGTGTTCCGCCTTCTCTTGTGGGAGACCCAGCGTGAGGTCGTCGCGCCATTTGACCGGGGCGAAGAAGGCGCGGAGGCGGTAGTAATCCTTCTGGAGGATAGGGTCGAATTTGTGGTTGTGACAGTGGGCGCATCCGTAGCTTAGGCCGAGGAACAGTTCACCACTGGTGTCGGTCATGTCGGTGAGGATGATGTCCCATTGGCCGGCGACGTCGCGCTGGTTGTATTCGTAGATGGGGAGGCGGAGGTATTGCGTGGCGGTGAGGACTTTTGGGTCGTTGGGGGCGATTTCATCGCCTGCGAGTTGTTCGCGTACGAAGCGGTCGTAGGGTTTGTCTGCGTTGAGGCTTTCGATGACCCAGTCGCGGTAGGGCCAGACGTTGGGGCGGTAGGCGTCTTGGTTGTAGCCATCGCTTTCCGCGTAACGGGCGAGGTCGAGCCAATGTTGGGCCCAGCGCTCTCCATAACGGGGGGACTCGAGGAGTCGGTTGATGAGGGTTTCGTGTGCGGAGGGGGATGGGTCGTTCAGGAAAGCGTTGATTTCGGCGGGGGAAGGGGGGAGTCCGTGGAGGTCGAAGGTCGCGCGGCGGATGAACTCCTGGCGGTCTGCCTCGGGGGCGGGGGCGAGTTTCAGTTCGGCGTGTTTGGCGGAGATGAAACGATCGATTTCGTTTTTCGCCCAAGCGACGCCTGCCGAGGGTGGGACGGGGTTTCCGAGCGGTTTGAAGAACCAGTAGTTGCGTTGTTCTTCGGTAAATCCGCCCTCGGTGACGACGACCTTTTTGTCATCGTCAGGCCACGGAGCGCCGAGGCGCACCCACTTTTCGAGGGCCGCGATTTCAGTGTCCGAGAGTTTGTCTCGGGGCGGCATTTTAAAGTCTTCGTTGGTTTGGCGAATGGCCTCGATGAGAGGGGATTTGTCGGGGTCGCCGGGGATGACGGCTGGGCCGGTGTCTCCTCCGGTTTTGAGATAGCTGATGTGGTCGACGCGGAGGCCCCCTTTCTGTTTTTTTTCGCCGTGGCACTCGAAGCAGTGTTTTGACAAAAGGGGGCGGATCTCGTTTTCGAAGAACT
>JBEEPE010000042.1:0-4313 GCA_041191265.1 Verrucomicrobiota bacterium | reverse complement strand
AAGGGAATGCGGCCTGCGGATATTTGTAGAGGCCTTTTGCGTAGGAATGGGTGGGCGTGGAATCGAGGTAGTACCAGACTTCCTTCGCGTCTTCACCGTGGTTTCCCTCGGGGTTGGAGAGACCGAAGAGGCGTTCTTTGAGAATGGGGTCGTGACCGTTCCAGAGCGCGAGGGAGAAGCAGAGTCTGGCGCGTCGATCGCAGAACCCGAGGATTCCTTCCTCGCCCCAGCGGTAGGCGCGGTAGGGTGCGTGGTCGTGGGGGAAGTGGTTCCATGCTTCGCGGTCGGGCGAGTAATCTTCGCGAACCGTGCCCCATTGGCGTTCGGAGAGGTAGGGACCCCAGCGGCGCCAGTTTTTGGTGCGATTCTTGGTTTCAGCGAGTCGGTCGTCCTCAGGCGTGCGGTGTTTTGGGGAGGGCATGGGATGGGTCTGAGGGAGAGCAGGATGCGGGCGTGAGGTGTTGGGGAGAAAGTTTTAATCGGGGACAGAAACGTTCGAGCGCTGGTTGAGTGAGACGCGGTTGCCCCACCACAGGGCGAACAGGGCGGCGCTCCAGTTCACGACGAGGATTCCCAGCCAGAGGCCGTCGATGCCGCCCTTGAGGGTGAATGCGAACAAGGGAAACACGAGTGCGGGCGCGAGGATTTGCCGGTAGAGGCCCATTAAAAACCCGTAGGCCGGTCGTTTGAGTCCCTGCATGAGAAACACGGTGACGAACAGGATGGGGTAGGTAGCGAGGGTGAGGCTGGAGTAGCCGAGGTATTTAACGCCGTGTGCGATTACTTCTAAATCATTGGATAGGAGCCGCATCGCGGGTTCCCGCAACGCGTAGACGATGATTCCGCCGATGAGCATGAGAGCCGCTCCGAGGATGGCGCTGAACCGCCAGGCTTGCCGAACGCGGTCGGGTTTGCCGGCGCCGTGGTTTTGTCCGGTCAGCGTGAGTACGGCGGTGCCGAGCCCGATGGCGGGCATGAGGACGACTTGTTCGATGCGCATGGCGATGCCGGAGGCGGCGACGGCTTCTTTGCCGAAGTGTTTGGCGAACCATGAGATGATGAAGACGCCGAGCGCGACGGTGAGCATATTGAGGGCGGAGGGAATGGCTTGGCGGAGGATTTGACGGACGAGTTCGGGTTCTGGTTTGAGGGTGGCGGGTGGTGATTCTGCGAAGAGGGGGGAGGCGCTGACTTTGCGGTAGAGCCAGACTGCGCCGAGGGTTTGGACGATGACGGTGGCGAGGGCGATTCCTGCGACGCCGAGGGGCGGGGTTCCGAGCCAGCCCCACATGAGGACGGGATTGAGCAGGAGATTTGCGAGGCAGGCGACGACGAGAAAGTTACGGTAGGTGCGGGTTTCCCCTTGGGCGGTGAGCCCGCTGTTCATGGTGAGGGTGAGGAGGAAGAAGACGCCTCCCGCGAGGAGGACGTTCATGTAGGAGAGAGCGGTTTGGAGGTATTGGTCCTCTGCGCCAAGCAATCGGAAGAGGTGGGGCGCGACGAGAAATCCGAGGCCGCTGGCGGCGAGACCGATGGAAAGGGTGCACAGGAGGGACTGTTTGAACACTCTGACGGCGAGAGGCTTTTGGCCGGAACCGATTGCGTTGGCCATGAGTGCGGTGGTGGCCTGACTGATGCCAGAGCCGAGGGCGATGAAGAGGAAAAAAACGGGGAAAGAAAGCGAGAGCGAGGCGAGGGCGTCCGTGGAAATCAGCCCAGCGCAGTAGGTGTCCACAAAGTTGAACATCGTGTTGAACAGCATTCCGGTGCTGGCCGGAATGGCGATGCGGAGCGACAACGCGGGGATGGGGTCGGTGGTCAGTGACGGCGGGGGCATGGAGTGGGTGAAAGTGCGGAGTGTGAGTGGACGGGGCGGGTATGACGAGTGTGCGCGGGTTGTGGAGCGACCCTTCTTGGGTGAATCAAGTGAGGGGGGGATATCGGGGTGAACGGTGCCGAATTATCCATTTCTTAAACGCGGAATGGGCGTGGCAACGAGTGGCTCGCCTCACCCGCACACCGTGGGCGTTGATTCGGCCTAGTATGGTTCGCCCCGTTGGGGCGTTGGCGGGGCTACGGTCCGGAGTGGGTTCCGTGTGTCAATGTGCTGCAAACCAAAGAACCGGGGTGTAATTTGCGGAGCCGGGACTAAGCAATGGGCTCGAGGAGGAGAGCGTCTACGAGGTGATGGATTTCCGGGGGGGCGTTGGGGATGAGGAGCACCTCGACGACGTCGATGCGGGAGGGGGTTTCGGGGTCGGGAAGTTGGGAAATCCATTCGTCGGCGGCTTGGCGTAACCGACGTTTTTGATGAGGAGAGAGGTTGTCGGAGGGACGGAGCGGGTGATTGTGCTGGGGATGAGCGGGGGATTCGGGGGAGCTGACAACGCGGCGAGTCTTCACTTCGACGAACACGACGAGGCGTTGGTTGGGGGCTTTCATGACGAGATCCACCTGACCGCCGTAGTTGGGATGGTAGTCTCGGAAAAGGAGGCGGTAGCCTTGTTTTCGGAGGTAGCGTTCGGCGAGTTGTTCGCCAAGGCGTCCGGTTGCGGCGGTGGATCTTTGGGGATCGGGTGTGGGTGGCTTATTCCAAGCGAAGAGCCTGTTGACGAACCGGCGCAAACGAGAGGCGGTGGATGGGGCAGGGGCCGTGGAGGCGGAGTCGTTCGAGGTGGAGTGCGGTTCCGTACCCTTTGTGGGTTGCGAACGCGTATTGCGGGTATTGTTCATCGAGCTCCTTCATCCGCTTATCGCGCGAGACTTTGGCGAGGATGCTTGCAGCGGCGATGCTGAAGCTTTTTCCGTCGCCTTTCACGACAGCGGTTTGAGGGACCGGAAAATCGGGGACGGGTAGGCCGTCGATGAGTGCGTGGTCGGGGCGTTGGGTGAGCGCGGAGACGGCGCGTCGCATCCCGTGCCGGGTTGCTTGGAGGATGTTCAGGCGATCGATTTCGGAGGGGTCGATTTCGACGATTGCGTGGAGGATGTCATTGTTCCCGATGATTTCCTCGAATAGGCGGTCGCGGGTTCGGGCGGTCAGGGCTTTTGAATCGGTGAGGGTGGGGCTGTGGTAATCGGGAGGGAGGATGACGGCTGCGACGAAGAGCGGGCCAGCGAGGGGGCCGCGACCGGCTTCATCGACACCGGCAACCCACGTTGCTCCGTTGGCGCGGCATTGCGTTTCGAGTTCGAGTGAACAGGAGGAGGAGGCCATGGTGGGGTCGCGGGGGTGGGCACGAAAAAGGGCGAAGACCTCGAGGATCTTCGCCCGTGTGAAAAAGTAACCTACTAGGAGGCACCCTGCGCTTTTTCGCGGACAGCCATTGCCTGCTTGCCCTTGCGGCCGCGGAGGTAGTTGAGTTTGGCGCGGCGGGCGGTGCCAGCGGTCTCAACTTCGATTTTCGCGACGCGAGGGGAGTGAATCGGAAACACGCGTTCCACTCCTTCGCCGTAGGAGATACGACGGACGGTCACGGTTTCGTTGATGAGCGTGCCTTTGCGGCCGATTACGATGCCCGAGTAAATCTGGATACGCTCCTTGTCGCCTTCAATAACGCGGGTGTGAACACGAACGGCGTCGCCGACGTTGAACTTGGCTACGTCTTGTTTCAGCTGCTCGCGCTGGATTTTTTCGATGATTTTCGACATGGTCTTTACCTCTCAAAAGTTCGTTGTTGAAGGGTCGGTGAGGATGGCGGGGGTGGAGTGTTGATGCAAGTCTTTATGAGATGAAATGTGGCGCTCGCGGGAGATGAGGGGGGGTTAGCGTGTTTCTAAAGTGATTGCGGCCACGAGTGGGGCGATGGATCCGCCGGCGCTGGAGAGCGTGATGCGCTCGATGACACCGGTTTTCGCGAGCGGCTTCGTGACAGTGCGAATCTGGTGTGCTTTCACGAGGCCCTGCGCGTGCGTCGAGCCTTTCACGTCGTGCCTGCCATTGTAGTCGGCAATCTCTTCTCCGTTCACGAGAGCGATGACTTCGGAGTCTCCGCCCTGGTAGTGGACGGTGAGCGAGAGGGAAGCCTCCCGGTCTTTGACCCACGGGAACGCCCAGCCACCGACCCCGCCGAGGATGTGAACCGCCTTTGCTGCGACCTTTTGAACGGGGATTTCCACGCTCTGCGGCTGCTTGGCCGCCTGACCGGAGCCACCCTTCAGGACGATGAGATTGCGTCCGTCCGAACGACTGGCGGGGTTGATGACGTAGAAGGGAACTTTGCCGACCTTCAGGGTGCCGTACTTCACGAACTCGAGGGAATCGGTGAGCGCTTTCTCGCTTGCGAAGAGGCCGAGGCGTCCGTCGACCGTGG
>JBEEPE010000041.1:0-7346 GCA_041191265.1 Verrucomicrobiota bacterium | reverse complement strand
ACGTGTCACTCGCCTCCATCGTCGCCGCCCTCTGCCTCCCCATCCTCGCCCTCGTCGCACAATGGGACGATCTCAAGGGGAACGGTGGACGATTCCCGTTCGCCTGCCTCGCCGCGCTTCTTGTCGTCAGGCGGCACCGCGAAAACATCACCCGCTTGCTCAACGGAACAGAAAATCGGTTCGGAAAAAAGAAACCCTCAGACACCCTCCCACAGCCATGAACCCCGTGGGCACTGACACCTCCAACGCCCGAACCTACCGAAAAGCCGGCGTCATTGGCTCGGGAAGCTGGGGCACAGCACTTTCGATTCTCCTCCACCACAACGGACTCCCCGTTTCCCTCTGGGCGCACAACCCGCTCACCCTCGAGGCCATCGCGCGCGACCGAGAAAATCGAACCTACCTGCCCGGCATCCCATTCCCCGAAACCATCGCGCTCGAGCACGATCTCGCACAGCTCCACGACTGCGACCTCCTCCTCGTCGTCACCCCCTCAAAAGCCATTCGCGAAACCGCCCGCCGAATCCGGACATCCAACCTGCCGGAAAGCGCCCTCCTCGTCTCCTGCACCAAAGGCATGGAAGTCGGAACCGGTCTCCGAATGAGCGAAGTGCTTCGTCAGGAATTGCCCGCACACCGCGTCAGCGTTCTGTCCGGTCCAGGCCACGCCGAAGAAGTTGCCCGCCGCGCCCCAACCGCCGTCGTGCTCGCTTCGGAAGATGAAGCCGAAGCAAAGTCCCTGCAAAACCTGTTCTCCAACAAGTTTTTCCGAACCTACACCAACACGGACGTCACAGGCGTCGAACTCGGTGGCGCGCTCAAAAATATCTACGCCATCGCGGCGGGAGTGGCGGACGGGTTGCGCCTCGGGGATAACACCAAAGCGGCGCTCATCACACGCGCGCTCGCCGAAATGGTGCGCATCGGAGCCTCCGCAGGCGGACAGCAATCGACCTTCTACGGTCTCAGCGGTGTCGGCGATTTGATGGTCACTTGTTTCTCCAAACACAGTCGAAATCGACTGGTCGGAGAACGCCTCGGCATCGGTGAAACGCTTCCCGCAATTACCGCGTCCATGCAAATGGTGGCTGAAGGCGTTCCCACGACGCTCAGCGTGGCCAAACTCGCCGAAAGCCGCGGCCTCGACGCTCCCATCGTGCGCTGCGTCAAAGCCATCCTGCTCGGGGAACTCTCTCCCACCGACGCCCTCCAATCCCTCCTTGCCCGCGATCCGCGCGGCGAATGACCCCGCAACCATGACCCTTTCCGAGATTAACTCCCTGCTCAACGCACTCGGTGCAAGTCCCACAAAAAGTCTCGGACAAAACTTCCTCCACGATCAGAACCTCGCCCGCGCAATCGTGGACCTCGCAGGGATCGAATCCGGCGAACCGTGGATTGAGATCGGCCCAGGGTTGGGAGCGCTCACCGACTTCGCAACTCAGCGAAGCACAAGAGGCACGCTCATTGAAAAGGACGATCGCCTCATCGGTCACCTCGCTCTTCGCTTCCCGGAACTCGAGGTGATTCATGGTGATGCGTCTGCGTTTGACGTTCGCCATTTGCTCCCCGAGGGCCCGCTGACCGTGCTTGGAAATCTGCCGTACTACGTCTCCAGCCAGATCATCTTCAACTTCGCAAACCCCATCCTTCCCGTGAAGCGCATGATCTTCACCCTGCAACGCGAACTGGCGGACCGACTCTGCGCAGGCCCCGGCACCCGCGATTTCGGAGGCCCCTCCGTTATCCTCGGCCGGAGCTGGATCATTCGACTGGAGCGAACACTCCCTCCCTCCGTTTTTCTGCCGCAACCGCACGTGGACTCCGCCGTGGTCTCGTTTTCTCCGCGACCGCCAGAAAGCCTGCCCGCATGCGATCCCGACCGATTTTCGCGCATCGTAAAACTCGGGTACTCACAGCGAAGAAAACAGCTCGGCAAGCTGCTCTCCCTCTCATTCTCCGACTGGTCCGCAGCAATCGCTCACGCCGACGTCTCACGCACCGCCCGAGCCGAAGAACTCACCATCGCCCAGTGGTGCCTCCTCGCACAATGCCCAGCACCCTCGGAAACCGGAGCCACTTCCACACTTCCAAACGCCCATTCAGCGGCCGGCGCACAAGACGTGCACGGCGAACAGTTTGACGTGGTCGATGAGTCGGATCAGCCCGTGTCCGTGCTTTCGCGTTACGAAGTCCACCGCCAAAAGCTTCGTCACCGCGCTGTTCACATCTTCATCTTCAACGCTAAAGGCGAACTCTTCCTGCAAAAGCGTTCCCGCTGGAAAGATGTTCATCCCTCATGCTGGGATTCGAGTGCCGCCGGTCACGTCAACGCTGGACAAACCTACGCGGAAACCGCCCCGCGCGAACTCGAGGAAGAAATGGGCGTGCAGGCTCCACTCGAAGAAATCGGAGCGGTCGCAGCGTGCCCGATGACCGGCATGGAGTTCGTCCGAATCTTTCGCGGCGTTCACGATGGCCCGTTTGTCCTGCCTCCAGCCGAAATTGAGTGCGGCGCCTTTTTCCCGCCCTCGCTCATCGACCGCTGGATTGCGCATCGGCCCAGCGACTTTGCCTCGGGCTTCATCGCCTGCTGGGAAGCAACGCGCGCCCGCCGGCAACATCCACCCGCATAGCCTGAGTTCTCTCCCAGACCCTCTCTCGCGCCCTCAAACGCCGCCAGAGCACAAATCCTTTTCCTAGCGATGCAACTAACCCCGCAACTCCGAACCGAATCGCTCCCCTACGTCATCGGAGGCATGGTGACCGGCCTTATGTTGCTCGGCTGCGGGATGATGCCGCTCTTCGACCCCTCCGAGGCGCAGCACGCGGAAAGCGCGCGCGAACTCCTCCAAAACCTTCCCTCCCTCATTCCTTCATTCAACGGCGCCCCTTCAGCATCGACGTCACCTCTCTCGATTTGGATTCAGGCCTTGGTTTTTTCGGTGTTCGGTGAAAGCGAACTATTCGCGCGACTTCCCGCAGCCCTCGCCACAGGTGGGACCTCCGCCCTCATCGTGCGAACCGGATTAACCCTGCTCCAACCCGCCACCGCCGCATTCACCGGACTCGCATTCGGCCTGTGCCTGCAAACACAGTTCTGCGGCCGGGCCGCAACCGCGGACGCGCCCGCGCTTTTCTTTTCCACCGCAGCCCTGCACCTCGCCGCGCAACTGGCGAACGCAACGAGCACGCGACGAACGCTTCCGTTTCTGATTCTTTCGCTGAGCGCGTGCTTCCTAACCATCGGGCCGCGCGCGCTTGCAACAACGATTCCAATGATCTTGATGGCGGTCGCAATCGTGTCGTTAAGGCACCGTCGGCAACTCGTTGCCGCCACGGTGACCAGCGTGATTCCAGTGCTTTTGTGGACGATTTACGCCACTGGAAAAACCGGCATTTCGTGGATGGAGTCACTCTCCGCCCAATCGCCCTTTCAGTTTTCCAATCTCGCCATCACGGATTACCTGCGCGCGCTACCCTTTCAAAGTGCCGTGCTGCTTGCGGGGGTTTTACCCTTTGCCCACCTGCTTCCGGACGGGTTTCGTGCCTTACGATCCGGCGCTGCCTCGCCGAATCTCGCGCGCTTTTTTGCCCTGAGTGCGCTCGTACCGCTCGCCGTGTTCACGCTCGCGCCAGTGAAACACCCTGCGCATGTGCTGCCCGCGCTTCCGGGCCTGCTGCTCGTCGCAGGTTTAGGTGCGGAATCACGCGGACTGTCCACCGCGAAGTGGTTTTCGCTGATGAAGTACACGGCGATGGCGTTGGTGCTGATTCTGTTTTTGGCCCCCATCGGGATTCGTCGCTTCTCCGCCACCTACAACGTGGTCGCCCATCTCCGCGAGCTGGCGCGGACGGGTTCTGCCGCAGCAATTTGCGGAACGTATCAGGAACCAAGTCTCGTGTGGGAGATTCGTAAAACGACCAATGCTTTTCCGTCCCGCCTTGCTCCGAGCGAACTCGTGGAATGGCTGAAAGGACCCGGCGTTCGATTTGCCGTCTGCACAAAAGAAGCCGCAACGGAAGCAGGATTGAACGCCCCAGCAAAAGTGGCTGAGGGAATCAGTTTGCGCGATGGAACCCGCGTCCGTCTCGCCGTGGTGACAGCTGCCGACCTTCCCCGTTAGCGCTTGAAGATTCGTCGAATCGTTCCCAACGGAATGCGCGCCCACGCGCGTTCATGAAGATAATAGAAGACGATTTTCGTGAGCACATCCGTGCCGCCGATAACGAGCGCTTTGCTCGTATCGCCGGTCCAGAGGTATGAGACGAAGATGGTGTCAAGCGTGCCCACGACGCGCCAACTGACGGCTTTAATGAGGCTGCGAAGCTTTGAATCACGAAGCGGCGCATCCCCGTTCAAGGCGGACTCCGAACGGTCTTCGAAGCCAGGATTCAGACGCCGAACCGTCCCGAGAGGAACGCTGGCCCAAACTCGTTCATGGAAATAGTAGAGGCCGACCTTGGTGATGACTTCAGACCCTCCGATCGCGAAGGCTTTTGCCCCCATCCCGGTCCACAAATAAGAGATGACGATGGTGTCGATGGTGCCAATCACCCGCCAACTGACCGCCTTAATCACACTCCGGAAGTGAGAGTCACGGAGGTGCTGCGCCAGTTCCAACTGCTCAGCCGTTTCGCTGGGATGGGAATCTGATTGGGAGTTGTCCGGAGGCTGGTTCACGAGTTGCAAAGAGCGAGGAATGAAAACCGATGCGACGCGTCAGGGCGAACATTCTTATGTGATTCCAGAAAGGACAAGGAGGGCGGGTTTTCCAACCCGCCGTCTTCATCTCCGAAATCCGACATCCACCGCCACGCTTTGCGCCTTCCTTGGAGATTTCGTCCCCGATCCGTCTTCATCTCCGAAATCCAACATCCACCCCCACTCCCCCATCGATGAACAAGGCGTCAAGCAACCCCGCCCGCCTATGAGTCATCCATCTGAAGACTGCGGACAGGAATGTCCACGCTCTAACACCAGCCCCTTCCTCGACCCTCACTTTGAGATTAGACGAACGACACATCGACTGCCTCATTGGCAGCAGGGTTCTGTTTGGGTGTTTGTAACCTGGCGCTTAGCGGATTCACTTCCTCAGGCGAAACTTAATCAGTGGCGGACAGAGCAGGAAATCTGGAAGGGACTCCATGCTGGGGTGGGGGAAAAACAATGGGGAGCTGAGTATCGCAGACGCTTTTCCAGACATGTGGATGATTGGCTGGATCAGGGGTTCGGCTCGTGTCTGCTGAGGGACGCGGCAATGGCAAAAATCGTTGGGGATGCGCTCCGACACTTTAATGGTGCTTGGTATGAGCTGGACTCTTTCGTGGTGATGCCAAATCACGTGCATGTGTTGTTTAGGCCGCTGGGGAAACACCTCCTGGCGGCCATCCTGAAATCGTGGAAAGGTTTTACGGGACGGGCGCTTAACAAACGAACCGGACAGAGGGGAGCGGTTTGGCAAGATGAGTACTGGGATCGTCTGATCCGAGATGATCGGCACTTTTCGAAGGCGGTTGAATACATCCGAGCCAACCCCATCAAAGCGAATCTCCGCGAAGGACAGTTCCTTCTGGAGAGCGGACTTTCCAGTCCGCTGCTCTGAAAAAGCAGCGGGTTGAAAACCCGCTCTCCGCACATACCCGCGCTCCCTTCTCCACGCCACCTTTCCCCTTGAAGTATCCTTAAAAAGCTGGTTGCATTTTCGACTCTCGCCCGACTGGGCGACGGCCGACGCCAGTGTAGCTCAGGGGTAGAGCAACTGATTCGTAATCAGTAGGTCGCGGGTTCAATTCCCGCCACTGGCTCCATTTTTATTCACCTGATAGACAAAGGGATGCGTCCCGCCCTCTCCTTACGGCCTGTCGCCCGTCAGGGTTTTGCTGCGTAAATGCTGCGCAAATATTCCGAGGCAAAATCTCTTCTTACGCATCCTCACTTCGAACGTCGGCACGGGCACCCCCGAAGTCGCACGAACCGAGAAAAGGTTTCCGTTGAAGCACCTTTGCCCTTTTTGCGATACGATCAAGCCCTCTGGATTTCCCCGAATCGCGCTATCTCACCACGCCGACAAGATGACAGGGGGGGGCGGGGGTGGAGTCTGAATCCCGTGAATCGGGGCGAACGCGTTGCTTCGTGGACAAACTTTTTACCAAAGGGGCGGTTCGATCGCCACAACGCCTCAGGTTTCATGTAAGCTCTTTCTCCATGAGATACATACCTCGCGAACACACCCTCCAACTTCTCGCCCGTCTAGTTGCCCCACCCGCTTACTTCCCTCCGGTCGAAATACCCGATCATCTCCGCAAACCCGCCAAGAGCATGTGCAAACGCGGGAACCTGCTCGTATGGTGGCTAACCTATCGCCTCCCCGTGGAAAGGTTGCTGGATGCCTCTGCGCTCGCGGAAGCGGCGAAGGAGACGCGCCTGAGTTTGGAGGCGATTGAGACCATACGAACAGAGAACCCCATCCATTGGGAAAGGATGCTGCTTAAACGTCAGCTACGCCTAGACCACTTCCGGAAGTATCAATCCGTGCCGGATGGAGTCACCCCAGGATGGCCCCTTGGCCGGAACGCTGATCGCGTGCAAGTGCAGCTCTACCGTCGAAAGATGCACCCCGCTAACCCCAGAGCCGGACTCAAACAACTCCTGCCCCTGATTTTCGCGGCACACCCCGCCGAAGCCGTAAGCACGTGACACAACCAGAAGGCGCCCCACCCCAGCACACCCCCTCAGGGCGGCGCTCCTCCGGCTCCGTAGCTCCTCCCCGCCTGAGCCACCCGCCCAAGCCCTAGGGGACCGAACTTGAGGCGACACGGAACCCGATGTACGAGCCTCTCCCGTCTACATTGCTGCCGCTGTCACGGTACACCGTGGTGCAGTCTTTCACTATGGTGGTCGTGAAGGCCCCCGACAAGAAATTCCCACCCCGCTCGACAAAAATGCCATCTGCTCGAAAGCACAACTCAGAAACATTCCCACTCATGTCATGCAACCCCAGCTCGTTTGCTCTCTTCTTGCCTACACACTGTGCGTATCTCTGATCGCCCAATCGCTCAACCCATGTTCTGGAGTTACCCCAATACCACCCAACGTCATCAAGAACATCGCTCCCGCTATAGGTGTACCCCTTCGATGCCCCTCCTCCCCTCGCCGCCCATTCCCACTCCTTCTCCAGTGGCAACCGATACCCGTTCCCGCTCGTTTCAAGCGTCAAGTCTCCCTTCACTCCGTTCAGCTCTTTTCCCTCCCCCGTCCGGTAAACCGCTCCCCCAATTCTGTACACGGGCGTCTTACCTTCCTTCTCACTCCTCGCATTGCACCACTTTATTGCAGCATACCA
>JBEEPE010000040.1:0-6665 GCA_041191265.1 Verrucomicrobiota bacterium | reverse complement strand
GCGGACACGAGCGGGGATCGCGCGAACCAGCGCAAATCAACGCCGGTGTTTTCGAATGGTTGGACGTATCGCGATTACGTGATTGATGCGTTCAATCAGGACACGCCTTACGACCGGTTCATTGTTGAGCAGATTGCTGCGGACCGGTTGCCTGAGTCGAAGGACAATCCTCGGTTGCTGGCTGCGATGGGTTTTTTGACCTTGGGCAAACGGTTCATGGGGAACGAGAACGACGTTTTGGATGACCGGATTGACGTGGTGACGAAGGGGTTGATGGGGCTGACGGGTGCGTGCGCACGGTGTCATGACCACAAGTTTGACCCTGTTCCCACGCGTGATTACTACGCGCTGCACGGCGTGTTTTCGAGTAGTGAGGAACAGGTGCCCGGGCCTTTGCTGGAGGATCCGGAGAAGAATCCGAAGTACGGGGATTACCAAGCGGAGATGGCGAAGATTCAGAAAGAGTTTGAGGATTACACGGCGGGCGAGGCTGCGCGGTTGGCGGCGGGGATGATGGAGCGGACGGGTGACTACCTTTTACTGGCGCACCAGACGGCGAAGACGACGGATACGTCGAAGAAGGGTGGCAACTTCCGCATTGCGGCGCGGGACCGTGGTTTGAAGGCGGAGATTGCGCAGTCCTCTTTGGAGCGGTTTCGCGAGATTGAAGCCGCGAACAAGAATAAGCCGGACGCCATTTTTGCGCCTTGGTTTGCGTTGGCCTCTCTCCCTGCCGAGGGGTTTGCGGAGAAGAGTCGCGACGTTTTGAGTAAGTTGGGTGAAGCGGGGGACGTGAGTGGTGCGGTGTTGACTGCTTTGGCGGAGGCTTCACCGAGTTCGCTCGAAGAGGTTGCGAAAGTGTACAACGGGGTGTTCGAGCGGTTGCACAAAGCGATGGGGTTTGCCGAGTTTGAAACGCGTGGTCGGAGCGGTGGTGTTGCACTTACGAAGGCTAGTAAATCGCTTGATGACTCAGTGATGGAGGAGTTGCGGAAGGCGGTGATTGCGGCTGGGGGATCGATGTTACCGAGTGAGGCGACCACCGCGCGCACGTTGGGGGCTGCGTTCAATAACGGGCAGGCCGCGATTCGGGCGCGGATGGCTTCGTTGGATTTGACGCACGAGGGCGCGCCGGTGCGTGCGATGTCGATGATTGATCGAGCGAATCCTCGCAATTCGCCGGTTCTGATTCGGGGTGAGGCGACGAACAAGGGACCGGTGGTGCCGCGTCGCTGGCTCTCGCTTTTCGGAGGCGACGACAGCAAACCCTTCAAGGAGGGCAGCGGTCGGTTAGAGATGGCGCGTGCGATTGCTTCTCGGGAGAATCCTCTGACGGCGCGCGTTTTCGTTAACCGAGTGTGGCAGTGGCATTTTGGTCAAGGAATCGTGCGTACGGTGAGCGATTTTGGAACGCGTTCGGAAGACCCGAGTCATCCGGAGATGTTGGATTGGCTTGCGGGTTGGTTCATGGACCACGGCTGGTCAACGAAGGCGTTGCACAAGCTCATTGTGATGTCGTCGACATATTGTCAGGACAGCAAACCGAATGAGGCGGGGATGGCGGCTGATCCGACGAACCAATACTTATGGCGCGCGAATGTTCAGCGTCTGGATTTCGAGCAGATGCGCGATGCGTTGTTAACGGTGGGGGCGCGATTGGATTTAGATCAACGCGGGGGGCGTCCGTTTAGTTTGATCGACGAGGCGGCGACTTCTGTTTCGGGTGTGACGTTGAAAAAGCGTCAGGCACTGGATCCAAAGGCGCTGACGGCGAGCCGAGATCGCCGAACGGTGTATGCGTTGATTGATCGCTCGCGACTGCCCGAAATGTTTAACACCTTTGATTTTGCCAATCCGGAAATCAGTACTGGCGAACGGGTTTTGACGACGGTGCCTCAACAAGCGTTGTTCATGATGAACAGTCCGTTTATGGCGGAGCAGGTTCGGGCGCTGGTGACGCGGAAGGATTTTCCGAAGGCTGCGCGGGACGACGACAAGGTGCGTTTTGTGTTTCAGAGTGTGCTGCAGCGTGAGCCGAGTGCGACTGAGATGGAGGCGGCCCGTGCATTTCTGAATGCGGCGCCTGAGGCGTTGGTGGAGACGAACGCGTTGGTGGATGCGGTGGAAGCGGGCGCTGCGAAGCGCAAGGCAGGGCCTGCGGCTGCTCCGAGTCGTCCGCTGACGCCGTTTGAGCGCTATGCGCAGGTGGTGCTGCTGACGAACGAGTTCATGTACATTCGGTAATCTGGCTGTGTGGCGGGGCGTGAATCGTCCGCCGAGCGGCTTTGAGGTAATCTGAGTTTTTCACATGAAAAGTATCGTGCACATCGCGTTGGGTTTGGTGGCGGTTCTGTCCTTGCGCCTGAGCGCCGGGGAGTTGCGGGCGCAGGCAAAAAAGGAGAAGCGTCCGGCGGTCGTGGGACCAGCCATTGGTGAGAACAAGGCGACGCCGGTGGATCGGATTCGCGCGTTGCCGGGGTTTAAGGTCGAGTTGCTGTATTCCGTGCCTGGGGTCGAGCAGGGATCTTGGGTCGCTTTGTGTAACGACCCGAAGGGCCGCATCTATGTGAGCGATCAGTACGGGGATTTGTATCGATTCACGCCTCCGGCGCTTGGGAAGTCATTGCAGGCTGATGCCATTCAGAAGGTTCCGGTGAATGTTCGCGCCATCAACGGGATGGTATGGGCTTTTGGTGCGCTCTATGCCGGCGTGAATGATTACGAGAGCAAGATTCAGAGCGGCTTTTACCGCATCAGCGATACGAACGGGGATGATGAGTTGGACAAGGTGGAGCTGTTGCGCGCGTTTGACTCGAAGAGCGACCACGGGGTTCACGCGGTGGTTCCGACGCCGGACGGGAAGGGGTTTTATTTGGTGACTGGCAATAACGCGGTGCTGGCTGAGGGTCCGGTGAAGGGGACGTTGGCCTCATCGCCGGTTCCGAAGATTTGGGGGGACGATCACCTTCTCCCGCGGATGCCGGACGGTCGTGGCCACAACCGGCATGTGATGGCGCCGGGCGGCATCATTTATCGCGTGTCGCCTGACGGGAAAGACATGGAGATTTTCGCGAGCGGGTTTCGCAACATTTACGATGCGTCGCTGAACCGGAGTGGGGATTTGTTCACGTACGACGCGGACATGGAGTACGACTTCAACACTCCTTGGTACCGGCCGACGCGGATTAATCATGTGGTGAGCGGGGGCGAGTACGGGTGGAGAAATGGGGCGGGAAAGTATGCGGAGTTTTACGCGGACAACTTGCCCTCGACGTTGAATATTGGTCCGGGCTCGCCGACGGGAACGACGTTTGGTTACGGGGCGAAGTTTCCTGCGAAGTATCAGGAGGCGCTTTTCGTTTTGGATTGGAGTTGGGGAAAGATTTACGCGGTGCATTTGAAGCGGCAGGGAAGCACTTATACCGCTTCGAAGGAGGAGTTTGTGACTGGCGGACCGTTGCCTGTTACGGATGCGATTATCGGTGCTGATGGGGCGATGTATTTTGCGATTGGAGGTCGGCGGGTGCAGTCCGGTTTGTATCGTGTGACGTACACGGGTGCGGAGAGCACGGCAGGAGTCGTCGCTGCGGCGGATCAGGCTGCGTCGGTTGATTCGGTGGTGGGGTTGAGGCGGAGGCTGGAGAGTTTCCATGGGCGCGTGGATTCCTCGGCGATGGGTGAGGTGTGGCCGCATTTGGGGAATCGGGATCGGTGGGTGCGGTGGGCTGCGCGAACGGCGTTGGAGCACCAGCCGTTGGCTGGGTGGGCGCAGCGCGCCTTCGCGGAGGCGCAGCCGTTGGTGAAGTTGGAGGCGCTTTTGGCGATGGCCCGGGTGGGCGGTGTGTGTCCGACGCATCGGGGTGAGGGTCATGTTGTTGACGGAGAACTCCGCGATCGACTGGTGGGAGCGTTGTTGGAGATGGATTTGGGGAAACTGGATGTGGAGACCCGCGCGCTTCACGTGCGAGTTGCGCAGATTGTTTTGCATCGGTTCGGCAACCCGAGTGGCGGTGCGGTTGCGCGGATGGTGTCGCAGTATGATGCGCTCTTTCCTGCGCCGACGTTTGAACTGAACTGGCTTTTGTGTGAGACGCTGTCGTATTTGCAGGCGCCGACTGCGGCTGCGAAAGGCATGGCATTGATTGAGGCGGCGGAGAGTCAGGAGCCGCAGATGGAGTACGCGCGGAGCCTGCGGATGTTGCGGACGGGCTGGACGCCAGAGTTGCGCAAGCGTCAGTTGGAGTGGTTTTTGCGGGCTGCGAACTATCGGGGCGGGGCGAGTTTTTCGAAGTTTATTGAGTTCATTCGCAATGATTCATTGGAGACGTTTTCGACGGAGGACCGGCAGTCTCTTGCGGAGTTGATTGCGAGGAAGCCGGAGACGAAATCGGTGATGGAAAACGTGGGGGCGATTTTTGCGGGTCGCACGCCGACGGCTTGGACGCTGGAAGAGTTGAGTGCTGCGGCTACGGGGGCGGGATTGAAGGGGCGCGATTTTGAAACGGGGCGGCGCATGTTTGGGGCAGCGGCGTGTTATTCGTGTCACCGGTTTGGTAATGCGGGCGGGATGACGGGACCAGATTTGACGGGGGCGGGTGGTCGTTACAGCGCGCATGATTTGTTGGATCAGATCATTCATCCGAGCAAAGAGATCAACGAACAGTTCGCGCCCATCATTGTGACTCGAAACAGTGGTGAAACCGTTTCGGGTGTGGTGGTGAACTTGGGTGGGGACACGGTCACGTTGAACACGGATTTGAGCGATCCGAATCAACGGGTTTCGATTGATCGGAAAGAGGTGAAGAGCATTGAGTTGAGCAAGGTTTCACCGATGCCACCGATGCTTTTGTCGATGTTGAAGAAGGAGGAAGTTTTGGACTTGGTTGCCTACATCTTGAGCGGTGGCGACCGGTCTCACGCGATGTTTGCGAAGTGACGCTAGGGTCAGTCGGTGAGGCGGCGCGGCTCAGCGGCGATGCGAGGGGCGCTTTCTGGAAGAGCGGTTTCACCGATGCGGTGGACAGGCATGACGCCGATCCACGAGGAAGTCAGTGCGGCTGATTGGAGGCGAGGAAGGTCTTTGGGGTCCAGGTGGCTCTCGGAGGCGTTGATTTGTTGAATCCACCATTCACGCCAAACGCCGTTTCTGACGGCTTTTCCAATGGGAGCGGTGCTCCAGTGGCCATCGAGTTTCCAGAAGAAGTTCGCCATGGAGGCGGATAGCGCACCGTGGATGGGATCAATGAGCAGGGCCTCATCGGCATTCTGGTTGCGAGCGCGCTGAAGGGCTTGGCAACGGATGCTGTAGTGGCCGGATTTAAGGAATCCAGAGGCTGGTTGCTCATCGCCGTGGAGCGGGCAGTCCATGGGCGCGAGGGCGTAGGATTGCGGAAGCGCGCGCGTGCGCGGTTCGAGCGCGAGAAAAACGCGTGCTTGCGATGGGGGGGCTGCGGGAGAGCCGTCGCCGGCGGTGACATAGATTCTTCCGAACTGGGATGTGGTGGCGGGAAGTTGCTTCAGGAGTTCGCGGATTTGCGCGAGCCAGTTTGGTTGGGGTTGGTAGTGAAGTTGGAGGACCGAGGCGTTGAGGCGGTGAAGATGTGCTTCGAGAAACTCGGGTTGTCCGTCAATCAGGGCAAAGCTTTCGAAGAGATGCATTCCGTATCGGAAACCGCGATCGGAGAGCGGGATGGAGCTGGTTGGTTCCCAGCCTTTTTCGGATGTAAGGAGGAACGAACGTGATTCCTCTGATGGGGAGTGAGGCGGGAAGGCGGGAGCGGACATGAGTGGCGCGTGCGGGATAAAGTTTCGCGGAGAAGCGTTTGTTTCGCTAACGTTCGAGGATGCCAAAGCCAAAGGAAGATTACTTTTTGCTGCGGATGATTATCGGGGGCGTGCTGATTGGAGGGTTTCTCATGCACATCATGAAGGGGACCATCATGCCGTATCTCAACCGCAAGAACAAAGAGGTCACGTTGTTTGCCCCCTTTTTGAAACGTCCGGCGTATCGGAGTCCTGAGATGGACGATTCGGATTCCGGGAGAAAAGACGGAGCGGGGCGCGCGAAAGGTGATGCTGCATCGGAGGTTGGATCGAATCGTTAATCGCCGTGACGGAGAACGTGTCAGTCGACGGGAGTGACCTTGCGGAACGGAGCGTTCTGGGTGAGCGCTCGCGTGAGTCTCGGTTGACGGCGTCGGAATGCCCATTGTTTGAGGCTGAGCATATTGCGCACGTTGGGGTCTGTGAGGCATTGCCTCCGTATGAAATTGTGCGGATGGATTTGAGTGGGGCGTATTTGCTTTCGTGTTTTGAGGGTGAGGGATCGGCTTTTCTGGATGGTCGATGGCAGCGCGTGCGCGCGGGTTGGGCGTTTCTGGCGCCGCCGCACGTGGTTTTGGCCTTTCGTGCGGACCGGAAGACGCGCTGGGGTTTTTCGTGGGTTCGGATGTCATCACCGGCGGGGATGCGATCTCCGGTGAACTCATCGTCGGCGTTAACGCGTTGGGATCCGCATCCGATGCGGCATGCGATTCTTGGGTTGTTGAATGAGGTGCGGGCGAAGCAGTTGCCGGCGAGTGAGCAGCATTGGGTTCGCTTGGTGTCCGCCTACCTTCGTCAGTTTGTGTGTGCGCGGGAGAGTGACACGCGGCTGGAGAAGTTGT
>JBEEPE010000039.1:0-3584 GCA_041191265.1 Verrucomicrobiota bacterium | reverse complement strand
CAGGTGGAAGAGTCGTTGCGTTGGTTTGCGCGGTTCTCGGATTTAGAGATTGGGTTGGTTCACGGGGGGGTGAAGCACGGGGGACAGCGTGACAAGCTGAAGCGCGGGATTGACGTGTTGGTGGCGACGCCGGGGCGGTTGCTGGACTTTATGGATGACGGGACGATTTCGTTGTCTTCGATTCGGTATCTGATTTTGGACGAGGTGGATCGGATGCTGGATATGGGCTTTTTGCCGCAGGTTCGGCAGATTGTGGAGAAGTGCCCAGCCCAGAGGCAGACGCTGTTTTTCTCGGCAACGATGCCGCCGGAGATTGATCGGATGGCCAAGTGGGTTTTGAAGGAACCCGAGGTGATTGAGATTGGGCAGAGGCTTTCGCCGGCGGAGACGGTCGCGCACGCGCTGTATCCGGTGGCGAAGGATCAGAAGTTCGATTTGTTGTTGGAGATTTTGGCGAGGACGAGTTTTGACAGTTGTATCATTTTTTCGGCAACCAAGGTGAATGCGGACCGTATTGCGGCGCGGTTGGGTGAGAGTGGGCATCCTGTGGCGGTCATGCATGCGGACCGTTCACAGAAAGAGCGAACCGAAGCGTTGGACGGGTTTAAGTCGGGTCGATTCAAGCTGCTGGTTGCCACGGATTTGGCGGCGCGCGGATTAGACATTGCAGGGGTCTCGCACGTCATCAATTACGATGTGCCCGGGCATCCAGAGGATTACGTGCATCGGATTGGCAGGACAGGACGGGCACAGACCACCGGCGAGGCGTTCACGATTTTTTCGGCTGAGGATACGGATGCGGTGCGTGCGATTGAGGGCTTCATTGGCTCGCCGATTGAGCGGCGGAAGTTGGAAGGGTTTAGCTACCTGTTCACTATGTTGTTGAATGGCGGACCGGCCCGGCCTGCTCGGAGTAAGGCGAGTATGTTTATGGGGGCGCGCCGTCGGCGCTGAGGCGTTGAGTTTTTAGGCGAACATGGGCGGGATAGCGGGCATTACCGAGGCATTGCGCGGCGGCGGGCCGTTCAAAAAGGTTTTGGCGCCGCTGAAGCGGAAGGGGGCGGTATCGATTGATGTTGGGTATATTGATGGATGTGCTCAGCCTGTTGTGGCGGGGATGGTTGCAGAGGCTCAGCATGGCCGTGGGTTGACGTGGGTTTTCGTGAGTGACGCGCACGCTCAGAGTCGGATTTGCGGGGTGCTGGGCCAGTTGTTTGAGTCGGTTTTGCTTCTCCCGGAGGCGCCGGCGAAGTCGGACGGGGAGGCGGTGAGCGACGGAGAGGTGGTGGCTGAGCGGTTGGCTGTTTTGAGAAAGGTGCCTGAGTTACGGAGGGCAAAGCAGGGGCTTGTGGTGGCGGTGATGGCGAGCTTGATGGAATCGGTTCCCTTGGCTGAGGAGATTTCTCGCGGCGAAGTGAGGCTGAAGGCGGGCATGCGCATGGACCGCGATGCGTTGGAGCGAAAGCTCGACGAGGCTGGTTTTGAGAAGGTTTCTCAAGTGTTTGAGCGAAGGCAATATGCGGTTCGTGGGAGTATTCTGGACGTTTTTGCGGTGGCGGATTCAGTGCCAGTTCGTACGGACTGGTTTGGGGACGAATTGGAGTCGATTCGCGGGTTCAATGTGCACTCGCAGATGTCGGTGGAATCGTTCCCAGAGATCGGTTTGGTGCTTGGGGATGAGGAGGCGATGCGCACGACGACGTTGCGCGAGTGTTTACGTGCGGAGGATTTGGTGATTTACGCGGACCTCGGGGCGGCCCAAGGGGCTGATTTTCCGGAGGCATTTCACGGACGGTTTGCGCGGGTGCTGAGGGGATTGCCCTCTGAGGCGACGGAGATGGATGGCGCGTGTTTCCCGGCGGACATGGCGGATCTCCATGCGGGCGAGTTTATTGTGGACCAGATTAAGCGGGACCGACTGTTGGGGCAGTTGGAGGAATGGCGCCAGCGTTCGTGGTCGGTTTTTCTGGTTTGCCAGAATGAGGGGGAGATGGAGCGGATGCGGGAGATTATTCCGACGGGATATTCTGAGTCGTTGATTTTTGTTGAGGGCGAAATCACGGGAGGGTTCACCTGTCCTGGTGCGCGGGTTGCGGTGATCACGGATGACGAGATGTTGGGTCGGTCGAAGCCGATTCGAGTGACGCGGGGTGCGGGGCAGCGGTTTCGGGATTTGTTGGCGTTGGGGCCGATGGATTTTTCGGAGATTCAGGAGGGGGATTTGGTGGTGCATTTGGAGTACGGGATTGGTCGCTATGAGGGGTTGAGTGAGATTCCGCGGGAGGGCGGAGGGGAGGAGAAGGTGATGGTGATTGAGTACGCGAAGCGTGCTCGGGTGTATGTGCCGATGGAGCAGGCGAACCAGATTTCGAAGTATGTTGGTCTGGGGCGTAAGAATCCGCCGCTTAATGAGTTGGGGGACGGCAAGTGGGGGCGATCCAAGGTTAGAGCGGAGCGGGCGGCGGTGGAGTATGCCGGACGGCTTTTGGAGATTCAGGCGCAGCGGATGAGTGCGGTGGGGATTGCATCGCCGCCGGACACCCATTGGCAGCATGAGTTTGAGGACTCCTGTCCGTTCGAGGAGACGCAGGATCAGTTGAGGGCCATTGAGGCGGTGAAGCGGGATATGGAATCGGAGCGTCCGATGGATCGATTGATTTGTGGGGACGTGGGGTTTGGTAAAACGGAGGTTGCGTTGAGGGCGGCTTTTAAGGCGGTCATGGGACGGCGTCAGGTTGCGGTTTTGGTTCCGACGACGGTCTTAGCAGAGCAGCACTATCGCACCTTTCGGGAGAGGATGAGTGCCTTTCCGATTCGGGTGGAGATGCTGTCTCGGTACCGAAATCGGGGGGAGCAGACGGAGACGTTAAAGGGACTGCAGGATGGCTCGGTGGACATCGTGGTGGGGACGCATCGTGTGATTTCGAAGGATACGCGTTTCCGTGATCTCGGATTGGTGATTGTGGATGAGGAGCAGCGGTTTGGGGTGAAGCACAAGGAGGAGTTGAAGGCGCGGTTTCGCTTGGTGGACCAGTTGACGTTGTCTGCGACGCCGATTCCTCGGACGTTGTATCTTTCGCTGATGGGAGCGCGGGAGATGAGCACGTTAGAGACACCTCCGGCGAACCGGATTCCGGTTGAGACAGAGGTTCGTCCGTACGACGAGCGGGTGATTCGGGATGCGATTCAGCGGGAGATTCAGCGCGGTGGGCAGGTGTATTTTCTCCATAACCGGGTGGAGAGCATTGAGTGGATGAGGAAGCGGATTACGGAGTTGGTGCCTGGGGCGCGGGTGATTACGGGGCACGGGCAGATGGCGGACGGAGAGTTGGAGGACGTGATGCAACGGTTTATCACGGGGTCTGCGGATGTTTTGGTTGCGACGACGATTATCGAGAGCGGGTTGGATATTCCGAACGCCAATACGATTATCATCGACCGGGCTGATCGATTTGGATTGGCAGATCTGTACCAGCTGCGTGGACGGGTTGGCCGAGGGGGGATGAAGGCCTACGCGTACTTGATGTTGCCTCGGGATTTGATTCCGGCGGGAGATTCGCGGAAGCGTGTGGCGGCGATGCAGC
>JBEEPE010000038.1:0-12845 GCA_041191265.1 Verrucomicrobiota bacterium | reverse complement strand
CGATTTCGCTTTCAAACCCATCTTGGAAGCACTTGCGCCCTTCCGAGATCAGACACTGATGGTGAAGGGCGTTTACAACAAAATCCGAGGAGATGGAGACCAACACATGCGCGGCATGAGTTGCCTGCTCACGGCAAACGGACTGTTGCCGGGCAACATCATGGGCGGCGGCGGCCAGCCAGCGGGCTGGGCCAGCAGCATCTCGATTGATCAGGAAATCAAACAGTTCCTCCAAAAAAATCCCGCAACGAAAACACGCTTTGGCTCCTTGGAGTTCGGTGTAGCGGTGCCAAACCGCGCAGACCCTTGGACTCGGATGTCCTACCTCGGCCCCAACCAACCCGTTGCGCCGCTGGATGATCCCTACCGAATGTTCTCCAAACTGTACGGCACGGTGAAGGACAAGGATTTGCTCGTGAGCGTGCTGGACGACGTGAAAGAGGATTTCCGCAAGGTTGGATCTCGCTTAAGCAGCAGCGACAAACAGCTTCTGCAGCAGCATATGGAACTGGTCCGAGGTTTCGAAAAGGAACTCAAAGCGCCGCCTGATAATTCAATCACTCACCGAATGCCCCCACCCGACCCCGGTGTGGAATTGGTCAATGACAACACCCCAAAGATCAGTCGCATGCAGATCGACCTGCTGGTGAATGCGTTTGCCAACGACATGGCGCGTGTGGCGACCCTTCAGTACATGCGGAGCGTCGGAAACGCGCAGATGCGATGGATTGGCGTCGAGGAAGGACACCACACGCTCTCGCACGAGCCCGACTCCAATAAGGATGCCTACGCAAAGCTGCTGAAGATTAACCAATGGTTCGCCGGCGAACTCGCTTACCTCCTGACCAAGCTTCGCGATACTCCCGAGCCAGGCGGGACAGGCTCCATGCTCGACAACACCCTTGTGCTTTGGACGAACGAACTCGGCAAAGGAAACTCCCACACCCTCGACAACGTTCCCCTTGTCCTTGTGGGAGGCGGAGCTGGGTTCCAAATGGGCCGCTCTGTTCAGTTTGACAAGGTGCCCCACAATCGACTCTGGCTCTCCCTCGCCCACGCGATGGGCCACACCGGACTCTCGACATTCGGCCAAGCCGATCTCTGCGCTGACGGCCCCCTCGACCTCTCCTAGTTCAGCCATCACAGTCTACTCCGGAACTCCTCTCCAAATCCGGAGTCCCTCTGCCGGATGGACTTTCAAACCGTCTGACGCGTCTCAAAAATCTACTCGGATCGCCGAGACAAATCCACAACACCGAGGAACGTTAAATCCACAGTTGCCTTGAAGTGGTCGGGCTGGCGGGATTCGAACCCGCGGCCTCTTCGTCCCGAACGAAGCGCTCTACCAAGCTGAGCCACAGCCCGTCACTCAATCCCGCAGCTTCTCGAAGAAGAAGCTACAGGTGGCAAACGATGAATCCGCGCTCCCCCTGAGTCAACAGCCAATCGAAATCGCCTGTTACCCGATAACCTCGAAAATGGCCTCTACTTCGACCGCCGCACCCGTCGGCAACTGCGCGAACCCGAGCGCGCTACGAGCGTGATAACCATTCCCCGTCTTCCCAAAGATTTCATGCAACAAATCGGAGCACCCGTTCACCACCAAATGCTGGTCGGTGTATTCCAATGAAGAATTCACGCAACCGAGTACCTTCAGAACGCGCAACCCGTTCAAGGTCCCGTGCGTATTCCAAACAGAGTTCAAGACCTTCTCTGCGCAGTTACGCGCCGCACGATACCCTTCCTCAGTACCCAAGCCTGCTCCCAGCTTGCCCTTGAGATCACTGACATGTCCCGAAGTAATCAACTGGTTCCCCGACCGAATACACAGGTTCAAGTACCCAGGCTCGTTTTTCACAAATCTCAACCCCAACTCTTCCGCTATCGCTTGCGCTTCTTTCATACAGTTCTTATTTCAAGTTATTTACCATCATCGAATCCGAGCGGCCCAGTTCCTGTAAACTTAGCCCTCCCTTAACAACGAACACGCAAAGCCCGTTCCTACCCTCAGGAAGACAATCGCTCCGCCACACGATTCACATCGTAAACACATCCACCCCACGTGCCGCCACTGGCGTTCTGTAATAGCGCCCACAACCGCGTGTCCGCCGGCAACCGCTCATCCGGCGACATCCGCGGATCCGCCCCTCGCTTCAAAAGCACATCAGTCCCCGCATCTGCACCAAACATCACCCCGTCCGCCCCGACCAAATCCAGACAACCAGTCCCATTCCTTCCATCAATCTCAATACGAAGCACATCCCCATCACGCACGCGACCAATCGGCCCGCCAGCCAACCCCTCCGGCCCGACATGCCCAATGCACGCCCCCGTCGAAACCCCCGAAAAACGTGCATCTGTAACGAGCGCAACCTGTTTTCCAAACGGCAGATGCTTCAATGCTCCCGTCAACTGATAGGTCTCCTCCATGCCCGTACCCATCGGCCCAACGCCCACCAGCACAATCACGTCTCCCGCTTGAATCCGCCCATTCTTAATCGCCGCCATCGCCTCCTTCTCCCGAACAAACACCCGCGCTGGACCAGTTTTACGGTACACACCGTCCGTATCCAAAACCGACGCATCAATTGCCGTCGCCTTCACCACTGCGCCCTCCGGCGCGAGATTTCCTCTGGGAAAAACAAGCGTGCCCGTCAGCCCAAGCTCGGCAGAGCGCTCGGGCGAAAAAATGACCACATCCGGTGAAACACCATCCCGCGTGAACAGCAACTCCCGGAACTTCTTCCGCCGTTCCGACGCCTCCCACGCTTCCAGATTCGCTCCCAAGGGCAGTCCTGAAACCGTCAACGCCTCCAAATCAAGCAACCCCAACCGCGCAAGATGCAGCATCACCTCGGGAACGCCGCCCGCGAGAAAAACGCGGACGGTCGGGTGATGAACCGGTCCATTCGGAAGAACGCTGACTAAGCGGGGAGTGCAACGGTTTACCTCAATCCAGTCCTGCACTGATGGACGTTCCAAACCCGCAGCATGCGCAATCGCAGGCACATGCAGCAACAGATTCGTGGAACCCCCAAAAGCGGCGTGGACTGTCATTGCGTTACGAATCGACGCAGGAGTCACAATATCCGCAGTCCGCTTTTTTCCACGCGCCAACCGAATCAACGCCTCAGCCGATCGCGAGGCCAAATCCAACCACACCGGTTGCCCCGATGGCGCCAACGCCGAGTGCGGTAAACTCATCCCGAGCGCCTCGCCAACCACCTGTGCGGTCGCCGCTGTTCCAAGAAACTGGCACCCCCCTCCCGGCGAACCGCATGCGCGACAGCCCAACTCCGCTGCCTCCGAAAGCGTCAATCGACCATGCGCGAACCGAGCCCCGATTGTCTGAACCGCGCCAGCGTCCTCGCCCTCCTCAGGGGGCAAGGTCACCCCACCCGGCACGACGACCGACGGAAGCTCAGGCATTCCCGCCAACGCCATCATCATCGCCGGCAACCCCTTGTCGCACGTCGCAACCCCCAGCACCCCCTCTCGCCTCGGCAACGACCGGGCTAATCGACGAAACACCGTCGCGGCATCATTCCGATACGGCAGACTATCGAACATCCCCGTCGTGCCCTGCGTTCGACCGTCACACGGATCCGAACACGCTGCCGCAAACGGGATGGTGCCCAAGCGTTTGAAACTCCGCGCCGCCGCCTCAACCATCAATCCAATCTCCCAATGGCCCGTATGAAACCCAAGCGCCACCGGCGACCCATCCGGCGCACGCAACCCTCCCTGCGTGCTCAAAATCAAAAACTGGCTCCGCAACAAATCCGCAGGATTCCACCCCATCCCCGCGTTCTGGGTCATCCCAAATAAGTCGCCGCTCGGCGCCTCCATCAGCAAAGATTCCGTCAGCGGCAACCGCCCCGCCGGACCCGGTCCTTTGGTACGAACCTCGTAAATCGACGGGTCACCGTCACCGATGAAGTCAAACGAAGCATCCATAGAACTAATCAGGCCACTGGCTCCAGTGTTTCACCCGCCGCCCCCAACCCATCACCCTCAGGCATGTAAAACGAGTCACCAATAAAAACCTCAGCGTCAGGAAGTTCGCGCACTGCATTTTCAGCAAACCAACGCAACGCCCCCGTATCACCATGCACCAAATAGAGTTGAGATGGCGAAACCTGTCGAATGTACGACAAAATCGTCTCCCGCGTTCCGTGCGCTGAAAACTGGAAATCCTCAATGCGGCACTGCACCCGAATGGGGGTCGCGTCCTTCTGCAACTTCACCTCACCCCCCTTCCCAACCCGCTTGAGCGCGCCTCCCGGAGTTTCCGGGTCTGCGTACCCGACAAAGAAAACCCCATTTTGCGGATGCGACAAAAACCTCTCCGCCACTACGTTCGAGAGCGTGTTTTCCGACATCATCCCACTTGAAAGCGCGTAGATTCTTCGCGCCTTCACACCGAGATTGTTGATGTCAGATCCGCGGATGGTGAACGGATCAACTTCCTCCAACAGCTCCAGTCCAAGTTCGCGACGTGTCGATGTCTTCGCCAAGTCATCATGAATCTCCGTCAGCTTGGTGCTCAGACCTCCGATGTAAATCGGGCAGCGCTTGAGGCGATCCTCCTCAAACGCGTGATGAAGCATCAGAAGCAACTCCTGCGTCTTACCCAACGCAAAAACCGGCACTAACACCGAACCGCCACCCGAAAAGACCGCGTTAATCGCCTCGATGAAACGAGCCTCTTCACCCTTTCGCGTAAATCCCTCCGGAGTAGGCACCTGCCCTCGCGTCGTCTCCACCACAAGAACGTCAATCCCCTCGGTCGGAAGGCTCGCGCCCTGCATCATCGTCTGATTCTCAAGGTTGATGTCGCCCGTGTACAAAACCCGTTTTCCTCCCGCGAGAAACTCGACGGAAACCGATCCTAAAATGTGACCCGCATCGTGAAACCGGAACAGCACGGGTTCGCCCTCGTCTTCCTTGGCTCGCTCTCCCCTCAAGTTGAACCACCGGTTCAACGGAACCGCCCTCCACGCCTTGCCGCCCGCCGTCACATCTCGGTGCGTAAAAAGCGGATAATCCTCAATACCCGCCTCCTCTTTCCGGCGGAACATCACGTTCACCGAGTTTCTCAACATCGCATCCGCCAGCAAGCGCGTCGCCTCCGTCATGAAAACCGGAACGCCAGGATACATCCGCGTCAACACCGGCAACGAACCAAGATGATCCTGATGCGCATGCGTCAAAAAAATGGCACTGACAGAAATTCCCTCCAACCGATCAAACCGTGGCAACGCTGCCCGACCCTCCTTTTTGGGATGCGCACCGCAATCCACAATCACCCGAACCTCACCCCATTCGAAGAGGTAACAGTTCGCCCCAATCTCGTTTACCCCCGTTAGATTTGTCAGTCTGAATGCGTCCATCCTTGTAGCCCTTCACCGTCCACCGAAACCGCTCCGCTGGCAAACCGCGATTCCCCCGACGTTCCTTGCGAGCAGCCCGCCTCAAGTGTACCGTCAGAGAAACCCGATGCGTCCCCCCACCCCCCCAAATGGGTCCCTCCGGCCCCCCCACGCGCAGAGCCAATCAGGATTTTCCCTGACCGAACTCGTCTTCGTCATCTTCGCCATCGTCGCGCTCTTGTCCGTCGCAGCTCCCAGCATCACCAGCGTGATGAAAGGGAAAAAAATCGACCAAGCTATCACCTCGGTCACCGCCACCCTCGAACTCGCTCGCTCTGAAGCACGGGCAAAAGGCGCTTTCGTCTGGGTTGCCTTCGCCCAAATCAAATCAACCGACTCCGAAAGCGGGAACGACGAAGTTTGGATGTCCACCTGGAGAGTCCACCCCGACGGAACCCGTCCCGTCGATTCCGCCGCCTCAACCAAGACGTATCCTCGACTCCTCTCGAGCCCGAAATCAATTGATGGGATTGTTTTAAGCAGCATGAGCGGATTCGCCAGCGGTGCCACACGCCCACTCGTCGACTCACTCGCGAAATACATCGGCGACGGTAACGCTCTCGGGCTTCCCAACTTCCTGCAACAGTACGGGGGCTCCACCCGAAATGATTTTTTTGAAATCACGGCCGATGTCCCGCAAAGCCCCCTCAGTTTCTCCACCGAGATTCGAACGGCGTCCGGATCCAAGAAGATGGTTTTCCCCGCTGCAGTCTGTTTCACCCCTCGCGGCGAGTGCCTGTTCGAGAGCTGGGACGCCATCACGAAACCCGATACACCCTCTCAAATCGTGTTGGGATTCACCCAGTCCATCGGCAACTTCACCCCTCTCTACCGACCAGACTCCTCAGTCATCATCGCCGTCTCCGGAAGCACCGGCCGCGTGAAAATCGTGCGCCTGTAAAGTGCCGCCTGCGCGCCCTCCCGAGGGGGCCAAACGCCGCCCCCACAGGATCGCACGCACCATCCACCTCAACGCAACGCTGACACCGCGTTCTCAGCCGGAGCACCCGCGTTCGCCGCAGGCTTGGGCTTGGGCGCACTTTTCGGATCAAGATTTTTGCCCAAATCCTCCTCCGTGACCGTTGACTCCACCCCGTCACCAGGAACCTCCACCTTGGTCACCCACAACAACGCGTTCAGAACGGTTTTCCGAAAATCAGCGTTTCCCCAGTTCTTATGGAAATGCCCGCCCGTGAAGCCAAAGCCGCGCCCGCCGTCCGCCCGCTCCAAACTCCACATAGTCGCCTCCGACGCGCCCTTCTCGGCCTGAATGTGCGCATAAGGCCCCTTGGGATAAACATAAGGCCCGTTGCGAACCGCATCCGAAGGAGTCGCCACCAAGATCGGAACAAACTTCGTCCCCGCGTCGCGCGCTTCCGCTATGCCGTCCTGAAAAGCCGGACGGAACCGCATGTTGATGTACCACTCATCCAAAATCTGAAACGGCTTCACCCCACGCGTAATCGGATGCACAGGAAAGGTCGTGAACATCGGCTCCCACAGCGGATTACAAGAGAACAGCGTCTCATAATGGCCTCCAATCCATTGCTTAAACTCCGCTCCCCCCAAACTAGGCTCAACCTCCACCCCGTAGTGCATGCAACCGAAACCCACTCCCTTCTCCACCAATGTCCGAAGCGTCGCCAGATGATCCCCCTGCACCGCAGGATGCCCTTTCCCCCCGTCCGCATAAATCACCACAGCGTCCGCATCAGCGAACGTTGACTCATCCTTGACCCATCCCATCTCGTGCCGATCCACCACCAACCCTTTGACTCCCGCCAAACACTTCTCCAACAGCATCGTTCCCGCACGGAACTCATGCATCCCTGACGGATGCGACGGCTTGCCCGCAATCAAAACCAACTTCCGCCGCCCATCAGGAGTCACACCGAACGCCGTCCACGTCATCAACATGCAAAACAAAGCAGGAATTACTTTCATGCCGCGAAACCTCACCCAGCCGAGCGTCTTCTGACAAGGACAACTTACCCCTCCGCCAACCCCATCGCACCGACTGCCCCGCTCACGCGTTTCCTGAGAGCCCTAGCTAAACTTTTCCAGTGCGTTGTCACGGTTCCCGCTAAAGGAGCAGGGGTATGAGCCCACATCCCCTCCGGTCTCTCGCCGCAACCTGCCTCGGACTCGTCCTCACATTCCCGCTCTCCCTACTGGCGGGCAACGCCCTCTCACCGACAGATGCCCTGCACTGCTTCATCACCGCCTCGGACCTCTCCGTCGAACTCGTCGCAGCCGAACCCTTGGTAAGCTCCCCCTGCGCGCTCGCTTTCGATGGCCCGCACCGCCTGTATGTCGCCGAAAACAACGGCTATCCGAGCGACGGAAGCGGACTTGGAAACATCGTTCTCTTGGAAGACACAGATAAGGACGGCGTGATGGATCAGCGCACCGTCTTTGCTTCCGGGCTCGCTTTCCCCAACGGCGTGCTTCCTTTTCGAGGCGGACTTCTCGTCACCGCTTCGCCGGACTTGCTGTTTCTGAAAGACACCGACGGTGATGGAAAAGCCGATCAACGCGAAGTTTGGATCACGGGTTTTGACACGACAAAGAGCACTCAGCTCCGCGTGAACAAGCCGATGCTTGGACCCGATGGATGGATTTACCTCGCCGCCGGTCTCGTTGGAGGCGAACTCACTCGACCCACCCATCCGAAAGAACCGGCGTTCAAAATGACCGGTGACATCCGAATCCATCCGGACAGTCGTGAAGTTCAACATGCCGGAGGAAAATCCCAGTACGGGCAAACGTTCGACAACGAGGGACGTCGGTTCATTTGTATGAACCGGATTCCCGTTCAACACGTTGTCCTTCAGCCCGAATGGCTTGGCGCTAACCCGCGCCTTGCGTTCGCTGAGACAGTTCAGGACTGCAACCCCCGATTGGTTAAGTCGGGCTTCGCTGGCGACAAAGGCGGAGTGCGCCTTCACCCCGTTAGCTCAAACATCACGACAGCAGACTCGCACACGGGTTCGTTCAGTGCGGCCTGCGGCGTGCACATCTTTCAGGGAACAGGACTACCGAAACGCTATCAGCACGCGGTATTCTCCTGCGATCCAACGGGAAATCTTGTTCATGCGGACTTGCTAACCCCCGACGGCGCTTCGTTCCATGCTGATCCCTTGCTCGCCGATCATGAACCAGTCGCCTCGACAGACGATTGGTTCCGGCCCGTTTTCCTGACCACGGGTCCCGACGGATGTCTCTACATCGCAGACATGTATCGGAGCACCATTGAACACCCAGACTACCTTCCAGAAGAAGTGCGCAAGCGGACGGATTTTGTCACCGGACGCGACAGGGGAAGAATCTGGCGTGTGCGTTCGTCTGGCCGTCCTTCGCCGGAACCCATAAACCACTCATCTTCCGCCTCAAAAGTCGGAACCGCTTTTGCGACGTTGGCACGCGTCGCAGCCAGTCGTGAAAGGTTGGAGATTCCTCGCCTTGCGTCCCTCGCGCGAGAAGGCATTTCGGACCGCTGGGTTCGCGCATTGGCGGTGAGTCAGATTAACGGTCGTGAAGACGCTTTCCTCAGTGCCCTTTGGCCGTTGGTGCAGGACGAACCCGAAGGCTCGGTGGAGTTGCTTACGCTCACCGCAAAGTCGTTTGAGACAAACGAGAAACTCCTCGGCGCCCTTTCGCAACTCACAGCGGGCCCCATCGCACTCGAAGCAGCGCTCGTTTCGGAACTCAAAACGCCCGCAAATCACGAGGTGATCACAAAAGCAGCCACCAAGGCGTTAGTCTTCATTCAAAAAGGGAGAATCCCCTCGAGCTCAGCAAAAACGCTTTTCGGTCTGGCGGCAAAAGTCGATGCATCCCAAAGCTTCCCAGCCCTTCTCGACGTTTGGAAAGCACCGCATCCAAACGACATCCGCGCAGCAGCCTTCCGCACCATGGCCGCCATCGCCCCACTCCAAGCCGCGGAAACGGCAATCACCCCATCGGTTTGGACCTCGCTCTCTCCGGAGCTCCGCGAAGTGGTCCTCACGTCGCTAACCTCGAATCCCGCAAAGCCAGAAGCCATCCTTCAACTCGTCGAATCCGGCATCGTTAAGGCGTCCTCGATTCCAAGCCGAATCCGTCAAAACCTTCTCAAAAATCCTCCGTCACCCCTCGCGGATCGTATGACAAAATCGCTCGCTGTTGCAGGCTCCAGCAAAGCAGAGACGGACGCGAAAATTGCCGAGGCGCTGAAACTACCGTTCGACGGACGTGTCGGAAAATCCTTGTTCGGAGCCTTATGCAGCGCATGCCATCGCCTCGAGCAGACGGGAAGCGTACTCGGGCCAGATCTCTACGACATGCGACGTCAGACCAAGGAGATGATTGCCTTTCACATTGCCAACCCAGACGCCGAAGTGGCACCTGCCTACACGGGGTATACTGTGTCCTTGCGCTCTGGCTCATCGCTCACCGGCCTCGTCGCGGGCGAGACATCCGACAACGTGACCCTTCGCATGCCCGGCGGGGCCAGCGAAACGATTCGGCGTTCCGATGTATCCGCTTTGGCACCACTACCCGGCTCAATCATGCCGCCAGGCCTTCTGGATGGATTGACTGCGCAACAGGTTGCCGACCTTCTCGCCTTTCTCAAAGGCCAGTGACTCATTGCGATTTAACTCTTAATCAACCCTATGAACCGTTCCCTCCTGTCGTTCTTCACCCTCGCCACCATCTCGCTATCCTCCTTCGCACAAGACGCCTCCAACACTCCTCTTCCAAAACTCGCGCTCCGGTCACCGGTGGACTACCAAGTGTTCCAACGCGAAACGCGCGACTCTGGATTCGTTCTCATTGAAGGAACCGTATCGCCGCAGGAAAAAGGCGGGCCTGTACCGGAATCACTGCAAATCCGGTTGCTCACCGCGACCAACGGCACTTGGGAGCCACTTCCCTACGAGTCGCGAGTCCCAAGCTTCAAAGCGACCGTGAAAGCGCCCGCCGGTGGTTGGTACAAAGTGGAGGTGCGCGGCATGTTGAAGGGAAAACCCGTTCAGCTCGCCACCATCGAACACGTGGGCATCGGCGAGGTCTTCGTGGTTGCCGGACAATCCAACTCCGCCAACCACGGCGAATCGAAACTCACCGCAACCAACCCACTCGTGGTTTCCATGTCGTCCACAGACCGGTGGCAGCCCTGCGCCGATCCGCAGCCCGGCGCGTCCGGCGGCAGCGGAAGCTTTCTCCCGCCCCTCGGCGATCAACTGGCCTCCGAGTTCAACGTCCCAGTTGCCTTCGTCGCCTGCGGCGTTGGTGCCACCAGCGTCCGCGAATGGCTTCCCCAAGGCGTTCGATTCCCAAACCCACCCACCATTGTCGGCAACGTCCTCAGCGTCTCAGGAAGCGCCTACGAATCCAACGGAAGCATTTATCAACGCTTCACGGATCGTATCAGACCCCTAGGCAAGAACGGGTTTCGCGCTGTGCTCTGGCACCAAGGTGAATCCGATGCAAATCAAGCGGACCCGTCCCGAACCCTACGCGGCCAGCTGTACCGCATGAGCCTCGAAACCCTCATCCGCTCCAGCCGCCAAGCCATCGGCTGGCAAGCCCCTTGGTTCGTCGCTCAAGCCTCTTACCATGTTCCGGGTGACGAGTTCTCCCCAGAAATCCGGCTCGCCCAACGCCAAGTCTGGGAGTCCGGCACCGCATTCGAAGGCCCCGACTCAGATGCCCTCACCGGACCGCTTCGGGAACGAAATGGTGCCGGCGTCCACTTCAGCGTCGAAGGACTCAAACAGCACGCCGCACGGTGGCACCAAAAACTCGGCCCTTGGTTGAAGACACAGCTCGCCTCCGAACAACCGCAGCCGACACCCAAAAGGCTTACCGTCAATGGCCTATTCTCCGATCGAGCAGTGCTCCAGCACGGACGAGACATTCCCGTCTGGGGCACCGCCGAACCCAGTGCGAACGTATCGGTTTCCCTCGAACCAGATTCAGCTGAAACCAAGACCGCGCGCGCAGACAAAGCCGGCAACTGGGGCGTCACACTTTCTCCCCGAAAACCGTCAGAGACACCGCACCGCCTCACCATCAAATCAGGTGGCGACACCGTCACGCTGCGCGACCTCGTCATCGGCGAGGTGTGGCTCGCGTCAGGCCAAAGCAACATGCACTGGACACTTCAGGAAAGGCACAACGTTGAGCACGCCAAGGCGGAGACAGACGGAGCTAATGACTCGCTTCAGAGACAATTCACCATCGCAAAGGCGGGCAGTGGTGTCCGTGGATGGGTCTTTGGCGACTCGACGGGGCCCTTGGGAGAAAATGGACCGACCCCATCTCAAGCCGTCTCTGGAGGATGGCACAACGCCACGCGAGGCGACTTGCTCACGGGAGCAACCGACGGTGATTCGGCTGTGGGCTACTTCTTTGCGAAAGAACTTCGCAAAGAGCTGGGCATCCCCGTCGGCATCCTCAATGCATCCGTCGGCGGCACGCCCATCGAACAATGGTCCGAACGCGGTGGCCTCTATAATGGCCTCATCCGTCCAATGGCACCTTACGCCATCAGCGGTGTCATCTGGTACCAAGGTGAGAGCAACTGCATCAACAACGACGGATTAGCTTACACCAAACGGCAGAACGACATGGTGGACACTTGGCGCCGAATTTGGGGGCGCAACGACCTGCCGTTCCTTTATGTGCAGATCGCGCCGTTCAACTACTTCAAGCCCGGCAATGCGAAGAACCACACCGCCGACACGTTGGGCGAGTTTTGGATGGCCCAAACCGCATCACTCAAACACCCCGGCACCGGAATGGTGGTCATCAATGACATCACCGAAAATCCGGCGGATATCCACCCCCGCAATAAGCTCGATGTTGGTCGCCGTCTCGCTCGACTTGCCTTACAGACGCTCCACAACCGCAAAGCTATCGAGGCCCACTCCCCCATGTTCTCCAAACTCGTTACTGAAGGCCCAAAAGTGCGTCTGCACTTCGCACACACCGGAGGCTCCCTCAAAACACGCGATGGCAAATCGCCGACGCACCTCGAAGTTGCGGGAACCAATACCGAGTTTCACCCAGCAGACGCCGTGATCGACAAGGATACCCTCGTCGTCTCCAGCCCAAACGTTCCAGCACCCACCCGCGTTAGATATGGATGGGCGCAGGACGCCATGCCAAATGTTGCTGGGGCAACCGGTCTCCCAGTCGCCCCCTTCGATTCCGCAAAATGGCCCCTCGCCCAATGAATCAGTGCACCGTTTTCCGCGCTCATCTCAGAGCTCCCGCCCCCAAAAAACAGGCTTGCATGACGCCCCCCCTTCAAAGACTCTCACCGCTCACTTCAGCGCTCGGATGGTGAAATGGCAGACACGTGCGTTTGAGGGGCGCATGCCGCAAGGCGTGGGGGTTCAAGTCCCCCTCCGAGCACCACCCTCA
>JBEEPE010000037.1:0-4674 GCA_041191265.1 Verrucomicrobiota bacterium | reverse complement strand
TTGCGAGGCAAGAGAGACTCGGATGTGGCTACCCTTTCGCTTGATTTTTGTCGAAAGCTCGGCGATGGCCATCTTCGTCTGGGCGACCCGCGTCGCGTCGGCGGAAGGATCCGCCACGAGCCCACTCTCTTCGACGCGAGAGAGAATAAGCCCCCCATTCTTCGTCGATTTGAACTCAGCGAGGCTTACGTTCTGGGTCCCGAGTTTCAGGGTAAGGAAATGGGAGAGTGATGCCATTGTTTCGGGCTTTATTGGCTAAGCGGGATACTCGGATTCGTTTCGGAGCACGGGTGATTGTCTGGTGGGGCGGAGCCCTACTGTTTCACCGGTTCGTAATAGTCCCAGAGAAGAAGCCCGAAGGGTGTCTGGTTTTTACTCAGGAACGATCCAGCGATTTCACGAGCCTTGCCACCATCCAGAGCAGCTTTCACGTTTTGTTGAGTGACCCCGTTGCCTTCAAACTTGAGGTCGATGTCTTCGCCTCCTTTTCTCAGTTCGACCCATGCGGCTTTGACGTTGGTGTTCATCGAAAAGGACTTTCCTTCGGTAATGGAGTCAAGGGTGCGCGGATCGAGGAACATGGCCGAGTGACGGTCGCGTCCTTTCGGAATCCTGGTGTGGGTGACCTCGCCAATGTAGTGGCTTAGTGATTGGTCGGGATTCATGATGAGGCAGTGGAACTTGAGCGAGACGTCGTTGACGTCGGCACGGGCGGAGAGTTCTACCTCAATCTCTAGCCATTCACCGGCCTTCAGGACGCGTTTGTTTGGCAAGCCTTGCGCTTGGATTTGCGGAGTTTTCAGTAGCTCGACCTTCAAGCGCTCAATTTTGATTTCTGATTGCTTTACAGGCGCTTGTGCGAACGCGGAAGCAACAGTGAGAACTGAGGCGAGCAAACCGACGAAGTACGTTTTCATTTTGTTCAGTGGGGGAGTGGAAATCTTAGGGGCATTTTTTTTCCATGCGAAGAACTAAAACAGGGGCATAACGGCTGAGTAACAGGCTCGGATAGTTTGGCGTCCAGCGTCCTCTAAGCGCCGGAGTAGACTCGCTCTGCTCTGAGAAATCACGTCCATTCTCCGTGGGTCCGGAAGTTGAAGCCTGCAAGTTTGGATTTTAACCATCGCGTGTGGGACTGAACTGCGGGATGGGGTTTCAGTTTTTCGCGGGGGTGCATCCTCTCTCGAGTTCTTTTTTCGACAAGTCGGCGCATCAGCCCTCAATCCCGCTATTTTAGGGAGGAGACGTACTCAATGATGTCGCGGAGTTCGCGGCGCGACAGCAAGTCACCGAGATTTGGAATCATCCCGCTCGGGGCGTTTTCGCGTTTTGTGATGTTTGCCACGGGAATCGATTCCGCGGGACCGCCTGGGATTTGAAGCGTCAATGTTTCCTTGTTCTCTGATTTCACGAGGCCCGCTTTGAAGGTCCCGTCTTTCAGGTTTACCGAGATCATCTGAAAGCCGGGGGCGATTTTGGCGTTCACGTTCACGATGCTCTCCAGCACGTAGTTTCGGTCGTGCGTTTTGGCGAAGCCGTCGAGGGCGGGTCCAGCATCGCCACCGGTTCCCCCAATGCGATGGCAGCGCATGCATGCTGCGACAGCGTGCTCTTTGAAGAGGCGCTCCCCATTGCTTCGATCGCCTCCAAACTGGGTTGGCAGGAACTTCGCGACGAGGTCGTTTTTTGGAAGATTCGACTCGTATCGAGCGAGGGCGGCCTTGGAGAGAGGGCCTTGGCGCGCGGCGGATTCCAAAATCTCGAGCCAGGCTTCCCGCGGCTCCGACTTCAGCTGATCAACGAGGGAAGCGAGGAACTTGTCCGAGTCGGCGGAAGAAACCGCACCGAGGGTTTCGGCGATAGATTTTTTTCGCTGACCGTCTGAGTTGCTCCAAGCGCCGATGAGCTGTTTGGCGGCGGCGTTGGGATCCCTTTTTGCGAGGAGTCCGGCGGCCGCGGTTCGGAGGCTTGTGCTTTGGGATGAGAGAGCCGCCGTGAGGGTGGCGGTGAAATCAGCGGGCGCGAGGGTGGAGAGGGTTTCGAGGGCGGCGACACGGGCCTTGGCGGCTGCGGCGTTGTCGTTGGCGAGTGCTGTCAGCGCGGGGGCAGCATCCTTGACTGCAAGCGCGTTGACTGCGGAGCACGCGGCGATGGAAACCTTCTCTTTGTCCCTGAGGAGTGTCTGAAGGTGGGGGAGAAGCGCCTTCGCGGCGGGTGCTGCTACTCGCTGCGGTAGAGGACGGAAGGTGCCAAGGACGCGGTCTCGTTTCGGGGGCTGGGCCCAGAGCGAGAGTTGGGTGAGTGCTTCAACGCGCAGGTCCTCGGCTTTCGTTGATTTGGCGGCAAACGCGGCGATTGCCGCCGCTGATTCGTCCCCCCCAGTTCGGAATGCGGCGTTGAGCGACTGAAGTTCAACCGATTCCGTAAGACCCTCTCTGCCGACCAGTTTGGCGAGATCGGCTTGAGCGGGCTTGAGGGATCCGTGGGTGATAGCCCAAGCGGCTTCTGCAACGATTTGGGGAGAGCTGTCCTGAAGGAATCCAACGATGCGGGGGTCGCTCGTGCGAGCCATCGCGAGGAGCGTGACGAGCCGAACCGAGGGTGAGGGGTCGGTTATGCCTAGTCCGAGCAACTCTTTGTCGTTGTTCAAACTGAGAGCCATGACGGCCGCATGACGCAGGTACTGGTCTTTGTCGGCATTTTCACGAACCATTTCGAGGACGGATGAGAGGGATTCCTTCGCACCGGTTTGTCCCACGGCCATTGCTGCGAAGAAGCGGACTCTTGGCTCGGAATCTTTGAGTGAGGCATCGAGAGCTCCCTTTTGGGTGAGATGACGGGCTTTGCAGTCGCCGATTACTTTCAGCGTATTGGCCCGCACTTCAGCGTCGGGGTCGGAGAGGAGGCTCGGGAAGAGGGCGAGCGCCTTTTGGTCGAGTGGGCCGGGACCATCTTTCTGATTTTTTCGTGCGACTTGGCCGAGTCCCCAGACTGCATGGAGCCGCGGTAGACGTTCTTTCGACGATTTCATGACGGATTCGAAGAGGGAGACTGCATCAGAGCGGTCGGAGAGGGTCCATTGAGCGCGGAGTCGGATGCGCTGATCACTATCAGAAAGGAGTTTGCCCAACTCTTGGGACGAGCGGGCGGCGAAGCCCTCTTTGAGGAGAGTCTGAACTTCGCTGATTTTTTGAGCCTGCGACTGGCGAGAAGTTTCGTGTTGGATGCGGTAAATCCGTCCTGTGCCTTTGCTTTCCCATCCCTCTGACCCCCAATCGCTCAGATAGATGCGGGAATCGGGGCCAAACTCAACGTCGGTCGCCTGTGTGTTCCCAATGAACTCTTCCGGGGATTTGTCGACGGCGAATCCCGCACCGGCGGGTTTGACCGACCAAGAGTTGATGGCACTCTTTGCGGTGGACCCTTTGAAGCTACAGACGAAGAAGCGGTTACGGAACTCTTCGGGAAGTCCCGTGCCTGGGTAGTAGGCAACTCCGGAGGGGCCGTCCGGAATGTTCATGATGGGGGAGAGAATCTGCGCCGGTTGCTTTTTTGCGGGGTCGCGCGGTTCCCATAACGATTGGGCGAGCCATGCGTTGTGGCGTTTGCCGATGGGGTGGTGTTGCCATCCTACCCGCCAACCGGCGTCCGCACCGGGCACAACGTACACGAACCGCTCGCGGTCGCCTTGATCGCTATCGTTGTCAGCGGTGAAGAGATTTCCGAGTTCGTCGAATGCGGTCTCCTGCGGGTTGCGCAGTCCGCGCATGACGAGTTCCAGATTGGCTCCATTGGGCTCGCATCGGAAGACGCCCCCTTCGTCGGGGAGGTCGATAATGGGACGACCCGAGGCGTCCTCAACGCGCGCCCCGCGGTCGCCGATGGTGAAGTAGAGTCGTCCGTCGGGCCCGAGGGATAGACCGTGGAAGTCGTGGCCTGTGTAGCTAAACCGGACGCCCCACCCGTGACTGAGGGCTTCGCGGCGCTGGGCTCGTCCGTCGGGACCGATGCCCTCCAAGAGCCAGAGGTTGGGGATGTTCGTGAACCACACTTTGCCGTTGAGGGAAAGAACACCGCTGGCGATGCCGTCGAGCATGGTGTTAAACCCATCCGCGAAAACGCGTGATTTATCTGCTTTTCCGGTGCCCTTGGAGTCTTCAATCAATCGAACGACTTCGGTTTCGCGCTCGAGGGTTTGCCAGTCGTTGGGAAAGTGCTTTTTGGTATAGGCGACGCGGTCTTTCACGCTTCGAGACGCCATATCATCCTCGAGCATAAACATATAATGCCTGATATCGAGGACGCTCGAGCGGTAGCGGTTGGTTTCGGAGGTGAAGCAGCGGCCTTGATCGTCAAAGGTGAAGGCGACCGGATTACCGAGGAGCGGTTCGCTTGCCCAGGTTTCACTGAGGAAGCCTGGCCGGAGCTTGAAGGATTTCCTCCATTGGTCGTCCTTACCTTCGGCTTTAGCGAGGAAGGGCTCGCTGGCTCTGGCAGCTTGTTGGAGCGCATTTGCCTTTGGGCTGGGAGCGTTGATGTCTGCAGCTTGGGCGGGAAGGATGCTGTAGGCCGCAAGGGACAGGATCGTGGCGGAGCGTTTCATGGAGAAGTGGGGAAGCACGAGGCGCACCTATCCTGAGACCAGCAACCCGAGAGGCTTTTTTTCGGAGAGGG
>JBEEPE010000036.1:0-5188 GCA_041191265.1 Verrucomicrobiota bacterium | reverse complement strand
TTTGACGAGGGGTCGAGCGGGGGGGCGGGGCGCTCGATTGGTGACCGCCCCCGCAGGGCTGGATGACCGCTGGTTGATTTCGCCTCGTGGATTGAGGTTTGGTTTGGCAAAGGCTGAGTTTCAGACCCACCACAGGCTCATCGGAGGGGGCGACGGCCCTGTGCGACTCTTCTCGGCATCCGCATTCGGAGAAAACTGCGCTTTCTCCGAAGGGCGGTGTTTGAGAACCGAACCTATCGACCGTTCGTGATGAGGTTCGAGAACTCTTGGAACAGGTAGGATGCGTCGTTCGGGCCGGGGGCGGCTTCCGGGTGGTACTGGACGCTGAACACAGGCTCCGAACGGTGCCTTAGGCCTTCTACGGTACCATCGTTCAGGTTGATGTGTGAAACCTCCATCTCGGACGGGAGTGAATCGGGATCGACGGCGAACCCGTGGTTCTGGGAGGTGATTGAAACTTTTCCTGTCGTCAAATCCTTGACCGGTTGGTTGCCGCCGCGGTGCCCAAACTTCAGTTTGAAGGTCTTTCCGCCGGACGCGTATCCGAGCATCTGATGACCAAGGCAAATCCCGAAGATCGGCTTCTTGCCAATCAACTCGCGGATAATGCGGTGCACGTACGTCAACGCCGCTGGGTCGCCAGGGCCGTTGGACAAAAAGACGCCATCCGGATTCAGGGCCAGAACGTCTTCCGCCGAGGTGTCCGCCGGAACCACACGAACCGCGAATCCCTCCTGCCGGAGACGCCGCAAAATATTGCGCTTCATGCCGAAATCGTAGGCGACGATGTGGTGCTTCACGGGTTGCAGCTTGAAGAAGCTTTCATTCAACGTCTCATCCGTCTCCACGCCAGGAAGTTGCCGGGAGGTCGTCCAGAGCCTCGAGTCACTTCCCTTGGGGTCCCAATCGTAGGCCGCCTTCGGAGTCACTTCGCGAACGAAATCTTGCCCTGCCACTCCGGTTCCCTCACTCGCTGCGTGGACCGCCTCGGCTTCCGTCCCGAACTCGGTCGAAACAACGCCGCGCATGGCGCCTTTATCCCGAAGGTGCTTCGTCAATGCCCGCGTATCGATTCCCTGAATGCCCGGAATGTTCCAGCGCTTCAGATAGGCATCGAGGGTTTCCTTGCAGCGCCAGTTGCTCGCCACAGGGCTGACCTGCTCCACCACGAAACCGCGCACGTGCGGGGTCTCGCTCTCGTCGTCCAGGAAGTTAATCCCGTAGTTCCCGATTTCGGGGTACGTCATGGTCACAATCTGTCCGCGATAAGAGGGATCCGTCAGAACCTCCTGATAGCCGGTCATGGAGGTGTTGAAGCAAACTTCACCGAGGGCGGAGCCAGTGGCTCCGAATGATTGACCGTGAAAGGTTCGTCCGTCTTCGAGGGCAAGAATCGCGCGCATCAAACGCGATAGAATCGGGCAACCGCCGGATTGCTCCAGTCAAAACGCAATCCAGAGGTCAAAAAGCTCCGTTCTTCCTCCGCTCCCCGTGGGTCAACAAGAGCGATCCGCATGGGTTCGGTTGATGTCGCGCCATCAGCGGCAGTAAGTCTGCTCATACCACAAAACGAAATGCTGCGCTTAATCGGCCGCGTTTCACCCTCCTCAAAAAAATACGTTCATGCCTTTCCGAACCCTTCTTCTGCCGCTGTTCCTTTTTGCCGCCCTTTTGTCATCCAACGGGGCTGTCGATTCTGTGTCTGAATCGTTGGTTCCACGGACGTGGGACCCTGCCATTGCCGGTGACCGAGTGATGCAGCGATTGGTGCGGGTGACGCCAGACCACGCGAAGGGTGCGCACGACGCCGAGTTTGTTTGCGTGGGCAACCGAGCCTACGTCGTGGAGCACGATAACGACGTCGCTCCGGGGCACGGAGCGGGCACGGCGATGTACTGCATTTTGAGTGTGCTGAACCTCGAAACACTGCGGGTTGAAAAAACGCATTTACTGGCGAAGGCGGGTCAGGCGTTTGCCAACGAAACGCTCCCCGCCGCGCAGGTGTTCGTTCCCCGAATCATCCGGAAAGATCAGCACACCCTTCGCACCTATTTTTGCAGTCAGCCGGCAAAAACCCAGGCTGTCACTTGGTACCGAGACTTTGACCTTCGCACGCAATCCTTTGAAGCGGAGATCCATCGGACGCGCTTGAAGACGGCGGCTGGCGTGTTTGACATGGAACCGCGACACTTTCACGCGGACGCGGTCGCCAACGGATTCAAGCGCCCCTCGGTCAACCAAGGTTTGTACATCTTTGACTCGTTCAAGGAGTTCGATGGAAGGCGATACGTCGCGCTGAATAACTTTCCGGGTAAACAGAATGCTCTGGCGATTCTCCAAGATGACTTCGCCACGTTCGAAGTGGTCGGCCACTACAATGAGCCGCAGACCCAGCAGTTGAGCGAATCCTCGGTGAATCGTTTGCCCGATGGAACGTGGATGGCAATCTGCCGCAACGATGCTGGAAACTACCACTTCACCACCAGCCCTGACGGCAAAAAGTGGACGGAAGGCGTTGAGAAATCATTTGTGCCAAAAGGGTTAAACTCGAAGCCCACCTTTGATCGTTTTGGCGGGGTTTATTATCTGGGATGGCAGGAAAACACGCGCATCGGGGACTGCGGCAGAAGCGTGTTTAACGTGGACGTTTCGAAGGACGGAAAAAACTGGCAACGGAAATACCGTTTCGAAACCCCGCACTCCTTCCAGTATCCCACGTTCCACGAACACGAGGGAACCCTCTGGCTCTCAGTGACTCAGAGCGACCATCGCGGGTCTACCGATCGAATCATGTTCGGTAAACTGGAGTCGGTTGGAGCGTTCGAGTCTCAGGCGGGCTTGAAGCGCATAGAGTGGCCTGCCCCGCCGCCGCCAGCGCCGGCACTTTTGAAGCCCGGAGTGAAACTGTTCACCGACCGCGAGTACGTGGTGGACGAGGTTCCAACCCTCGTGCGTGAACTTCCCTTTCATCGCACCAGCATTGAGCGAATGGATGTGACCGTGAGTCGGCGAGGCAGGCTCTACGCGATGACCCCGACGGAGCGTCCGAAAGCTGCGAGTCAGGAAGCCGCGTTGAAGCGTGCAGGGTTTGAACGAGTGGAGTGTCCTGAATCGCAGCTGTTTCCGGGAGAGATTAACCGCGTGAGTCTCTACCGAAAATCGGTGGCAATCGGTGAGCGGTTTCAGTTCAGCAAAATGGTTGTGCTTGCGTTGGCGGAGGGGGCTGCGGTTCGAGACGAGGATGGCTTGCATCCTTCGGTGATTCTCAATCCGGGTGCTCCGTTTCAGGACGATGCGCGACCGGGCGCAATGATCATCGGGATGGATCGAACCCCGAAGGGCCGCATTTGGGGGTGTTGGACGGGAACCGGTGATCGTGCCGACGGGTACTTTTTGCTGGCGACCAGTGATGATGGAGGCGCGTCATGGTCTCGTCCGCGGGTCGCGGTGGGCGCTCGGAGTAGCGCTGGGCAAAAAGTTGCGGGAGCGTTGGTTGGCAATCTTTGGACCGATCCGAAAGGGCGGCTGTGGCTCTTTTTTGACCAGCAGTTGGGAGATCCTCAAAAGCGCATTACCAACTGGTACATGCGCTGCGATCAGCCCGACGCGCGGGAGCCGGAGTGGACGGAGCCCGTGATGTTTGCGGAGGGATGCACGTTGAATAAGCCGACGGTGCTAAAGAACGGAGACTGGCTGCTTCCGGTGTCCGATTGGCACCAGAAAACCGCGCGGGTGTTTGTTTCAGCGGATGAGGGGAAGCAGTGGAAAGAGCGTGGCAACGTGCGCTTTCCGGATTGGGAGTTCGACGAGCACATGACGGTGGAGTTGCGTGATGGTCGGCTCTGGATGCTAGCCCGGACGAAGGGCCAGCCCCATGAGAGTTTCTCGGGCGACGGTGGGGTGACTTGGAGCGAGCCTGCGGTTGCGCGCACGGTGCAAAATGTGAATGCGCGCTTTTTTCTGCGTCGATTGCAGTCGGGACGGATCTTGTTAGTGAAGAACGGATCGCCTGCGGAGCGGCTTAAAGTGCGGAGTCACATGAGCGCATGGCTTTCCGACGATGAAGGGGCGACCTGGAAGGGTGGGTTGATTTTGGATGAGCGCGCTGGTGTCTCGTATCCCGATGGGTTCGAGTCTCCCGATGGCCTCATCCATGTGTTGTACGACTGGAACCGGCATTCGGATGCGGAGATTTTGATGGCACGGTTCCGCGAATCGGATGTGCTTGCAGGCAAGGTGGATTCGCCAGATGCGGCACTTCGGATGCTCGCGAATAAGGCAACGGGTTCGAAGCCGGAGCTGTTGTATAACGGGATTCAGTTGCCGTCGCCGTGGCCGCCACCATTTCGTGATTCACGCTCTGGTGAGCCGATGGAGGTTCCCTATTTGAAAGGACGCGATGAGCGAGTGGGACCGCAGTTGGCAGGCTTTCGGCCGAAGGTCATTCCGATCGACGTGGGGCGGCAGCTGTTTGTTGACGATTTCTTGGTTGAGCACACCACGTTGAAAAGAACCTTCCACAAGGCGCGCAAGTTCGAGGGCAATCCCGTCTTCAAGCCTGAAACGTCCGCCGAGTTGGCTCCTTCGGTCGAGGGCGAGCGTGGTGAAGAGGCGACGGTGTTCACCGGACAGGGCGGCATTTTCTACGACCCCGCAGAGAAGCGCTTCAAGTTGTTCCATGTTGCGGGATGGCGTGGCGGGTTGGCGGTCGCCACGAGTCCAGACATGGTCCACTGGCATCGGCCTGATCTTGGAAAGGGGACTGGCAATCAGTTGCTGCCAAGAGGGTTGGAATGGAAGGGGACGCAGCTTGGTTCTGGTGGGTCGGACAACTGCGTGTGGCTCGACTTGAATGCGGCGAATCCGGCGGAACGGCTCAAATATCTGACGTGCTGGATGCATGTTCCGAAAGCTCAGCGGCCCAATGGGTTCAACCATTCGTTGCATGTGTCGGACGGAACAACGTGGTCTGATGGGGTGACCACAACTCTTGCGGCGGATGATTACTGTTCGTTCTTTTTCAACCCGTTCCGAAAGAAATGGTGCTTCAGCATTAAGCGAGGAACGGTCCGTGGCCGCAGTCGGTACTATTACGAAAGCGATGAGTTTTTGAAGGGGGCGGCGTGGGATCGCTCTGTGTTTTGGACTGCGTCCGACCGACTGGATTTACCGGAGCCTGCGGGAGGTT
>JBEEPE010000035.1:0-8368 GCA_041191265.1 Verrucomicrobiota bacterium | reverse complement strand
ATCCCCCCTCTCGATTCTTGGATCGGCAAACGGCAAGCCTCCTTCCGCGCCCCGCGCAGTCGGACAGGCCACCGGCGTCGCAGGCAAAGAGTTTCCCGCAGAATATAAATCTGGGTTAGACGGCTATTTCAGCCGCTTGGAGGGACGTTCCAAATGAGAACCCCACGCTCCATGTCTCGCCCATTCGCAGCGCCCTGGGCGCTCGCGTTTGCCGGACTACTCACCGCCGATTCGACCGCTTGGGCCGAGCAAAAGGTGAAGCCTTCCCAAGAAACTGAAAACCCATCCGCAGCGCCCGCAAATGCCGATGAGGTCTCAGACGAAACGCTCGAAAGCTGTAAATCTCAACTTCGACAACTCCTCGAAAGCGAGATGGAGGCAGAGGTTTCGCATCTCGCGAAGACGGTGGCCCTTTCAGACGAAACCATCGCAGCCCTGCAATCCGCGTCTGCTTCTCTCGTGGAAAAAGCGCTCGGAGACGCTACCCAACACATTCGCGAGTTTATCGTAGCCATCTCGGCTTGGGTTCGAACCAATCGTGTCGGCGTTCAAGTGCTGGGTGCAGAAAACTTCTCGTCCTTTTTTTCGCGGCGCGCTTCCGGATCCGCGGTGTTCTTTCAGCGCAACGCGGGAGGCCCGCCCCAACCGCAGATTCCGGCTCTCTGGCAGGAAAAAGCTTGGAAAGAAAAGGTCGCCGCGCTGTTGACCATCGATCAACGCAAGACCCTCGCAGACTTCCTCGCCGACGAATCCGCAAAGCTGGAGAAAAGCATGAAAGGGGGAGACGTCGCGATTCGCAAGCGGCTCGGCATCGAGGCCGCCATCCTCCGATCACGGATCGAACGCGCGGTCGAACTCGAACCCGACCGCCTGTCACGCTTCCACGCGCTGCTCGACCAAGCTCAAGACAAAGGCACCACCGTCACCCTTGAACGTCTGCGCGCATTCATCGAAGGCCTTCCACGCAACAGTCGTGAGCAGTGGCAGGGCAATCTCGGGGGTATCTCCTCGTTTGATTACGACATCGAAACCGATTCCCTCTGGAAAGAGGGTATCGATGCACTCCTCACCCCCGCCGAACAAGAAGGCGTTCGCGCCAGCATGAAGGATCGGCTCGAACGTCTGACCCAAGCGCTTGTCGAACTCTCACTCCGCGAGCTGGATACCCGGTGCCGCCTCTCACCCGAACAAAAGACGGCGGTGCGACCACTCGTGGAAAAAGCCATCGCGCAGGAGAACAAAGACGCGCCCAACCCTGAATCCAAGATGGGGCCCGCCGTCCTCTTCTCCGGCATGCGAAATCGCACCCGGAATGCCTGCGATAACCTGCCAGAGACCGACCTGCGCACGATTCTGGACACGCGTCAATTCACGGCTTGGAGCGCGCAACGCGAGAGAAACGAAGCGCGACGTGCCACCTCCACTCGCACTCGCAATGCGAGGGGCCAGACCACTCCAGAAAAACCGGTGCCGCCGGTCGACCCAGAGACCCTGATCCAAGAGCACCTTGTGAAATCTGCCGAAAGCCAGCGCGATCAACTTCGCACGGCTATGCTCGCCAAAGTGGACGAAATCTCGCGGGATGCAGAGATCGATGCGGCGCACGCCGAACGCCTCCGCACCGCAGCACTCGGCGCCGTCGAGTTCCATCTCAAGAACTGGAAACCCAACTTCGAAAACAATCTGCGCGCAAACCTCCACAACGTGCGACCCGAAGGGCTCGCAGAGCGACTCGGCAACTTCGGCTTTTTCATGATGGGAGGTTCTCCACTCTCACCACAAACCCAACCAATCTGGAAAAATGCGTACAACTCCGAACTCTCCGATTCGCAACGCCAAAAGCTCACCCAGCTCGCACGGCAACGCCAAGAAGAGCTCGCTAAAATGGTCGCGACCCTGACCACCTGGATCTTCGAGCGACACACCGCCCTTCGCCCCACTCAAATTCCTCCCGTCCGCGAACTCATCGCCAAAGCCGTACTGGAATACCTCCCAGATCTCGAACAAAGCTACGGCGCGGAAGACTCGGATTCCCCTTGGTACAACCACCTCCACTCGGTCGTCCTCCCGCTGTTCGGCGTCGCAGAAACAGACCTCAAACAGGTTCTCACCACCGCCCAATGGGAACGCTGGAGCAAATCCGAACTCCATCACTCGTTCGGTAGCAACTGGACCAACATCAAGAGCCTTCACGAATCACGAAAGGTCCGCCAAAAACAATGACCCCGCTCTCCAAACACCTCGCCCTCGCATGCGCGGCCCTCGCGTTCTCAGCCGCCACAGCAACGCATGCGCAAGACCCCGCGCTCCGGTTCGGCGCGCGCGTCCCTCAAGAAGTCGTTACCCTCTACGACCGCGGGCTCGCCTGGCTCGCCGCACAACAAGGTCCCGACGGTGAGTGGCGCGATAACAACCGCGGCGCCGGCGTCACCGGCATCTGCCTCATGTCCTTTCTCGCAAGCGGAGAAGACCCAAACCACGGCAAATACGCCAAGCCCATTCGCCTCGCCGTTCGGTCCATTCTCACCCGTCAGGACGCCTCCAGCGGATATTATCCCGAAAGCATGTACCATCACGGTTTTGCCATGCTCGCCCTCTCCGAAGCCTACGGCGTCGTCGATGAACAACTCCTCTGGGAAGGCGCAAAACCCGTTCGCTCGCTCGCACACAGTCTCGAGCTCGCCATCCGCCTCGCAGGCGACTCGCAGAAGCGCAACGACTTCGGCGGATGGCGCTACAGTCCCGAAAGCCGCGACGCCGATACCTCCGTCACCGGCGCGATGCTCATGGGCCTGCTCGCCGCACGCAACGCCGGAATGGATGTCCCCGACGCCGTCGTCAATAACGCGATGCAGTACATCCGCAGAAGCACAGGATCCTCCGGCATGGTCGCCTACTCCGGAGGCCTCGGAGAAGGACTCGGCGGTTCCATGAATCTCACCGCCATCGGAACGCTCGTCGGCGCAGTCTCCCGGTCCAAAGAGTCCGACGAATACAAGTCGGCAAAGGGACGCCTCCTCGACCACTTGAATCATCGCGAATCCTCCTACCCAGAATACTTCGGCTACTACATGGCCCAGGCCCTCTTCCAAGCGGATTACCCCGCTTGGCAAAAGTGGAACCAAACCCGCATTCGCGAACTCCTCCAACAACAACGCCCCGACGGCTCTTTCAAAAACAGCCCGTATTCCACCGGCATGTCCCTGCTCGCGCTCGGGCTCAACTACCGCCTGCTCCCGATCTACGAACGATGAGTCCGCGCCTCTCCATCCCCCGCGCAGTCCTTGCGCTGGCTCCGCTCGCCGCCTCCATTGGCCTCTCACACGCGCAGGAGCCCGCCGATAAAAAAATCGTCGTTCAAGGTCAGGGCGCCCTCGTAATTCAAGGTCAGGGCGCTCAGGGCAACGTCGTCATTCAAGGAAATGGATTCCAAGGCAATGTGGTGATTCAGGGCGCTGCAGGTCAGGGCAAAGTCGTCATCCAAGGGGGCGCGCCTCCTCCCGTCGCACAGCCAGCGGCTCCCGCGCGTCCCGGCCTCAACGCCGCCCGACCAGGTTTCGTTCGGATCGCAAACAATCCAGCCGCAGCAGCTCCCTCAGCCCCACCAGAACCCGTCCTCACGTGGAAGGACGGCAATACCCTTCCCGGTAAACTCGAGGACATCAGCCCAACCCACGTCATCTGGCGCAACCCCACATTCCTCGAACCCATTCGCCTCAGTTGGGATTCCGTCCAACTCATCGGCAAACCCAATCCCGAACAAACCAAAGACGCCTTTCGCTTCGCCACCAAGGACGGTTCCCACTTCTACGGACGACCCACCCGACTCGAAGGTCCCATCCTGCACGTTGAGAGCTCGCGTTTCGGATCACTCCATCTCCGAAAAGACGCGCTCCTTCTCATCCAACGAATCCGGGATGATGACGGCGCCGCAGCCTCTCTCATCTTTCAAGGACCCCAAGGCGATGCCCTTTGGACAACCTCCGATAACACTCAGCAGCGGAACAGGTTTCAGTCGGACGATGGCGAGAGCAAACAGCGCCCTCCCGATTTCCAGCAAGGACCGGCCGGTACCCTCGAAAGCCGCATCTGGAACCGCACCGTCCAACATCCCCTCGAACTTCCGGAAGAATGCGACATCAGCTTTGTCATTCGTTCGAATGGCCGTCCGGACTTCATGCTCTCCTTCGGCACCAAAACCAACAAAGGAGTCGCCATCGAAACGTGGGACGACGAACTCGTCGCTCACGGCGGTGTCCAAGGCGTCTTCAAACGTCTCGCAACGCTGGACCGCTCAGCACGCCACGTGGCGGTGAGCCTCCGCTGGAACTCACGCGCCGGTGAAGCCATATTTCGGATTGAAGGACAATCCGAACCCCTCACGTTCCGCGGACTCGACTTACCGACGGGCGGACAACCCGGCATCACATTGTCGAGCAAAGGCTTAAATCTGACTCTTGAGGATCTGCGAATCACAAAGCCCGAAGGCGAATCCGTGCCGCCACCCGCACCCACCTCTCCCAGCACCCTCACCCTAAAAGACGGCCGCTCTCTTGCCGTTGAAACCATCGAGCCCTCTGCCACGGGACTGACGGTTCGCGGGGGAAATGCGGCAGCGCCCGTCGAGGTGGCGTGGAACGACATACGAACGCTCCGCCTTTCCGGTGAGCCTGTCGCGTTGAACGAGCAGGACGCCTGTATCCAGTTTGCCGACGGAACGCTCCTTCACGCCTCCTCCGCCCGCCGCGAGGGTTCCTCGCTGTTCCTCGAAGCAGCTTTTGCTGACGGAACTTTCCCATGCCTTCAGGACGGACTCCGGCTCATGCGTGGCGCAACAAAGAAAGCACCCGACACCTCTGCGCAATCACCGGACGCGCTGGCCATCGGAGGACTTCGGTTGCGAGGAAAAGGGGTGTTTAGCCAAGGCTCGGGACCCATGTGGCTTTTCCCAGGTGCCTCGAGCGCCGTGACTCCGAAAGAATCTCTGCCGATGCGATTAACGCGTTCGGCAGGCGCTAACCCAGACCCCGCGCAGGCGACGTCAACCGGTCCGGATTCCGCAGGCGCATCTCGCGAGATGTTCGTCTTCACACGAAACGGGGAAGTGCTTCCCGGGCGAGTAGACCGGATGGACGCCGATCACGCGCACCTCCAATCCGCCCTTTTCCGCGAAACGGTGATGCCACGGGAATCCCTTAGCGCATTGTATTTCAACCCTTTCGCTGGACTCGGTGTGACCGGCTTCAAAGAGGGCTGGAAGCTCGCAAAAGGACGCGAGGGGTTGGTCACACACAAGGACGGCATCCTCCGCATCGAGCCGGGCGCCGCATGGGTGCACCCGCAAGTCATGCGCTGCAATGAAATCGCGTTCACTCTTCGGCTCCGAAAAAACATCTCGGACATCGGGAACGTGTCCGCTGTCGCCGTCACTCCCTTCAGTGACGGATCCTCCGCCGGGCTTCCCCAGCTGATGGTTGCCGCGTTCGGGAGCGGACGAAACATCAACGTGGGCGTCATCTCGCCTGGTGAAGATAATCCGTCGCGGTCTCACTCGATGAACCTCGGCGATGCAACCGATATCCCGATCCGGTTGCGCGTTATGAACCGCGAGGTCGAGATTTACGTCGGCGGCGAGCGCATGCCACTCAACTTGCATCTTCCGTCCAAACGCAACGGAAACGGCCTGCTCGTCGAACCAGGACGGTATTTCGGAAACAACTCGCGCGCGATTGAGCTGACGGGCTTCTCGGCCAAGGCCGACTCCCGCCACCCTGTCCTGCCCGCGCTCGAAGCCGAGTCACGAAAACAAGTGCTCTCCATTCCCCGCTTTCGTAAGGAGGAACCTCCACGCCACCTCCTCGTATCCACCAACGGTGACGCACTCCGAGGATACATCGAGAGAACCGATGAAAAATCCGTGACACTCAAGATGGGAGACAGCACCCACGAAGTTCCCGTGGAACGGCTCCAAGCGGCGATTTGGTTGACGCGCCCTTCGGCTTCCCAAGAGAACGCAGTGACGGAAGCGTCCACCCCGCGCGGCAAGACACTCGCCAAGCTCGACCGACCCATTCAAATCTTTCAGGTCGGCGGCCCCGTGATGTCGCACATCTTCCAAATCCGTGCTCAGGACAACAGTTTGGAAATCGAAGTGGATTCGGCGGTATCCGCCAACCAGACCAGCAAGGTCATCCGGGGTGACGCAGGCGACTTCACCGTGGGCGCTTACCTCCGCAAAATCTGCGAGCGGTTTGAGGTGGATCAGGAAATCGATAACGACGGCAAAGTGCACATCCGTCAGAAGGGAGCCGCCGCCGAGTCGGTTCGCCGGCCCAGAGCCTACATTCTCGCGAATAATCCGTTGCTCGCGAACGGCATAGCATCCATCACGGAGCTCTTTTCACCTCATCCGCCCTCGCTCGACAGCGGCGGTCCGAACGCCAAAAACCCCGTCGTCACGCAAAGCCTCTCGGCGGCCAAAGAGCTCGGTGCGCGCGAGGGCGAGATGAAGCCCACGTGGGAACCCGGCACCCGTCAACTCACGGCCACCGTGACACCCGAGGGCCACGAACGTCTGCTGAAGGTGTTGGAAGGACTGTCAGGCAAGGCGCCATTTCAGCCGACGCATTGGGTCAGTCTTCGTGGTGGCGCGTTTTTCGCCCTCGCGCTTGAAGGGTGCGCGAACGAGCGAATCCGCGGACGGCACGCAACGCTCGGCGCTTGCGAGTTTGCCGCATCGGATCTCCTCGAGCTGGTGAACTTCCCCGGAACGCCGCCGCCGTTTGTACAAAGCTTCACCGATTGGCGGCAGGAAAACGCCCCCGAACCCGATATCCCCAGAGCCGCCCAAGAAGCCTCGTCCGTTGAGGAGATGTTTAACTTCGGCAAATAGCGCCAGCCAACCTCAGGCCTGTGGCGGAAGTTTGGCGCACTTGAACAAGTTCATCGACACCACCACGCGGCGCCCCGCCGTAGCAGGGACCTCGTGATTCAAAATCCCCGGAAACATCACCATCAAGTTGTTCAACGGCTGAATCCTCTGCCCGTTATCAAACACGATGGGCGCACTGTCAGGAGCCGCTTCGAGGTAAATCGCGCAGCTCAGTTCGGCTGGATAATGATTATGGCGCAGCGTGTGATCCGCGCTCTCGTAGACCATCCCCCAACAGTCCTTCACGAACAGGTCGAGGTTCAACGCCGGAAGATTGGACGACAAAAACGCGTGCGAAACGTAACGCCCGATGGCCAGCGTCAGTTCGCTGAGCGGACGAAACCCCGGGTGACGGAGGTGACTATCCCACGGACTCACATAGACCGACTTCACATTTGACTGAAGCGGGACCGGATCCAGAGCACGCAAATCGTCAATGGCCTGACGCGCCATCTGAAGCGCCGGCGAGTAGGGCGTGAGGTCACAACAAAAGACCGGCATCGGTACCTGCACCAAAACCTGTGAAACAAGAAGTCCGTCAAATCCAGCCATAGCCTTCGATCAGAGTTATCAGACGTCCGTTTATCAAAAGTGAGGGCCTCCTTCAACCGCTCGCCCTCACGTGCGATTAACGAATTCTTAACGGTAGAGCGACTCGCTTTAACGAGGCGGAACCCGATTTCGTGCGATGCTTGTTGGTCCAATGAGCGATTCACCTGCGGCGCCGCACCGTCACGGAACGGCAGCGACCGCCATCATCGGGGCCCTCGGGGTTGTGTTCGGGGACATCGGCACCAGCCCCATCTACACCCTGAAAGAGTGTTTTTCCCCAGAGAGCCCGCACCACCTGACCGCCAGCGCCGCGAATGTGACAGGCGTGGTCTCGCTCATCATCTGGGCACTCCTAACGCTCATTTGTGTCAAATACCTCGTCTTCATCCTTCGTGCCGATAACAACGGGGAAGGTGGCGTCCTCTCACTCATGGCGCTTGCGCTCGGGAATCAACATTCCCCAAGCCGGCGCGCCGTGACCATTACACTCGGCGTCTTTGGCGCCGCATTGCTTTTCGGGGACGGGATGATTACGCCCGCCATCTCGGTTCTGAGTGCGGTCGAGGGATTAAAGGACGTTGGGCTGTTTGGCGTGGCCCCCGAGGGAGCAGCACGCGTCACATGGGAGCACCATACAGAATGGCTCATCGCGGCAATCACCATCGCCGTGTTGATCACCCTCTTCTCCGTACAATTCCTCGGAACCCACCGCGTGGGCCGATTCTTTGGACCCGTCACACTTGCGTGGTTCCTATGCATCGGGTTCCTCGGAGCCATCAATCTGGTTCAAAACCCCGACATTCTCGCCGCGTTTCACCCACTACACGGAGTCCGGTTTCTCATTTCCGGCGGCCTGAGCTCGTTCACCATTTTGGGCTCCGTCTT
>JBEEPE010000034.1:0-13970 GCA_041191265.1 Verrucomicrobiota bacterium | reverse complement strand
CTCTCCGTGAACTTCAAGCTCACGTGCCTCCTCGCCATCATCGGGATTGCTGTGGTCCACGCCACCATCCCGGCCTCGCGGTACCTCTTCAACCCCCTCCTCAAGTACATCGCCATGCCCTTCGTCGAAGCCCTATGGGCGGTCATCAAGGCCATCGTGAAGCCCTTCCGGAAAGATTGGCAGTAACCAACACCTCACCCAACCCCATCCTCGCCACGCCTCACAGCGGTGGCAAAAACCATCCCGGTCCGGCTCCAACCGACCGGGATTTTTTTTGAACTGCTAATATTCTGACCCACACCACAATCCTGCCCTGCGGACTGAACCGTTCCCCCCTTGCCTCCTGCCCGCGCTGTTTCGCCAACCAAAACGCGTCCCCGAAGCGTCCCCACTTCCTCCACCCACCGTCCCCATGCCCTCCCTACCCCAACTCTCGTTCGCTGAATCCATCCGACAACGCATCGCCTCGGTCGTGGTCGGACAGGACACCGTCGTTGAACGCCTTCTGATTGCCCTCCTCACGGGCGGACACATCCTTCTCGTCGGCGTGCCCGGTTTGGCAAAAACCCTCCTCGTAAACGCGCTCGCCAAAGCCATCGACCTGCGATTTAGCCGAATCCAATTCACCATCGACATGCTCCCCTCCGACATCGTCGGTTCAGAAATCCTCCTCCCCGGCACCAGCGGATTCACCACTCCGCTCGGTCCCGTCTTCACCAACATCCTCCTCGCGGACGAAATCAATCGTGCCGCGCCCAAAGTCCAAAGCGCGCTCCTCGAAGCCATGCAGGAACGCAAAGTCACCATCGGAAAAGTCACCCATCCCCTCCCAACGCCCTTCCTCGTCATCGCCACCCAAAACCCCGTCGAACAGGCAGGTACCTTCGAACTCCCCGAAGCCCAGCTCGACCGTTTCATGCTCTGCCACCGACTCTCCTACCCCACCCCCGATCAAGAGGAAGAAGTGCTCCGACGCCAACTCGCCCTCGGCCTCCGAAAAACCGAATCAGGAGCCGTCCCCAAAAGCGCCTTCGACGCCATCCAAGATCAACCGGTCGCGACCGCTGCCGACCTCCTCCACGCCATGGAAGCCGTCCAAAACGTTCACGTCAGCGACGTTTTCATCAAACACTGCGTCGCCGTCGTCGACGCATCCCGAAACCACCCCGATCTCGAACTCGGCTGCTCACCCCGCGCCGCTCTCTCCCTCGTTCAGGCAAGCCGCGCACGTGCCTTCCTGCACGGACGCGATTACGTCGTGCCCGACGACCTGTTCGCACTCGCCGAAGATACCGTGCTGCATCGCATCCGCCTCCGCTACGAGGCCACCGCAAACGGGCAAACCCCCGCATCCGTCCTTCACCACCTTCTCGACCATCTCGCCTAAACGCCCCCTCCGCCACCCCGCGCCATGGCACCCAGCCAATCCCACTCTCTAGATCCAAAAACCTTCGCCCTGCGCATCCGCGCCATCGCGGACGCCCTCGTGTTCGGACAAGAATCGTCGCGCTTCCGAGGCGCCGGCATCGAGTTCGATCAATCCCGCCCCTACCAAACCGGAGACCCCGTGCGCCACCTCGACTGGCGCGTTTCAGCCCGCACCGGAAGACCGTTCCTCAAAGAATACGAGGCGCCCCGACAGATTCCCGTCATCCTCCTCATCGACGACTCACGCTCCATGCGGGTTTCGTCCGTGCCCGACACGTCAAAGTTTGAGGAAGCCTGCCTCATCGCCGGTGGCATCGCTCTCGCCGCAACCGACCGCGTCAATCCCGTCGGGTTCGCGGGCCTCGGTTCCCTCGGATTCCATCGTCCCCCCTCAGCCTCACGGACCCAACTCCTGAACTCACTCAACGAAATCCGCGCCCTTCCCCCCTCCCCAAAAACCGCCATAGCCCAGCGAATTGACGCACTCCTCCCCTCGCTCCCCGCAAAAAGCCTTCTTATCGCATTGACCGACCTGCACGACCCCGACGCCATCCCCGCCCTTCGCAACGCTGCCCAACGCCACGACCTCCTCGTCATTCAACTGACCGACCCCTCAGAAGCTTGCCTTCCCAAACACGCCATCCTCCGCTCCGGCGAAGCCGAAACCGGCCGAACCTTCACGCTCGGCCTACAGTCCACACCCGCGCCCATCCCCTCCCTCACCCCCCTAGCTCAATCGGCCATCGACAGCCTCCACATCCCCATTCACCGCCCCTACCTCCCCGCCCTCGCAAGATTCCTCTCTGACAGGTCGCGCCGAAGATCCTCCCGCGCATAATCATCCCATGACCGGTCCCTCCCCAAACCCCAAGCCACTGGGTCGCCGCCCCTCCGCGAACCACCCAACGCGAGCGCAAACCCGCTGGGTCCTTCTTCTCATCACCCTCGGAACCCTCATTCTCCCCCTCGCAGCGCAGTTGACCGCCCCCGCACCCAACCCAAAAACTGACCCAAAAACCCTCCTCGCCGTTCGCCAAGAGGCCCTCCGAATCGGCATCGAAAGCGAAACCGATCTCGTCCTCTCCAAAGGCAACCTCCAAGCCAAACAAATCGATCCGCAATCGCCCCTCATCCTGCGCGTCATCGCCATTCGCCCACTCTCCGACGGACGCTTCATTTACCGAGTCGCCTTCACCCCCCTCGAACCCGGCAGCTTCAACCTCTCCGATTACCTCGTTTTCCCCGACGACACCCCCCTCGGAAGCACCGACCCTCACCCCGTCACCATCCTCGCCCGCGTCACAGACCCCGACCAAACCACTCTCCTCGGGATGCCCTTCCTGCGCACCACACCCCCCATCCGCTACAACACTTGGATGACCCTCCTCGGCCTCCTTTGGGCCGCCGCCGGCGTGCGCCTTTTTTACAAAAAAAAGCCCGTCACCCAACCTGCTCCAGCCCCACCTCCGCCTCCCCCCACCCTCGCAGAAATCTTGCGCCCCCTCGTCCAACTCGCCGCATCCGGCGACCTCGATATCCCCGGCAAAGCCCGCCTCGAACGCATCTTCCTCCAGTATTGGTCCCAACAACTCGGTCTCCAAAAACTAACGGCGATCGAAAAAATGCGCGCCATCCGAAAACACCCAGACGCAGGACGCCTCTTTCAAACCATGGACTCGTGGATTCATCGTCCAGAACCCGTCATTCCTGAGGAAGAAATCAACGCCGTCCTCGCACCCTACGCCGCGATTGACGCCTCCGAGGAATGCCAAAAGGAGGCCGCTTCATGACCTTTCATCACCCCGAGCTGCTCCCCCTCCTCGTCCTCCCCCTCGCGTGGATTCTCTGGCAACTCCGCCGAACCGGACTACGCCTCACCCTGCCCGTCGACCACTCCCAACATCAGCACGCATTCACCTCACACCGCCTCGCACGCATCTCCGAGTCAATCCCCGCTCTCCTCCTCGCCAGCGCGATTCTCCTGCTCGCCGGCCCACGGAAAACCGCCCCGCCCAACAATCACCGCATCCTCAACAACATCCTCTTCCTCGTAGACGTCTCGGGCTCCATGGAAGCCCCCGTCCCCGGCGCTCCCACGCGATTCGATGCCGCCATGCAGGCCGTCGGAAACTTCTGCAACCACCGAAAAGGGGACGCCTTCGGCCTCTCCATCTTCGGCATCGATCACCTCCATTGGTTCCCCCCCACCAAGGACCTCTCCGCAATGAAGAACGCGCTCGAACTCCTGCGCCCGCGCAATCTTCCAGAATGGTTCGCAGGCACCATGATCGCCTCCGCCCTCGAAGCCTGCGTCGACCGATTCGAATCGCTTCCAGAGGGAGACCGCATCCTCATCCTCGTCACCGATGGACTCTCCGGCGACTTCAACGGAACCCGCGAACGCGAGGCCGCAGAACGACTTGCTCAAGCCAAGGTGCGCGTGTTCACCGTCCTCATCGGCACCGACGCCCAACCCAGTATGTACGAAATCACCTCGCGCACCGGCGGACAGGTCTTTCGCGGCGACGACCCCACCGCCCTCGCCACTGTCTTCCAACAAATCGATCGCATGCAGTCTGCACGATTCAAACCCGTGCTCGATGACTGGGTCGACTGGTACCGACCCGTCGCGCTATCCGGTCTCGCCAGCCTCGCCCTTTACACCCTCTCCCTCCTCGGCCTGCGCTTCACCCCATGGTGACCGATCCCGCCATTCTCAAGATCCTCGCGCTCTCCATCACAACCGCCGTCGTCGCCGGTTGCGCAGAGATGATGCACGCCCGTCGAGTGGCAGCCTCCCGCCCGCTGCTCCACGCAAACGACGCCACCCCCGCAGAATGGACCCGTCATCTTCCCTGGATACGGACCACCTGCCTCGCCCTCCTAGCCAGTGCCTTTGGTATTCTCTACCACGCCAGTGCCTCAGCCCAAAACGGACAAACCAAGCCCCGCGAACGTCACTTGGTCGTCCTCCTCGACGTCTCGCCCAGCATGCTCATCCGAGACGCCGGCGAATCAGGCACCGAGTCGCGCGCAGAACGGGCCGCCCAAATCCTCACCGAAATCCTCAACCGCTGCCCCGGCGATCACATCAAACTCTCCCTCGTCGCTTTTTACACGGAACCAAAAGCGCTCGTTCAAGACACCACCGACCGAAATGTGGTTCGTTACATGGCCTCCGAACTCCCCCTCCACATCCTCTTCAAACCCGGAAAAACGGACCTCCTCAAAAGCCTCAACCAAACCCCGAAACTCACCCCTGATCTCCCCTACCGCTCCGCCTCCCTCCTCGTCCTCTCCGACGGTGACGCCGTCGCAAACACCGGACTCACCCCGCTCCCCAACAGCTTCGATGAAGCGCTCTTCGTCGGAGTTGGTCGCACCTCCAGCGGCACATTCATCGATGACCACAACTCACGACAGGACAATGCCTCCCTCGCCTCTCTCGCGCGACGCCTCCGAGCAACGTACTTCGACCTCAATCAAAAACCGCTCCCGCTCAACGCCCTACCCAATCTCACCATCCCGTCCACCTCCCGCCCCTTGTCAGTCGATCGCCTCATCCCCATTGCAAAAGCCCTCGCAGCGCTGACGACCAGTCTCCTCACCCTCCTCCCCATCGCCCTCACCTACTTCGGAACCACCTCCCGCAACCGGCACTCCCACCAACCATGGATACCTCAAGCAACGACTCGATAACGCCTTCCAATCCGGCTCAAACCAATCTCTCTCGGTGGCTCAAGGGAACCTGGTTCGCCATCCCCCTCCTCGCCATCGCGTTCCACCTCGCAAAAGGGCGCTCCCTCGCAGCTGCCGACCGCGCCGCAGCGTCGCTCGTCAAAGGTCACGCCGCGTTGGCGAACGAGCGCTGGGACGAGGCGGCCGCCGCCTTCACCTCAGCGCTTAACACCGCCCCGGAAAACCGCATCGACCTCCTCGCACAAGCCGCCTCCGGAAAGGCCAAGGCGCTCATCGAAGACGGAGACCTCTACGAGGCAATCGATCTTCTCGCCCCTCTTCTCAACAGCCCAGAAACCGCCCGGGCCCTGCCCAAAACGCGCATGGACGAAATCCGCGCCACAGCCGCAGAAGCGCGCTACTACGCCGGATACGCGCTCAAACTCGAGAATGCCCCGCGCGAACTCTGGATCGACGAACTCGAACTCGCGCGCCAACAACTCCGCCTCCTCTCCACCGAGGCAGTCACCAAAAATCCCGTCAACTCCACTTCTCCCTACCTGCTCAACCTTGAACAAGTCCATCGCGTCGAACGAGAAACCGTCTACGAACTTCAAGGACGTACCGTTCCACCCCAATGCCAGGGCGCCTGCAAAAAATCCGTTCTCAAAAAGAAATGTGACCGTTGCAAAGGCAGTCGGAACCCAACCCAAAACGACTCCCAAAACGGCGGAGGCACCCGCGAAAAATACAAACTCGAGTCCGGTTCCTAACGCTCGAAACGCAAAATAAGCTCCAACCCCCACCACAAAAGCGCACCCATGAACGCCCGCGCCTCCCTTCCCCTCGCCCTCCTCTTCGCCAGCGCCCTCGCAGCCCGCCTCCACGCCCAAGACATTCCCCTCGAGGCGGAAACCGCTCCCCTACCGACACCCGCAGAAACCGCTGCAAAACCATCGGGTACACCGGGCGAGAAGACCCCTCCGCCCCCACCCCCCGCATCCGTCATCGCCCAGAAAAACTTCCTCGCCCCAGCCTCCGTCCTCCAAGAACTTCGCGCCGAATCGGCCAACACCTCGCCAGAAGCCAAGCGCACCTCACGCATCCTCTCCGCCGCTCTCACGGCCGACTGGAAAGACTTGGCCGTTGCCCTCAAAGAAATCCCTGACCACAAACAAGCAGCCGACGCCTATTCCGCTTTGCTGGAGAAGTTTGCCCAATCGACAAAGTTTCCTGCGTTCAATCCAGCATTCCAAAACATGCACTACGGCGAAGCGCCGCCGGAACGTCAGGACCAAACCCGACAACACCTCCTGGTCTCAACGGACTTCTCCCTGCTGCTTGCCGCAGCCCCAGAAACACTGACATCCAAAGATGTCGCTCACCTCGCCAAAATCGGCGCAGTAGCGCTCAACGAAGCGGACCGCTCCCATCTCGCCAACCAGTTCGAAACCGGTCTCGGCCAACTCGGTGGCAAGAATCCCGACGCGCGAGCGCACGCGGCATCCATCCTGTCCGCCCTCGGGGAACCAGACCGCGCGAAACCCTTCCTCCCCACCGACGCAGACCCCAACACCGCCGCGGTCTCCCTCCAACAACTGCTCGCCCTCATCCAGTACCACGCCGGACTCCTCGAGCGCGGCGCGACGGACGCGTCCCCCGCGAAAGCAGCGGCAACCTGCACCGCGCTCGCCAAACGCATCCCCTCGGAAGACGCCGCCACGCGAACGCAACTCGCCGAACGGTTGCCGGCGCTCCTCAACGCGATGAAAAAAGACGACGCACTCGCGTTCATCCGAAAAGAAATCATCCCACATAAACCCTTGCTGGATTCGTACTCAGAGCACCTCCTGACCAACGGAAACACCTCTCTCAAAAGCGTTGATGAACGCACGCGCACTGCCTCTATCACCGCGATCTCACGCTTTCTCAACGCGTTCGCCAGCACCAACACCCCGCTTCCGTCGTCCGCAACCGGCCTCGCACTCCTCTGGATCGACGAGGCCGAGTGCTCACTCCGCTACCTGCCAGACCGCAAAGAAAACGAGGACGGACGCCGCCGAATCGGACGCATGTACGGTTTCTCTGATTCCGGAGCCCAGTCGCGATTCAGCGCAATCGCACGGAAAACCGTGCTCGATCTCGCCCCGGACACCGCCGTCATTGACCCCGCCAACCCCGCCCTCGCGCAGCGCATCCGGCAAATACGCATCCAACTCCAAATCGGCGACCCTTCGGCATCCACCCTCAGCGAACTAAAACCATTCCTCGATAAACACCCCGAACTCCGGTCGCACCTCGTCAGCCGTTACCTCGAAGGCTGGATGCTCCAACGTTCCCAGCCCGAGGAAAGTGAGGAGATTAAACAAATGCGGGCCAACGGGTTCTTCATCCCAAAAACGGCCGGCCTCCCCGTCACACGCGCCCGACAAATCCAAAATCTCAAGGAGTTCGGTGAACTCCTACCCACACTCCGAGATCTCTCAGGGAACACCCTCAAGCCCGAACTCGAGGTCCGCGCATTCGCCGCTCTCCACAGCCCCGCAGAAGTCTTTCTCGCCGAAGACATCGAACGCATCTTCGGAAAACCTGAAACACTCAAACTCGAAACCGTCGCACAACTCGCTCAGGTTCTTCGAAAAAATCTCGCCTCCCTCTGGGACGATCCGTCCGTTCAACAACAGCAGGGCACCAACCGCACAAAATCGGAAACCGAAAACCAAGTCCGACGCGGATACGCCACTGCCGTCGACCTCGTCAAACGCTCGCTCGCAGCAAACGAAGGAGATTGGCAAAGCCTCCGCACCTGCGCTCTCACCTTGTTCGATGCCGCCGAGTTCGAGTTCAAAAAGAAAGGTCCCCTCGAAACGTATCTCGCCGGACGCAAAGAAGCCCTCGCCCTGTTCCAACGTAGCGCCGAGGCCTACAACAAAACGGCACCCGCGCTCCCAGAATCAAAATGGACCATAGACCCCTACCTTCCATGGATTAGTGCCATGCTCGGTGCAACGGATCTCGCCCGGCTCAAATGGGCCGAAGGCCGTCCCGAACCCGCCTACGCCCCCATCGCCACCACGCTAAACGCGCTCCCTCCCGAAGTCGCAGCCCACCACCGCTCACTTCTCGCAAAGCTCGCCGAATCCGCGCTGCCAAACATTCAGCCCGCGATGCGCCGAAAAATCCTCGCCGCGATTGATCAAATCGTCGGTCCCGAATGCAAGGAAGCCGCAACCCTCCGCCGCACCCTCGAGTCTTACACCCAGCTCACAGCCGAATCGCGACTCGTGCTCAAAATCGACGGTCCAGCCGAGGTCGCCGCCGATACACCCTTCGGAGCCATGCTCTTCCTCGATTACACCTCCCAACTCGGTCGCGAGTCCGGCAACTTCACCAAGTATCTCCTTAACCCAGGTTCCTCCGCCGCAAACAGCCCCTTCATGAGCATGATGATGGGCGGACAAAAACCGCCCAACTATCGCGACGATCTCCTGAAAAACATCCGAACCGCCCTCCAAAACACCTTCGAAATCAGTGCCTCCGTTTTCCACTCGGAATCCGTCACCCCCATGGCGGGACACACCGACGGATGGCTCCGCACCCCGCTCGCTTACCTCGTGCTGAAGCCCAAAAACGCAGCCGTCGACGTCATCCCACCGATTCAGATCGACCTCGAGTTCGCTGAAGCATCCCAGCAAGTCATTCTGCCCGTCACCTCCCAAGCAGAACCCCTCCGCATCCATCCAAACAGCGGCCCCAGACCCAACGAAGATCTCTCGCTATCCATCACCGTCGACGAACGCGAATGGACATCGAAGCAACGGCTCCTAATCGAAATCGATGCGAAAGCCAAGGGACTCATCGGCGATCTCAACACGCTCATCAACGGCGACTTCAAAGACTTCGAAGCGAAGACAACCGACACGGGAAATAATCTCGACGAGTTCAAGACCGAAGAAAATCGAGCATGGGCGCAAACGTCACGCTCATGGCAGATTGCGCTCAGTCCAAAAAGCGGACGGAATCCAGCCCGCCTCCTGCCTCCCGCCCTGCGCCCCGACGTGACCGCGAAAATCGAATACCGCAGCTACCGAGACGCCGACCTCGTCACCCACCCGGAATCCATTACCAAATCGGGCATTCCGCTCACGGGATCCTCCGCGGGCTCATGGCTTCGCACCTTGTTCGCGATGGCTCTCGTAGGAACCGGTGTCTTCGCACTCCGAAACCGAATCCGAAAGTCCGCTCCCAAGACAGATTCCCCTGCGCTTCCCTCCGAAATCACGCTAATCTCCACACTGCGCTTCCTCAACCGTTGCGCCAAATCCGGCAAGGTTCCCGAAGCGCTGAGCGAAACGCTCACCGTCGATATTCACCGCCTCGAAGCCCAATGCTTCGCCCCCAACGGCCAAGCTGCACCCCCAAGCATCGAGCAACTAACCACCCTGCTCCATCGGTACCGATCCTTCGCCAGTTAGCCCCCAAAAACTATGCGACTCTCGACCCTGTTCAGCCTTATGGTGCTGTGCGTCCTCAACCCCAGTTGGGCCGACGACACCGCGAAGTTAATGCAACTCCTGTCGAAACCGGGCAACGTCACCATCCCCACCGGCGACTATCACCTCGAAGGAACCAAACCGATTCCTCTGTCATCCAACACCACCGTCTTCGCCCACGGAGCGCGCTTCATTCTCCCAAAAAAACTCCCTGACCAAGCGCGAATCATCCTCTTCTCAGGTGAAAACATCTCGAACCTCACGTGGATGGGTGGCGAGTTCATCGGCAACGTTTTTGATCCCGCTCGACAAACGAACGACTGGGAGCCGAACGCAAACACCAAGGGCATCGAAATCACCACCTCACAACCTGGTGCCACCCACGACCTTCTCTTTCGCGAAATCCGATCGGAAGGCATGGCCGGAGCCGTCATTGGCGTTCACGGCCTGCCAGACCGAAAATCGGAATCCAACGTCTCCGCATTCGCCGAGCGTGTCGCCCTCGAAAGCTGCACCCTCCTCCGAAGCGGAAAGTTCATGTGGGACTACGGATATCTCTGGCAAATCGTCACATTCCCCGAATCGTTCGAACCCTGGGAAGTTGAACGTGCACACCGCTACTTCCGCTCAGACCTTCTTCACAACGTCACGTTCGCAGAAAACTCCGACCGCCTCCTCGTGGACAACGCGAACGGCAACCTCAAACGCAGCTCATCCGACGCGCCTGCCCAAGCCATCACCCTCATCGGCTCCAACCTACCCCCTGAACTCGTTCGCGGCCGGCAGTACTTTATTACGGAGGCCGGACCCGATTTCATCCGCGTCGCCAACACGCCCGACGGCCCTGCGATTCGGTGCAGTCGCTCGGGTAACGGACGCATGGCACGTGACGTATTTTCGCATTACCTCGCAGCCTACGCCCCAAAAGGAAGCGGCCCCGGCAAAGGCGCCTTCGACATCGTCGCCGCGCGCGACGTGCGCGTCACCGGATGCCAACTCAGCGCGCTCGGCGATACCATGCACATCCAACGCTGCGAGAACGTCATCTTTGGAAATAACCACATCATCGGCAGCCGCATGGGCGCTTTCTTCCTCGCTGAATACTGTCGCAACGCCTCCATCACCGGAAACCTCGTCGATGGCACCAACGGGAGCCGTGTCATCAGCGTCGAGAAAAGCTGCGCAAACGTCACGATGACAGGCAACACGTTCCGACAAGGAGGTCGCGGCGCTTGGATTAACCAGCCCGTAAACTTCGTGATGACCGGCAACTTGTTCATTAACAACACACAGAAAAACGATCCCGATCCACGGGTCGGCCGCATCGCCTACCAGAACGGCAAGCCCGGCGCTTTCCCCGAACTCTATTTCACACTGCACGAAGAAAACGGCTCGTACGGCCCCGTCATCGTTCGCAACAACGTCTTCCAACTCGGGGAACATTGCCCCCAAGAAGCCGTCACCTTCGCGCCAAACGGACACGACATCGTCTTCGAAGATAACCTCTTCACCACCAAACCCGCCGTGGTTGTGGCAGACCCCTCCTGCGTCCGTAGCACCTTCTCCAAAAACCACGGCGCGACCGTCGTCCCACGCAAAGTCGACTTCAACCACGGCCGCCGATAACCGCCGCCAAACAAGAGCGCTACAGGAGAGCAGCACGCACCGCCGCGCCAGCCTGCTCAGGTAGCACAGGGTTCACGCGAACACCCGAAACGTGCTCGTTTCCGCCCTCTGGAAAAACGACCGGCGTAATTTCAACCTGCCAACGGAACGCGTGATTCAATCCCGCGTACGCCGGTTCCTCGAGCCAACGAGGCGGAGCAGTCACCAACCGAATCTGCAACGGCGCACCATCCACCAAATCAGACACCACCGGAACCAAGGCAGACATAAACCCCGCAAGCTCCTCCAACTCCGCATCGCCCACTTCGTGAAAAACGGGTTCCTCGCCAAACGGCACCAATACCACCGAGTAAGGAGACTCCGAGGCGTAAGGACACCACGCTGCCACGTGCTTTCCGCCCTTAACCCACCGCACCTGACGATCCCGCTCAAAGGCAATCACCTCCTCAAAAAACGAACGCCCCACACGACGGCGTAGCGCAATCGCATTTTGTAAAACACGCTCCAAACGCTCCGGAACAATCCCAAGAGCCAATAAATGCCCAACCGAGTGCCCAACCGTTCCACCCGCCGCAAACCCCACATTCTCGGCGATAAAGAAACTTCGAAGCCGAAGATCCTTCACTAAATCCACCATCCGCGCCCTCCAAGCCCCCAAAATCTCGCGCCACCCGTCTAACGTGTGCATCTCAATCGCACGCTCATCGCGAGCGTTCACGATCACCTCGTGCGCCCCCACCGCGTCGCAACACACATACGGACCCTCCGCATGGAAAACCCCATCCCCCTCCACCCTCGCCAGTGGCATCGCATTGGGAACCACTCGTACCGCCCAATCCGCACCACGCCCCCCATCATAAAGCGTGTGTGGACACCTCGTCTCCGCTCCCGCAACAAATGGACTTCCCACATTCCAAGGTGAACCAAGCGCTCGGTGCCCCGACTGAAACCTCGGCAACCCCACACGCGACTCAGCAAATAACACGTACTCCCCCGTCAGCGGATTCTTCCGAAGCTCGTTGCGATGCATGCGAACACATTGCCACGAAGACAGGTCTCCGAAAACAAGAACCCCGACGCAAAAAGGAGCGCGGGCTTTTCAACCCGCGCCCCAAAACTCCTGCCACCAAGGCGCCAGCAAACATCAACGCCTCACGCGTGACCCATCACTTCGCCGTCGCAAAGCTCGCCGCTTCCTTCGTGCTGCGCACATAAATCCGACCATCCGCCAACACCGGCGTGCTCCAGCACTTCCCATCCAACACCTTCTGACGCGCCACCTCCTTGTACGACGTGGGTACAGCCTCCGCCAACACCAACTCCCCAGCATCCGATAACGCCAAAATTCTCCCCCCCGCCAGAATGACGTTACCCGGACCAAACCCCTCCTTCTCCCACTTCACCTCACCCGTCTTGAGATCCACGCACTTCAGCGGCCCCGCCCCGTACTGCTTGAACTGGAACATCCCATACAAATGCCCGTCCTTCACCACCGGCGTGCTCCAGTGATTCGCAATCTGCTTATCCCCAGTGATCCGGTAAATCTCCGTCGCGCTCCACTTGCCGCCCTTGTTCTCCACCTTCACCGCTCCACCGCCCACTCCATAACCCGCAGAGCAATACACAATGTCGCCGCCAATCACCGGCGACGCTGCCGTCGAAATCTTGAAGGGGAAAGCATACCGCCACAGCTCATCACCCGTCTTGGGATCCACCGACAACAGACCCGATTGCAGGAAAAAAACGACCTGCCGCTTGCCGGCTATCGTTCCCACCGTCGGCGTCGCGTGCGTCATCATCTCGTCATACTTCTTCCACAACACGCTCCCGTCCTTCGCGCTAATCGCGAGCAAACTCTCCCCAGCACCACCGCCCGCAACATAAACCACACCGTTGTCAACCAAGGGCGAAGCCGCATTCTGCCAACGAATGATGCGCCCCTTATGCTCCGCAACCAAATCCTTGCTCCACTGCGCTTTACCAGTCACAGCATCAAATGCGGACAGGCGCAGCGCAGAGCTCAAAACAAACACCGAACCTCCCACCACCGTCGGCGTTGAACGCGGACCGTCCCCACCATTGTTCTCCTTCGTCCCCGCTTCCCCCCCGCCATCGTACTTCACAGGACTAAACACCGCGTGCCAAAGCTCCTTGCCCGACGCAGCATCCAACGCCACCAGCGTCTCCTGCTTCGCCCCATCCACCTCGCGCAACACTTGCGTATACGCCTTGCCACCAGAAATCGTAAAGGAGCTAAACCCAGAATCCGCAGGCACTTTCCAGACCTGCTTCAAACTCCCTGTGCTCCAGTTCAACGCCTCCGGCGTCGACCCGTCACCCGCCGCACCACGGTACTGAGGCCATTCACCCGCCAATAACGACGCAGCCGACGACGCGGCCACCACTGCCAAGACACGATTCATTGTGTTCATAAAATCCGTTTCAATCAAAAGCTGAGAACCCCCGCTCCGGTCGCAAATCCCGTTCCTCAGAACGCCCAAGCGTCACTTCGTCACACCCTCCCAAAGAATGTCATCAAAGCGAATCGCCGTCCCAGAATACGGACTCCCCCAAATCCCCGCGCGCCCACCAGAAACATTCCCCTCCACCTTTACCCGAATCAGCGGCTCTTTCGTCGCCGCCTCACCGTCCAACCAAGCCCACCCCCAAACCTCCCAGCCCTCCCCCGCGTTCACCACCGCCAGACGCAACCCCGTCCACTTCTCCGTCTGCCCCGCATACGCC
>JBEEPE010000033.1:0-6267 GCA_041191265.1 Verrucomicrobiota bacterium | reverse complement strand
ACAGCTTTCGCTGGGGTGATTCCGAGCGCGGCGATGCTGAGTGCGGCGAGGATTTGGGAGGAGGCGGGCATCACTTTTTGGCGGGAACAACGCGGACGCGCAGGGGTTCGGAAGTCACGATGTCGACGATGTCTTTCGGTGCCTCCGCCGGTTTTGCGGCGACTTTTCCGACGGGTTGTTCGGTGCTGGATTTTGTCTCTGAAGGTGTTCCTCCGGAGCTGATTGTCGGAGTTGAAGGGGGGGAATGAAGTTTTGGTGCCGAGGGGTACTTGGCGACGACGCCACCGTGGATGGCGAAGGTGTACTCGCCTGGCGCGAGTTTGAGGGTGGCGAGGTCGAGCTCCACTTTTGCTTCGGCTGCCTTTGCGGGGATGTCGAAGGGTTTGATGCCAACAAAATCCTGTCCGAGCACCGTCATTTTCATGGAACCGCCGGAGAACTCGCCGCGCCAAGAGAGCTTGAGTGGGACGGCGAGTTTTGAACCGACTTCGGCCTCGAAAACCTGATTCTCGGCGGGCGCGATGGTGAGCGGCGTGAGTTCCTCGCCTCCGACGGAGACGGGCGTGTCGGCGAAAAGCCGAGGCGTTGGAGTTTCGCCGCTCGCGTCGCGCACGGGCCAGACCATCGAGGCGGTGGGGCAGTCGCGAACGACCTCTCGTTCGCCGATTTTTGCGAGGCCAGAGATTTTGGCCAAGGTGACTCCACGCGGGGCGTCTTCGGCCGCGGAGAAGAGGATGGTGCCGACGTTTTTTCCGGCAGGGATTCGGAGTCCGGTCGCGGTGACGCCTGAGGGCAGATTTTCGACCTTGAGCTCAATGGGGCCATCGAATCCGTCACGCCGGACCGCGATGACTTCAAAGGGCATGGTGGCGCCTCCTCGCAGGGCGATTGGTTTTGAGACGGCGGCTCGGTCGCCATTTCGGAGTTCTTTATGAAGCGCCCAGGCTGCGATGGCGAAGTCGGGGGCCGCTTTCCGAACGATGAGCGAGTAGGTGTGACGGGGTACCGCACGTGTTCCGCCGAACAGATCGCGAATCTGGATGCGGTACTGTCCGTCCTCCTTGATTTCCAGCTTTCCGAGAGGATCCGCTGAACCGATGTCGTAGGGAGGCCCGTCGTAAGCGTAACCGTTGGACGAGAGTTTCACCGGACTGGCGATGTCATTCAGTTCTGCAACGTCCTCCGTGGAACCGTCAGGCTTCACCTTTTGAACAAGAATGAAGGGGTCGGTGGGAAGGCCGCGTCGTTCGGAGACGGCTTCGATCCACCACGTGTCCCCCTTTTTTCCCGTGAACGAGTAAGTGTCAACGTCTCCTGCCGTTGCGAAGGCGCCGTGGATGGTGCAGGGGAGGGTGATGGATTGGGCGTTGTTGGGGAGGTTGTTCGGTTCGACTTCCGAGACGGTATTGGTCGGAACGTGTTCCGGCAGCGGGAGCGTAGCGGCACTGACCGTCCGCGTTGCGGGTTGGCGCGGAACGGGCGCATCGGGCGATGGTGGCGAAAGCAGCGCGAGACGGTAGAAGTGCTCGGCACCGCCTTGGAAGGTGAGTCCGTGCACCTTGATGTGGTAGGTGCCGTCCGTTGGAGCGGTGAAATCGAGGTATCCCGTGCGGCGTTCAGCGACGAGGTCCCGCCCTTTTTCGTCCGCAACGATGACCACAGGCGTGAGTTTTGAGTCGATGCCGGAGGTGGCGCATTCGAGTACGAATCGCTGGCCTTTGCCGGCTTCGAAGCGGTAGTAGTCGACCGCCTTTGTGGTGGTGATGGCGTTGCAGATTGTGTTTGGGGGCAGGAGAATAGCTTTCTCCAAAGAGGTGTTTGCTTCCTTGCGCGTGACTTCGTCCAGCGCGTTGAGAGAGAACGCCCTTGAGGAGGACATGCCGAGTTTGGCGAAGAGGCGTGCTTCGACGATTCCCGGTTGCGCATCAGGGGCGACGGTGACGAGAAATCGATTCGGCTCGATTTCGCCTTTGTCGTTCTTCTTCGGTTGAGCCGTAACTTTTGGGGAGGAGAAGACGAGGTCCGTGCAATCTGCGCCTTCTTCCGAGGTGATGGTCACCTCCACGGTTGAGCCGATTTTCGCGCCCATGGGCATTGTGGTGAGCAAGCGGGGCGCGGGCAGCAGGACGGATTGTGCGAGTGCAACAGTGCTCAGCGCTGCGAGCGGGACGGAGAGAAGCAGGGGGATGCGCATGATCAGTGGTTAAAGAGGAATTCTTTGGAGTTGATGAGGGCCCAGAGGAGGTCTTCGTAAGCCATTTTTCGCGAGAGGGTTGGGTCGAGCGGCTTGCCCTCTGCGGAGAGGCGTTCCTTTGTGAGATGTTCTTTGGCGACGGCGATTTCGGGTTCCCGTGGTTCACGCGAGAAGGCCGCAAGGTAGAGGTCGCGCAAGCTGGCGTCGTCGTCTTTGCCCTTGGCCATGCGTGCCGCGGTGGCATCGCTTCCCGAAAGTTTCGCGCGCATTTCGGGAGCGTTCATCAGGTGGAGGCTTTGTCCGAGGCTGGGTGCTTGAACCCGCTCGCATTCGCAGACGGAGTCGCCTTCGGGGCGTCCGAACACGGTGAGAAACAAGGAGGCCTTGTTGTAACTGTTGTCGGGCAGTGCGATGGCGCGGGTGCCTGCGGGGAGATCTGAGTAGTTAGTCGCGGAACGTGTGATTTGGTCGATTGAATCGAGGAGCACTTCGGCGTTGAGGCGGCGCGGGTAGTAGTGGGAAAAGTTTTGTCGATCGCTTGCGTTATCAGAGGTGGCGGTGGCGGAGAGTTGGTAGGCGTTGGAGGTGGTGATAGCTCGGATGACTGCCTTCAAATCGAACTTCTGTTGAACGAAATGGTTCGCCAGTGCGTTGAGGAGTTCGGGGTTCGTGGGCGGGTTGGTATCGCGCATGTCGTCCTCAGGTTCGACGAGGCCGCGGTTGAAAAAGTGTTTCCAATAGCGGTTGGCGAGGGCTTTGGCGAAGAACGGGTTGTTTGATGCGCCAATCCAGTCTGCTAGGTGGATTCGGGGGTCGTCATCGGGGGCAATTGTGAGCGTGGGACTGCCGAGACCTGCGGGCTGTACCTGTTGGCCCGTGCGCTTGTTCTCGGCTTTGGCGACGCCGCGTTTGTGAAAGATGAGGGATTGGCCGGCGGTGGCTGTGGGTCGGCGTCCGACTTGGGTGAAGAACGCGGCGAGGCCGTAGTAGTCCTGCTGGCTCCAGCGTTCGAAGGGATGGTGGTGGCATTGCGCGCAGCCCATGCGAACGCCAAGGAAGAGTTGTGAAACGTCCTCCAGTTGTTGCTCGGGAGTCTTGACCTGATTGTACCAAGCGACGGGTGGGTTCGAGACGGCGTCGCCGGTGGCGGCGAGGAGTTCGCGGACCATTTGGTCGTACGGTTTGTTGGCGAGGAGTCCGTCGCGAAGCCAGGAGTGGAACGCGAAACTGGCTTTGGTCCCCTTGTCGATGCGCTTGTTGCGCAGGACTGCGGCCCACTTGTTTGCGAAAAAGTCCGCGTACTCCGGGCTGGAGAGGAGGGAGTCAACGAGCCGATTCCGCTTGTCGGGGCGGGTGTCTGCGAGGAAGGCGGTGGTTTCCTCGGTGGACGGGATTTTGCCCGCGATGTCGAGTGATACGCGGCGGATGAAGGTGGCGTCGTCGCAGAGAGGCGAGGGAGGAATGCCGAGGCGCTTGAGGTTGGAGAAGACGAGGTCGTCGATGAAGTTTTTCGAGGCGGGCACGGACGGTACAGGGGCACCCTGAGGGAGGGCTGCCGTGTAGACGCCCACAAGGCCTTGGTAGCGTACCATGACGGCAGCGTTGCCCGGCAGGTCAAAGAAGGTGACGCGACCGGACTCCGATACTTCGGCCATGGCCTTGTCATTCGGTTCGTAGACCGCGAGGCGGGTGACGTCGCGGGAGGATCCGTCGCTGTAGGTTGCGGTGACGGAGAGCTGGCGTTCTGAGCGAACGGGGAGTGTATCGTTTTGTGGCGAGATTTTGAGGGAGGCGATGGTGGGATCGTCTTTTACTTGGAAAGGCATGCCCTCGCTAATCCAGCGGGCGATGGTTTTGAATCCGTCGGAATCCGGGGCGAGTTTACGTCCACCGCCGTGGGGTGAGAGGTTCGCGGATTTGAGGAGGAGAAGACTTTGTTCGGGGGCGTCCGCGAAGACGCGCCGGCCGCGACCCTCTTTGACGATGTGTTCGTAGTCTTCGGCGGGTTCGTAGCCGAAGAGGGAGAGGCGGAAGCCGTTTTGGCCAATGATGGCTTTTGCGTGGCAGGCGCCGGTGTTGCATCCGGCCTTGGTTAGGACGGGCATGACATCATTGATGAATGATGCGGGCTTCTCTGCCGCGAAGGCAGAGAGCGTGAGGGCGGCAAGGGCGAGGGAGCGGAGGAGGGGGCGAAGCATGGCTCACTGAGGGCGAGGCTTATTAACCGTGAAACTTAGCTCCGATGCGACAATGAAGGATTTTCTTTAAACCGTGGAAGATGTTGACTGGCAGCACGTAATGCCAAATGGCCTGAAAGGGGCGGGTTTTCGGCAAAAAAGAGCACTGGATTCTGAAGCCAAAATGCCACGCCGGCGCTCAAACGCAGCGAGGTAACCGTTCTCGACCATGTGCTTCGGAGCGAAAGATTTGCTGGATTTAAGAGGGAGGGTGGCAACGACGCTCATGATCTCGCCGGTTACCAGGCAGGACTGATTCATCCACGACTCAATGCAGCGAGAATCATTCTGATGAAACACTTGCAGGACGGTGAGATGCTTGGTCTTTGCGCTGGTTGTTTATCTCGAATCTCCCGCATGTTACCGAGTTCCAAGGTCGAAGATACCCTTGTCGCAAGGGAGTGAAGCCGCCTTTTCAAGGGAGCCATCGGTCCCAATTTTGTAAGCGTTGATGGTCGCTCCCGTCCAAGCACTGACAAAAAGAAACTCGGCGTTTGGCGAAAGCGTGAACCCCCATGGAATCTTGTCTGCGGGAGTACGCCCCAACAGCGAGATATCTCCGTTTTCGGCGATCCGGTAGCGCGCAATCCAGTCGAAGTCTCGTTGATGTCCGCGGATTCCTGCGAAGAGGAAGCGGCCGTCCGGCGTGATGACGATGTCCGACGAGGAGATGCCCTCTTTGGGTTCGTCAGCTGTCAGGGCATCGCAGACCTTGCGAAACCGCAATCGACCTTCGCTGTCGCGGTCGTAAACCGAGACCCCGAGGTGTTGCTCGTTGCTGAAGTAAACGACGGGAAGGGTGGGGTGATAGGCCATGTGCCTCGGCCCCGTGCCATCTGGAGGCATCGCGTTGCTGGGTTCCATTGGCGAAAGGTCACCGGTTTCGGCGTCGAAGCGGTATTGGAGGAGAGCGTTGTTTCCTTTGACGTAGGGGATGTAAAGGTTGCGGTTGTCGGGTGGGGCCAAGATGCAATGAGCTTCTTTGCGACCTTCGTCTCGTCCGGCGACCCACTTTGTTGGAGCGCCCTTTTCGTCGAGGCCGTAAATGTCGACTGCACCGCTGCCATAGTCGGCACTGAGGAGGAAACGACTCGAGCGGTCCGTGCTGAGATACGCGGTGCCGTGCTTGAGTTTGAATGGTTGCTGGTTGGTCACTGCGCCCGACGCATCGAGTGTAATCGTTGATGCCTGCACCGCGTTGAGCGGTCCTCCGCCGGCACCGACATAAAGGACGGGCTTGGTCAGGTGTACGGCAATGGTTGCACCGGCAAAGCCCAGATCCACCTTGGATTCGACTGTGAGGGCAATGCCGGTTGGTGAGGGTTTTGCGGCGATGACCCAGAGCTGTTTGCTCTCGGGACTCGGGGCATAAACGTGGAATGGAGGTTCAGCGTTTGTGATCGCGCAAAACGAGAGCAGGTTTACGAGGAGTAATGGTGTGAGTTTCATCGGGAGGAACGTTTGTTGGAGATGGTCTTTGCACGAATGAGTGCCGAAGGTGTTCAGCGGCTATTACTTGAAGACTATCTCCGCTCAGTTGCCGAGCACGATCTTGAGGCCGGGCATCGCCTGACAGACTCGCCTCGCACACTCACCCGAACGACAGGGAGCGCGCTCCCTACACCGAGCGACGACGGGGGGCCTTGAGACCTGCCGCACCCACGTGAAGGCATTCGAGCGAACCCCACGGCCTTATGTCTATCGTTGAACTCCCTTTGCTGAAAATGGTTGCGCAGAAATCAACGCATCAATAAGAGGCGTCATGCGAGTGCTTCTTCGATTGATGGTGGGTTTTGCCGCTCTGGCCGCGTGGGTCCATGCGGTAGATGTTTATAT
>JBEEPE010000032.1:0-11525 GCA_041191265.1 Verrucomicrobiota bacterium | reverse complement strand
TGGCTCGGCACCAACAACGTTCAAGAAGACGCCTCCCGCATTCTCACCGAAGCCCTCCTCGAAATGCTCAAGGAACTCCACGCAACCCGTCCCAACCCGTAGCCCGCTCATGCGCAACCTCCGTTATTCCTCCCTCCTTTCCGCAAGCGTCCTCGTCTTCTCCGCGTCCGCAGCGGACTCTCCAGACGCCCAGTGGCTCACCAGCAAAGGACAACGCATCTTCCACGATACGTTTGCCCGCGAGGAAGATGGCAATCTCGCCAAGGCCATCGGCAACGGCTGGAACAGCGCCACTGCCGACCGCGTGCCTCACGTCAAAATGGCGGATATCGACCAAGGCATCCTGAAAGTTTCCTCCGCCAGCAAAGAAGCCGGACACGCCGCTCACATCCATCACGAGGCCGGATTCACCGATGGCGGCGTCCGTTTCCGCTTCCGGTTTCCCGGCCTCTCCCCCAACGAATCCCTCCAGTTCGGATTCGTCGACCGAGAAGCAAAAGGAATCCACGCCGGACATCTCTGCTACGCCAATGTCACCTCCGGCACCGCCACACTCATGGATTGGAAGACAGGCGTCATGGATCTCTCCATTCGGGCAAAGAGACAACCCTATCTCGATAAACGGGAAAAACTTCCGGACGACCTTGATTCACTTCTGAAAACCAAACAGCGCAGCGTCCCTTGGAAGCCCAGCACCGACTGGCACGAAATCGTACTCGTCACCGAAGGGGACGAAATGCGTCTCTCCGTGGATGGTTCTCCTCTCCTCACCCACCGCTCCCAAGGGTTTGCACATCCCGTCAAACGCTGGTTCAGCTTCCTCATCCCCGCAACGGTATGGGTGGACGACATCGAAATCTGGAAGGTCAACTAGCCAAGCGACTACCGCTGGCCCGACCGAACCAGATCAGGGGAACCTCTCCAGCGGTCAAATCGGTTGCTTGGCCGCCTGCGTTTCGTGCCAAACCATCACCCAGCGAGCAAGTGAACCCAACCCGCTTCCTCATTTCCTCGACTTGGCGCACTCCGCGCCGCTCGGATAGAGTCACGCATGCCCGTTTCTCTGGATACCGCACTCGGCCTTGTTGACGAGTTCATTCGCCGCGACCGCGTTGCCCACGCCTACCTCATCACAGGGGCGGCCGGTTCAGGAAAATCTCGGCTTGCCTCTCGGTTCATCGAGCGGCTCACCGGAAAGGGGGAAGACCAAAATCCAAATCTCATCGAGGTCAGCCCCGAATCGAAATCCCGGAGCATCCTCATCAACCAAATCACTGATCTAGAAGATCGAGTGCGCCTCACAGCCTCCAGCGGCAGCAAAAAGGTCGCCGTCATCCGAGACGCCGAACGCATGAACGGATCCGCGGCAAACGCATTCCTCAAAACCCTAGAAGAACCCCCAAAAGACACGCACATCCTGCTCCTCACCGAATACCCAGACCAACTCCTCGAAACCATCATCTCTCGGTGCAGCGAAATCCCGCTCACCCCTCCACCCAAAGCAACGCTCACGGAACCCCAAATCCTCTTCCTGGAAACGGTCGAGACCGTCGCCGCTACCGCAAAACCAGGAGTTCAAGAGGCCTACAGCCTCGCGTCGCGAATGCAGTCCATCCTCGAAGAACTACGCCTCGCCGCCCGAACCAACGTCGAGGCCACCCTCAAAAAGGAGAAAGCAGCCCTCCGAGACGCCGGAGTCTCCGCAGCATGGCTCGATAAACGGGAGGAGTCCCTCATCGGTAAATCCGAGGTCTTTCTCAAAGCCGTTCAAGGCGACCTCATCCTCGTCATCGAACTGCTCCTCAGCGCCGCCCTCCGCTCCGCAAACGGTCTCAATCCAGAACACTCAGATCCCTCTGACCCTCTCGCCAGAATCGAACGCGCCGGCGCAACCTTCGCAAAAGACCGCCCAACCGCCGAACTCCTCCGCCGCTCCCGTCACCTCGAACCGCTACGCTCACGCCTCTCAAACCCAGGTATCCAACCCAACCTCGCCATCGAAGTCGCCTTCATGGGCCTCCTCGGAGCCCTCCCTGATGCAAAATAATTTTCTAGAACCAATTATTTTTCCCATGTCAAAAAAACAGATAAAACAAGAAACCCTTCGATTACTGGGGCGCTCCGAAGCCGCGCTCCCTGAGGCTCCCTCCTCCGCAACCCTCGAGACATTTCCCAACCGCTACCCGCACCGCGATTACGTGATCCGATTTGCCGTCGAAGACTTCACTTCCCTCTGTCCAATCACTGGACAACCAGACTTCGCCACCATTGAGGTTCAATATGTTGCGGACAAACTCTGCATCGAAACCAAATCCCTCAAGTTCTACCTCGCCTCCTTCCGAAATCATCGGTCCTTCAACGAAGAAGTCGCCAATCGCATCCTCGACGATCTCGTCTCAGCCTGCGCTCCACGAACCATGACCGTCCATGGCGAGTTCGCCTCCCGAGGCGGAATTAGCGTGTCTGTCGAAGCCACCCACACAGCCAAGACCGCCAAGAAGAAATAACCCAAATCCATGACGTCACCCATCGCGCCCGCCCAACCCCAAGAGAAGGTCATCGTCCTCCTCAGCGGAGGCATGGATTCCGTCACCGCCTTTCACCACGCCCGAACCTGCATGGATGTCGTCGCGACACTCAGCTTTGACTACGGGTCGCGTCACAATCCTCGGGAACTTCCGTTTGCCGCCCTGCACAGCCGCCTCGCAGGTGTGCCGAACGTTCAACTCCCCCTCGGGTTCATCGCAACCCACTTCGATTCCCAGTTGCTCGGAACCGCCGGCACCATCCCGAAAGGTCATTACGAGGAGGCCTCTATGAAGCAAACCGTCGTTCCCTTCCGAAACGCCATCATGCTGGCCATCGCAGCCGGGTTCGCTGAAAGCAAAGGCGCATCCGGCGTCGTTATCGCCGCGCATGCGGGCGACCATGCCATCTACCCCGACTGCCGCGAAGACTTCATGCAAGCAATGAACGCTGCCATGCAAAGCGGTACCTACGCCAAAGTGAGCCTCATCCGCCCCTTCATCCACCTCAACAAAGCGGCCATCGCAAAGCGCGGATTCCAACTGGGCATCGATTTCTCAACCACTTGGTCCTGCTACGAAGGCGGAGACACTCATTGCGGAACCTGCGGAACCTGCGTCGAACGTCGCGAAGCGTTCGCCCTCGCAGAAATCAACGACCCCACCACTTACCTCAGTACCGCCCCACTGCCGCCGCCTCCGGATGTACATCGCTGAAACATTCCACTCCCTCCAAGGAGAGGGCGCCCTCACCGGTACGCCATCCTTTTTCATCCGTACCTCCGGCTGCAACCTTCGCTGCCGCTGGTGCGATACCCCTTACGCCTCGTGGAACCCCGAGGGCGAACAACGCTCCCTCGAATCACTCGTCTCAGAGGCTGCCACCCGCCCCGCATTCCGTCATGTCGTCCTCACAGGCGGTGAACCCATGATGGCGAAAGACATCCATCCCCTCGCCCAAGCTTTTCGAACCCACAGCTACCACATCACCATCGAAACAGCCGGCACCCTCCCGCCAAATGGCATCGCCTGCAATCTTGCCTCCATCAGTCCCAAACTCTCCAACTCCACCCCCTCCGCAGGATCCCTCCCCAACGCACAGCTCCAACGGCACGAATCATCCCGCATAAATCCCTCAGCTCTCGCCGCTTGGATGCGCCACAGTGAACACCAACTGAAATTTGTCGTCTCCACAGAGGCAGACCTCGACGAAATCCACGCACTCCTCGAAACCATCCGACGCGAAGGCATCACCCCAGCCCCGCACCGCGTCTTCCTCATGCCAGAGGGAATTACCGCCTCCGCGCTCACATCCAAACGCGCATGGCTCCTCCAAGTTTGCCAACAAACCGGATTCCGTCTCTGCGAACGCATGCACATCCTCTGGTTCGGAAACAAACGCGGAACGTAGCAACAATAGCCGCCAAACTCAGTTACCCATAGCCCCCGTCGCCAGTCACCCTGACTCACGGCAACCGCGCGCAGAGACAATCCAAGGCTTGGGCAATCATCCACCCCACAAACCGCCATTTGGTATTCTAACAGAACAGAGGCACTTCCCTTGAATCGCCACTCGTCAACCGCCGGATTCGCCCGCCCCCACACTCCATGCCGACTCTTCACCAAACCCTCGTCGATCAGTTAAAAAGTAGAAAGGTAGCCCTCTCCGCTCGGTTAGCAAAGCAGGGCATCCCTTTCCCTAACATCCAGAACAAAGGACTAAAAAAAGGGCAGTGTGCTGTACGCCACAAGACTGGCGACTATCACCAGTTCGCCATTCGCGCAGAAGAGGATATTCCACCTCTCCTAACTCCACTTCGCGTGGTGCCAGCCATCGAGGCACTGGAGCGGAATGATATGGCAGCGGCAGCCGACTGGCTCACGGTCAAGCCTGAGTTTGATCAACACGGTGAATCCGTCGTCTTTGCCGCACTCTGCTTGTGGTTGAAAAGAAATGACATCGACCCGCCCCATGAGTTCGTCAGTGGAATGCAAAACGCCACACTCAGCGACTCACTCAAAAAAAGGCTCCTTCTCACAAGAACGGATTCCGTTCCATTTCGCATCAGTATCGCAGCCATCGGGTGCGCTAGCTCCGACGGAACAAGCGTTGTTCCAGAGGATTGGCTGGGCACATCTTTCGACAACGGCGAACAACTGTGTCGAGCCATTGATACCCTTCCCCATCGCCAAGGCCTCCCCCAAGCTACGTATTGCACGCACTACGGTCTAAAAGTCGTCCCTGAACCCTGCTGGCTCACGGCCGATACCGTAGATCAGACGCTGTCCCCAGAGTTCGGGGTGTCGATTGCCAAGAATAGTGACAAAATCGAAACCTCAATCACGCCGCTGAGCCCCCCCGATCTTCACTCGTGGCTCACCCAACAGCCCAAAGCGTCTCATTTCCTCATCCACGAGTTTGCAGCCCCCGGATCAGAAGATGCCACCCTCGGACGCACCCTCATCATCGCCTGCACAAAATCGGAGATTTGTGAGTCGGTTCCATCTTACCAGTCAGGACTGTCAGTCGGCCTCCTCGCCTCAAAACTCCAAAAATGTATCCGCCTCGGTCGGAACGCCTCGAAAGCCCTCGAGGAAACAATCGATCAGATGCGGAAAGCAGCACCCTACAACCTGCCGGATGACCATTTCAAACGCAGTAGCGGATCGCGTCAGCTCGCTTGGCGGCTCTTCATCTCCATTTTTGAAGATGCCAAGCCGTACGCAGACGCACCGAATGGCGAATACCTTGGGATGCAAGACCTGTTAGCGCTCAGTATCTTAGCGCACGCAGCCCCTGACATTCAGTTCAATGCGGCAGTCGGCGATAAACTCAAACACACCGCACGATTGGTTCAACAAATCGACGCACCGGGCGACAACTGGAACTGGCGAGCCGGCGGGAAACAAAAGAAAATCCAACCCGATTCGCCTTTCGAAAAGATGTGCATGGCCGCCGAGGCCTTCATGCCCATGATGAAGCGGGATGCCGAAATGCTGCGCCAAGGGTGCAATCACTTTCGAAACCAAAAGCTCGCGCTGACTCCGCTCACCGAAACAAAGGCGATTGGTGCGAATCCCCTCCTAGATGCCCCTACCGTCATCACGTCAGCTCACGATTTCCACTGCTGTCCAGCCATCCTCCTGTACCTCCAAGCCTCGCTGCCCTCCACCGACTGCAAACTTCAGCTCGAAAATCAGGCGGAACCCGCAATCGCCAGTACTCAAAACCTCAAACGGTTCATCTGGGAAAACGTTTCGAGGATCAATGTTCGAAATCCAAAGCATCAGCCCAAACAAGACCCCGTCTCCCAATCCCTCTGCGCAGAAATAGGCGCCATCCAAACCTCGCTTGCCCTCAACCCCTCGCTCACCCTACCAGGCCGCCCAGAATACCCTAAACCCGAATATCTAACATCGGAAGAAGCCGCCCCACCCTCTGTCGGACGATCCGCCTTCATCGCGTTGTTTGGACAGTCTATCAATCTGCCGAAGGCCAACTCGGGAGAAAACCGCCAGTTAAAACATGCATTCACCGCTGTCGCGGTAGGTCAGCCCGATGCGCCTTTCAAAATTAAAAAGGCAGGAGAAAAACACTCCGCCTACCTCTCGGGAAAAGATCGGCAGAAGGGCGAAAACGACCTCGTCGCCCATCTCGCTCAAACGGGCGGCTTGGACATTCCAATTCCAACAGCACCTCCAGGTTATTGCTGGCGGTTTGAAATAGAGAACCCATCGGTCCGCATCCGAGTTATCGCTGGCCCAACTCAAATCACGTTCTCAGTCAATGACATCACGGTTCCAGCGTTTGACGCTTCGGCACTTTTGAAAAAACGGGACATCTCCAAGCCAGTCTCCCCAATGCCAAACGATGCCAACCTCTTGGCAAACGCCTTGTACGTTCACTCCACAACCAATGGCGGCGCCGACACTCAATGGTCACTTAATCAAACACTCCGGTTGCTGGCGAAGCAACGGCGCGAGATCGGCGAACCCATCTTTCAGTGGATGCAGGTCGCGCAACAATCCCCCCTCCCTCCCGTCCTGTGGCAACGGGCTTACACCAAACTGCTCAGCACCTTTCAAGGACGAGTCACCATAGGCCCTGTCGACCGAAACGGTGATAAAACCTACGCCGCAATCGATTACCGGCACGAAGGCGTACTCTGGCGCATCTTCAACCTTCTCTCCTTCGTATTCCCCGACTGCGTCAACCCGTGCTCCGACTTGGATTTTAAAATCAATCACCAGAGTCCTTCCTACACCACATTGCTCCACGACCTTGAACTCCTTGCATCCCCAAAGGTCACTCCAGTTGAGGAGGATAATGCGCCCACCGTCAAAACTAACCTGTGGCAGCACCAAGCATCCTCGAAAAGTCGCATCCTCCACGAACTCCTCTCAAACAATCGACGCGGATTCGGCGATGCGTCAGACGTCGGCGCAGGAAAAACCCTGACCAGCCTCGCCATCATGTGCGAACTCGCTCAGCACCAACGCAACGCGCAAAATAACTCTGCAGAAGCCTTCCTCGTGCTCGTTTACAACGAAGCCCTCGTTGCAACGTGGAGAAACGAAATCGACAAACACACCACCGGATTTCACTTCGTCACCCAAAGCCACTCCGGCGAACTCTCCGACCACATCCGCCAAAACTCTGTCCTCGTCACAACCCTCGGCCGAATGCGTGACACTCCCGTGACTCGCCGCTGGCACATCGTCGTTATCGACGAATGCCTCTCCGTCCAGAATGCCGATGCACTATGGACTCAAGAAGCGTGGAAACAGGTCGCATGTTCACGGCATGGCGTCCTTCTCCTAAGTGCAACTCTTTTCCGATCCCGGTTTAACGAGCTATTTTATCTCTTGCGCATGCTGCGCACAGGACTTCCCGAGTCGCGCGAATACCTCGATGCCATTCTCGCTGAATCCATCACCTGCCACCTTCCTGAGAAAACGAGTTGGCATTGGACCGAAGAAACCCGCCTCCTCGCCTTGGATCCACAAACCCGCAACCAATACGACCGAATCAAGGCCGCCCCCGCAGACCCTCGCGCCACTTTCGGACGCCTCGATGCCCTGCTCGCCGAAAGCTTTCCCTTCGAGAGCCACGTCCAAGACGAACTGACACGCATCGAAAGCCAATCCCCCCTCCGACGGGCCCTCGTTTTCGCTCGCAGCAAAGAAGAGGCCGAGCTCATCTCTAAAAACCAGCCAACCATTGGGTTGTACCCAGACATCAGCAAACGGCATGTGATCTCAACCACCGCAATCGCCGCCCGAGGAGTCAACGATCTCGTGCACTGCGACACCCTCATAACCCGTCCTGTTGAGCCTGACCTCGTTCCCCAAATGCGCGGACGTCTCGGTCGACCAGGTCAAGAGAACACCCAACTTCACTGGGTGTGGATCGTCGCAAAGGACACCATCGAAGAAATAAAACTCGAACGGAACAAGATGGCTGAGCAGTTCCACGGCGAATACATCATGCCCCTCGCAGAACTCTACCAAAGAGCTTTGGTGTAAACACTTCCAAAAGCTTTTCAGCCGAGACCCGTTGAGTGAATGAACGGCACACCCAAGCAAGCTCAAGCACACAAATCCCTCGCGGAGTTATAGCTACACCCCGTCAGCGCGAAATGTCCGACTGATGCAAAATCGTGAACCCGTGTGCGGAGAGCACGGACGTCGCACACTCATTGTCCTCTACATGCAACGCCAACGCTGTCCGACCACGTGGACGAGTCAGCAACGCATGCGATCCGAAAATATTCACCTCCGCCGCGAGCAGCGCCGCCAACAAACGGCCGAGCTCCGTCGGTCCCTCGGCCAACTCCACTACCACTAACTCACACGTCGCAAACGGAATCTCGTGCTCCGCAAAAATGTCCTGAACCAACTCGGGATCGCTCACCACTACCCGAACAATGGCCGTATCCGCAGCATCCTGAACACTCAAAGCAACCACATGCACATTCCTTGCGTTCAGTAACCTCACCACCTCAAGCAGCGCTCCAGCCTTGTGTGCCAGAAAAATCGAAAACTGGTTCACGCGAGGCGCATAGCCCTTGTCAGTCGAAGGAAGCGGATCAGTCGGCATGAGAAAAAATCAAAAGGTTTATGAGGAAAAAACCGCGCAACACATCACAGAAACCCAGCCCAATCACAACTGATAGTCTAGGTTCACGAAATCTAACACGCGCTGGCGGAGCAACGCACCCACAGTAGCACGCCCGCAATCAATGCGCACGCGTCCCGTCATTCCCGCTCTCAACAAAGGAGCCGCATCGTCCGTCTCAAGCACCGCGTAATACTGACGATCCAAAGGCACCGCCTTCCTCGATGAGTCGTCCACTAACCCCTCCGTCGTGAGCACGTCACCCCCACGGACCGCAGATAACGCAGGATGCAACTGCCCCCCAACCGGCTTGAGCGGTTCCTGCTTAATCACCCCCGAAAAAACGCGGTCCGACATCACCTGCACCCGAAACTGCGCGCGCGCGCCCTCCCTCACAAAACGCGCCTCTCGCTCGTCCAACGGCACCAGAAAAGTCCGCGACTCCACAGGAACAATCGCCGTGAAAATCTCGCCCGCTTTCAGATGATGCCCCACCCGCCACTCCAACCGTCGTGCACCAACCCTCCCAGCAATACCCGCACGCAATACCAATCCGTCCAATCGCTTGACCAACACATCTTCCTGAGCGCCCAACGCCGCCATCTCCGACTGCAACGCCAAATACCGAACCCCAGGCGACTCCGTCTGCATCCGCCGGATTTCCCCACGCACACGATCCCGCTGAATCCTTAACTCCGACAACGCACGCACCGTGTCCGGATTCTCCATCACCGCCAGTACCTGACCCGCCGCAACCTCCTCCCCCTCTCTCACCCTTACCTCTCGTAAAAAGCCCCCCTCCAAGGCTCGCACCACCTGAAAATCCGACGGTTGGACCACACACGCCCGCTCAACCTCCCGCTGTCTCGGAAGCAACATCACCCCTCCGACACCCACCACAACCAGTCCCATCACCAACAGCGGTCTCATCCGGGAAACCCTCGACATTCCCTCGCTCCCTTGCAACCCCAACCGAACCGTTCGAACCATCGGCATCCCCACCGCCGACACCAACCAAAGCGCTGCCAATCCATGCGACAAATAACGGAGCCCCAATCCATCAAAAAACTGGTCCACATTCCCCAAAATCCCCCACATCACCAACAGCAAATACCCCGTCGACAACCCCGCATACGCCACAAAAACTCGCGCGCGAACCCCCGTCGCATCCTGAGCCAACGTCACAGGAACCGCATCCCGTCCAAAAAACAACCGGATCACCATCCCCTGAATGTATGCCGACGCGCGCGTCCTCAAGTTCGGCATCGAGAGAGCATCGCTCAAAATGTAGTAACCATCAAACCGCATCAACGGATTCAGATTCGTCAGCACCGTCCCCACCCCAGAAATAATCACCGCTGAAGCCGCAAAATCCCGCACAGATCCAGGCTTCAAAAACAACCACATCCACATACACAAAGCGGCCGCCCCCAACTCCACATACATACCCGCCGCAGCAATCACCACCCGCTTCCATCGCTGCGGAATCAACCAACCGTCCGTCACATTCACATAAAACAGCGGACTAAACATGAACAGAAAAACACCTAACTCATGCACCTCGGCTCCAAAGTGCCGGCACGCCACTCCGTGCCCAATCTCATGCAAAACTTTCAGCAAGAGGAAAATACCTAGCGAAATCCACAAATGCCCACCCACCCCCGCTACCAAGTTCCCCACCTGAATCTCGCGGTAATGCGACAACAGCATCGCCGCGGTCACCATTAGAAACAACAGGTACGCAATCTGGAAACCCGAGGTAAATACCCACCGCAACCGCGACGCTAACCATCGAAAAATACGGTCCGGATCCATCAACGAGCGACGGAAAAACAGCACCCCCATCGCCCGCGCCAACAACCCCGCTTCCCGTCGTTTCCTCTCCCTCACCTCAAACCGTTCGCCAGCAACCAAGCCGTCGTCATTACAAAGCCCCAACCCGCGCAACTGAATCTCAACGTCCAATAAATGCTCCGCCAACCCCTGGGCGTCCACCATCACCCGCATCTCCGGCACCTCCCTCAGCACCTCATCGGCCACTTCCCTCGCGCCACGCCGACCGTCAAACCGACACGCCATCTCGTAATCACGCCACGGCACCGAAACGTACTGAATGCTCGCGGGATCCCCCACCACCGCAACCCACTCCCCATCATGTCGCTGACGACTCACCTTCAAATCAAATCGCAACCGCCGCAACGCGCGCTTCATCCGCCCTTCCCCACCCCCTGCATTCGTCTTCGTGTCCACCATGTCCACTCAGCAGCATCAAAAAATCCAGCGCATCCGCAAGTAATGCACAAACTTGCGCGTCGCTTTCACGCCAAAAAAGGTGCGCCCCGTCTCAATCCTAGCCCGTCCAGTAAACCCCGGTCGCAACCGCCCCGCTAACTCCTGCGGCACATCAAAGCGATTCGCCGTCACATAAAACACGCTCCCACCAAGCTGCGGATACGCCATCTGGCTAACCTGCTGCAACCGCTCCAACGTCGTGCGCAAAACCAAGCCGCTCCGCGCCTCCAAAATAAAACCAACCGGCAACGCTCGACCCTCCGACAATCCCCGATACACCAACTCAAAATCCGCCTCCGGAACCTGAACGTCCAACTCCCACCCCTCCAACGAAGCCACCTCGCACAACAACGCGCCAACCGACAAAACCTCGCCCTCGCGCTGCGTCAAATCCTTAGTCAAAACCACCCCCCGCACCGGCGCCCGAACCTCCGCACGCCCAATCTGCTCCACCAACAACGCCTCCCGCTTCCCCAAACGCCCAGCCTCCAACGTCGCCGCACGGTAAGCGCCCGAATCACCCATCGCCTGCGCAGAGCGCGCCTCCGCCTCCAAACGTAACCGCGTCTGCCGAGCCTCCTCGCGCGCCG
>JBEEPE010000031.1:0-13479 GCA_041191265.1 Verrucomicrobiota bacterium | reverse complement strand
ACGTCGACGTTAACGCCTTGGAAGATGCCTGGGAGGAAGGAGCACTGACGGCCGGTTGGGTTACCACCGAGGGTGATGAAACCGGGCATGTTTTGGTTTTCGGTGCCCAAGCCGTAGACGAGCCAGGAGCCCATGCTGGGTTTGGGGAGCTGGGCGGAGCCAGTATGGAAGAGGGAGGAGGCGATGCCGTGGTCCGGAATGTCGACGAAGAGGGAGCGGATGACGGCGATATCGTCGATGACTTCACCGAGTTTGGGGAAGGCGTCGAGGTTGACTTCGACGCCGGATTTACCGGATTTGGTGAAGTCGAAGGGGGAGCCGAAGGCGACGCCTGCGCCACCGCCGGGGATGGTTTGTCCGTCGTATTTTTTGAGGGCGGGTTTGGGATCCCAGGTATCGACGTGGGAAGGAGCGCCTGAGGCGAAGAGGTGGATGACGGCCTTCGCTTTGGTGGGGAAGTGAGGGTCTTTGGGTGCGAGGGGGTTGAGGGGAGCACCGGCGGCGCGAGCGTCGAACGCGTTTACGCCGAAGAGAGCGCCGAGGCTGAGGGCGCCGAGGCCGAGACCGTTTTGGGTCAGGAAGTGGCGGCGTGAAACGGAGGACGCGTTGAGGTGGGAGAGGAGTTTGAACTCTTCTTCCGTGGGGATGTGGAGGCGGTTGTTTTCCATATTTGTTGTCTGGTTTCTCGTTTGGTTGTCTTCGTTCAAAGTTTTCGGGAGCGAACTCCTAGGGATTGGTCTGACTGCCCTAGGGGCTGCCGCGTTTTCCCCTAGGAGAATACACTGGTTTCTCTCTGTAGGAACGAATTTCCTCTCTGATGTCTACCGACGGAGGGGTCGGTAGGGGCGTCAAATGGCGATTGGCGCTTTGATGGCGGGGTGCGGGTCGTAGTCCTCGAGGGTGAAGTCCTCGTATTTGAACTGAAAAATATCCCGCACGGTTGGGTTGATGCGCATGGTTGGGAGCGGACGTGGCTCTCGGGAAAGCTGGAGTTTCGCTTGCTCCAAATGATTTTCGTACAGATGAAGGTCGCCGAATGTGTGAACAAACTCGCCCGGCACGAGGTCGCAGACTTGAGCCACCATCATGGTGAGCAGGGCGTAGGAGGCGATATTGAACGGGACACCCAAGAATAGATCAGCGCTCCGCTGGTAGAGTTGGCAACTGAGGCGGCCGTTTGCCACATAGAACTGGAACAGGGCGTGGCAGGGAGGGAGCGCCATCTGCCGGATTTCTCCTGGGTTCCAAGCGGTGACGATCAACCTGCGACTATCGGGTTGGGTCCGAATCATGTGGACGACCTCCGCAACTTGGTTGATTCGGGTGCCGTCGGGGGCTTGCCAATCGGTCCACTGAGCGCCGTAGACGCGCCCGAGGCTGCCGTCGGGCTTGGCCCATTCGTCCCAGATGGTGACTCCGTTTTCTTGGAGCGACCGCACGTTGGTGTCTCCGCGCAGGAACCAGAGCAGTTCGTGGATAATGCTTTTCAGGTGAAGCTTTTTCGTCGTGAGCAGCGGGAATCCCTCCTGCAGATCGAAGCGGACTTGCGCTCCGAAGACCGACCGAGTGCCTGTTCCGGTCCGGTCTGATTTGACGGTTCCGTTGGTCAGGACGTGATGGAGAAGGTCGAGGTAGGATTTCACGGGGCGAAAGAGTGGGGCGTCTAAATAGCAGGTCGGGCGTTTCAGTTGAGGCTTTTTCCGGCGAGCCCCCAAGCGCCGACCTTGCGCGCCCGCGCTTCTCGTTCGAACTGCTGGAGTCGGTTGGTCATCCGAGCCGCATCTGAACCGTCGGGCAAATCCGTTTTCATGCCGTACACTCGGGCGAGTCCCTGTTGAACGAGCAGTCCGCCGAGGTCTTTTCCATCCACCTCAATCAGCGCGTAGTGGCGGCCGAGCTTGCTCCGTCCGAGGGCATCGCGCCACCGGGTGTGAATGGTGAGCGACTTTCCTTTGAGGAGAGATTCGGACACCGCGGCTGCCTTCTCGCCGAGGGCGGGAACTTGAGTGGGTGGGATATTGAAATAGGCCGCCTGCGTTTTGATTCGGTCGGAGAGGGATCGGTCGGTTTCGGGGGTATCGACGAAGTACAGGCGGAAGACGCGATGCGTGCCGTTGGCGAGGATGTGAAAGCTGTCGCCGTCGTTCCACGGGTTGTCGATAAGCTGCGCATTTCGGATGGTTTGCCACGGACCATTCTTCTCGGAGCCAGTTCGCTGGGAGGGGTTTGTTTTGCTTTCGGATCGGCGGCGGTCGGCGTTGGGAGTGGTCGCGTCTTTGGCTGGCAGCAGCGCTGCCAACAGGGCAACCACGGCTGCGAGGAGAAGCTTCCGAAACATGCGACGTGGCAGAGCGGAAGGCATGCCGATGGATTAGTTTAGCGGAGAGGCATCGACCAGTTGACCGTCAAGAATGCTCACATTCCGGTGGCAGATCGCTGCGGCATCTCGGCTGTGTGTGACCATGACGAGAGCGGTTCCGTTTTCTGCGGTGAGTTCGGAGAGGAGGTCGAGGATGGTGGCGCTGTTTTTTGAGTCGAGGTTGCCGGTTGGTTCATCGGCCAGCAGGAGACTCGGATCATGAATCAATGCTCGGCCGATGGCGACGCGCTGCATTTCTCCGCCAGAGAGTTCGTGCGGAAGTGAGGCGTTCTTTGCGGACAGGCCGACCCGGGCGAGGTAGCGGCGTGCTTCTTCTTCTCGTTGTTCGCGAGGGGTTCCCAAGAGCATCAGGGGAAAGGCAACATTTTCGAGAACGGTGAGGGTCGGCAGAAGATGAAAGAACTGAAAGATCGACCCCGTGTGGCGGCGCATGACCGCCGCGTGTGACTCGAGGGGAAGTCCGGTGGTTTGCTGCCCTGCGATGCGAACGTGGCCGGCATCGGGTGAGACGAGCCCTGAGATGCAGTTGAGAAGCGTTGATTTCCCGCTTCCTGAGGGCCCGGTCAGTGCGAGTCGCTCGCCGGGGTGTACCGAGAGGCTGATGGATTTGAGGACGTGCTGGTCGTTAAACGACTTGGACAGGTCCCGAACCTCGAGCACCGGGGGTATTTCCGCAGGAACGGTTTCCATCGGCCGTTTGGTAGCGCCGTGCGGCGCTGGTGTCATTTCGTGATTGGTTCAGGAACGACGGGGGCGAAGGGGAGTCGGGGAGCGTCCGACCAGAGATCTTCGAGTGCGAAGTGGCGGCGCTTTTCCTCGTTAAAAATGTGAACGACAACATCTCCGAAGTCGGCCACGACCCAGTGGCTCAGCGGGAAGCCGTCGACGCGAAGGGGGCGGATTCCGTGATCTTTTTTGAGGGAATCTTGGAGTTCTCCGACGATGGCTTTGAGGTGCGGTTCGGACGTTCCGGAGCAGATGACGAAGAAGTCGGCGAACGTGGAAATTTTCCGCAGGTCGAGGATGACAATGTCATCTGCCTTTTTTGCGTCTACGGCTTGTGCGCAGAGGGTGGCGATTTTGTCGGCCGTTGGAGCGTTGTTGGAAGGCATGCGGGGATGTGGGTGATTCCTGAGGGGTACGGGGAATAGCGGAAGCGGTTGCGCTCGGCAATGCGCGAGGTTTTTTTGTGACTGGGGATGGCCGTTGCGGGCGCGAGTCGGACGGTGAAACTGCGCTAGGGCTGTCGACGGTTGACGGGTGGGGGCGGACGTCGCTCGCGGATGGAAGCGGCCACTTCGCCCCAGAAACCGCCGATGATGTGGGGAAACTGTCCTGGGGTGACGTGGTAATGGGGGCCTCGGGCGGAATCCTCGTGCAGGTTGAACGCGTTTAGCGGATTGGATTTCGAGTTTTTCGCGAGGACGCCTTTTGCTTCGTAAGGGCCACACACTGGGAATCCGTCGAATGCAAATCCGATCACGGGTGAGTGGGCTTCTCCCTCGTCGGCCCAAGGGGTTTTCAGGCAAACGGGATACTTGTGGTAATGGTATTGAGCTCTAGGTGAAGGATGGCCGCAGCATCGGTCGAGCCTCCAGATGGCGTCTGCGTCGAGGATGTGGTCGAAGGGGTTGAAGAAAACGATTCCGTTATTGGCTACACCGATGGGGCCTGGGGGCAGTGCATGTTGGGTGTTCGCGCCGTCTTTCATCGCGATGGCGTTTGGGTTTTGACGCGGTTTGAGCGGCAGCCGAAAGGTCGAGCGCTTTTCCTGAACGGGATTTGGATTTCCGTCGAGGAAGCGCTCGACATCGGGAAAGGTCGCCGTGGGGTGGTTGGGGATCCCGCGCGAGGTGAGGACGAGATCTTCCCCGACAACTTGAATGGTTAGATTGTCCTCGAGGTGAACATCTTCGAAGACGGGGGCGCCGTCTTGGTTGAGTTGTCCTTTCCGAAGCCAAGCATCCATGTTGCCGAAGAACGGGGCTTCGAGGGTTTCGGCGAGGTACAGCAGTCGGTGAGCGTTGGCTTGGGAAAACGTTTTGGGAACGGTTCGGGAGGCGTCTTCGGGAAGGATAAACCACCGTCCTCCGAGAGGAATCATATCTGACGGGAGTGCGGCAGTTCGTTCGGGTCCTCGGGTTGAATCTTTTGTGGTTGGCGGTGCGGGGATTGGGGTCAGGTCCCAATCGCAGACGAGGATGGTTCCCTCGGAAAGGTCGGGCCTTGAGGACTCTCCGGCGGAGAGTTCGAGTGAAAGGGCGACGGTATCCACTTCTGGAAACGGGGTCCTAAAATCGAGGGTGTACCAGCGCCACGTTGGAGTTCCGAGGGCGCGGTTGGCACCCGGATCTCGAAGGTTGGCTAAATCCGCTGCGAGAAGGGTTTGAAGGTGGCGGGTGACCGAGTCGAGAGGGGACGATCCTTGTTGGGAGAAAAAGGATGCGCGGAGAACGACGCGATGTTCGGGTTTGGAAAAGGTTTCTGAGGCGAGGGCACGGATTGCGAATCGAAACCACCGATGGGTGGGGTCCGGCAGGGTGACGGTGATGGAAGCCTTGCTTGGTGATGCCGCGTTGAGTTGGAGAATGATGCCACGCGATGAGGGTTCGCTTTTGGATGGAGCGACGGCCGCAGATTTGGCGTCTCCGGTGAAGGTGAACTGAGAGGGTTTCTCGTGGAGGAGACGGGTGCCCGTTGGGAGAGCCTGCGCCGCAGGGACTAGCGTGAGCGTGAAGATGAGCGAGAGGAGGAGGCGCGCGAGTTTCACGATCGGACAGCAGGGTAATCGGGCAAGCCAACTGGCTCCGATTGGGGGAGTTCGGAGCCGGGGTGGCCGTTGAAAAAGCGGGCGGCTAGCGGCGTGGAGATTTGTTCAGCTCGAGCGGTTTGATTTCCGGCACGATGAACAGGTAGGCAACGGCCCCGAGGAGAGCGAAACCGCCCGCTACGATGAGGGGAATCACAAAGCTGCCTGTTTTTCCCAGCATCACTCCGACGAAGGTAGTGATGCACACACCCGCCATGTTAGATGCGAAGTTTTGAATCCCACCGATAGACCCGACGTGGTCACGCGTGGGGGCGACGTCCGCGGGCAGTGACCAAATGCTCGCTGCGGTGAAGGAGAGGCTGGCGTAGGACAGCGACATGAGCGCGATGATGGCGTTTACATTTTCGCGCGGGTTGTCGATGAGCACGATGAGACCGATGGACGAGGAGGCCAGCATTCCGAGGGTGAGCGGAATCTTGCGTGCGCGGGTGAGTGGCATTCCGGAGCGAACGAGGCGGTCGGAAACGTACCCGCCGAGGTAGCCGCCGGCGACGGCAACGAGTGCGGGGATCATTCCCGTGGCTCCCATCGTCTTGAGGTCAAAGGCGAGTTCGCGTTTGAGATAGGTTGGGAACCATGTGCTGAAGAAGTAGATGACGAAGTTGAGGCAAAAGAACCCAAGCATCATCCCCCAAATGGTCCGGTGCTTGAAGAGGTCGGCCCATCCGATGGAGGGTTCGGGTTTCGCGACGGGATGACTTTCTTCGAGGAGGCTGGCGATGGTTTGTTTTGCGGCGTTGCGGGCGGTTTCCAATGCTTGATTGTCGTCCGAGAACAGGAATTTCCCGAGGGCGGGGATGATCTGAGCGGCGGGAATGGTTCCGGTTTCCGCAGGGGAGGCGGTTGCCGCGGAGTTTGCTGTCGCCGCTTCGGTGACGGGGGGTTGTCCCTGTTGGATGTAGGCTTTTTCTTCGGGGGTGATATCGGGGTGTTCTGCGGGAGTGCGATAGGTTCGCAACCAGAAAGCGGTCCAGACGAACCCGAGGAGTCCGGTGATGATGAAGGACATGCGCCAGCCGAACGTGGCGATGATGAAGGAGACGATGGGGAGTGAGAGGGCGGTGCCGACTCGGTTTCCGCTATCGAAGATACTGGCGGCGATGGCGCGTTCTTGTTTGGGGAACCATTCGGCGGCGATTTTAGCGTTGGTGGGGTATGCGGGGGCTTCGCCGATTCCGAGGAGCAGGCGTGCGCCGAAGAGTGAAGCGAACCCGTTTGCGAAGGCGGCGATGGCGGTGAAGAAGGACCACCAGACCACGGCGACGGAGTAGGCGATGCGTGCGCCGACTTTGTCGATGAACCAGCCGGACGGCAGTTGGAAGAGGGCGTAGGTCCAGAAGAATGCTCCGAGCAGGTACCCTGCATCGGCATCGGAGAGGCCGAGTTCTTCTTTGATGAAGGGCATGGCAACGCCGAGGTTTGCGCGGTCGATGTAGTTGATGGCGGTGGCGGAGAACGCCATGAAAATCATGAGCCATCGAAGGCGGCCGACAGGTTTAACAGGGGGAACGGAGGGTTTGCTCATGGGGTTGGGGCGCTTTTGTGCGTGGTGTTTGACCATTTTGTGTTCCAGCGACGGCGGAGGGGCGACCTTTTCCTGTGGGGTTTGGGTTTTGCGTCGGGAAGGGCAAGGGTTAGGGTGCGCGCATGGATACCGCAGATCGTGATTTCTTATTGGAGTTGCTTCGTACGCCGAGTCCGTCCGGGTTTGAGATGCCGGGACAACGGGTTTGGGCGGGGTACGCGGGCCGATTTGCAGACGCGGTTGAAGTGGATGCTTACGGGAACACGTGGGCGACGTTGGCGGGGCGGAAAGAGGGGGGGCCACGCATCATGCTGGAAGCGCATGCGGACGAGATTGGTTACATTGTGAAGCACGTGACGGCGGAAGGTTTTTTGCGAATCGATCGGATTGGCGGATCTGACACGGCAACGGCGCGTGGGAGGAAGGTTTTGATTTACGGGGATAAGGGTGCGGTGCCCGGGATTATTGGGAACACGGCGATTCATCTCAGGAAGGATTCGTTGGGCGACGAAAAGGCGCCAAAAATCTCGGAGTTGTACGTGGATGTGGGGGCGGACAGTGCGAAGGCAGTTTCCAAACTGGGGATCCGGGTGGGGCATCCGGCGGTGTATTCGGATGGGGCCGAGTTTTTCGGTGAAAACCGTCTGGTGGGGCGGGCGTTGGACAATCGGATGGGGGGATTCATTTTGGCGCGCGTGCTGGCGAAGCTGAGCAAAAAGCGGCCGGAGGCGACGGTGATTGCGTTGAATGCGGTGCAGGAGGAAATCGGGGGAAATGGCGCGATGATGGCCACGCACCGGATTCATCCTGACGTTGCGATTGTTTTGGATGTCACGCATGCGACGGAGACTCCGGGGATTGATGCGGCGGTGCATGGTTCAGTGAAAATGGGAGGCGGTCCGAGTGTGACGCACGGCACGTGCAACCATCCGTTGGTGGTGCAGCGTTTGTTGAAGGTTGCGGGGGCGAAGAACATCCCGATTCAGCATGAGAGCAGTAGCCGTTACAGCGGCACGGATACGGACGTGATTTTCACGGTTCGGGGTGGGATTCCGAGCGCGTTGGTCAGCCTGCCGCTTCGGTACATGCACAGCATTGTGGAGATGTGCGACCTGAAGGATGTGGAAAAGGTCATTGATTTGCTGGTCGCCTTTGTCGCGTCGGTGTCATCGAAGGACCGATTCTCACACCAGCTCTAGCCTGGAGGATTGTTGTGGTTTCGAAATTTCCTGAGTTGGAAGGGTTAGCGGTGACGGTTGACCGCGTGCTTTACGTTCCTCACCTGCGCAAGAGTTCGGTGGATGCCCACCCGTTTGTTTACTACATCACGATTCACAATCATTCCGGACATGTGGTGACGGTTTATGGAAGGAAATGGGTCGTGACGTCTGAGAATGGGGAGATGGTTGTGGTGGAGGGAGATGGGGTGGTGGGGAAGACTCCACGCCTTGAGAGTGGGGAGTCCTTTTCTTACAACTCAAGTCACTCGGTGATGTGCAACAGCGTTGCGGAAGGCTCGTACTTGTGTGTCACCGAGGAGCAGGAGCGCGTGGTGGCGAGGATTCCGCCGTTCCGAATGGATTTGCCGGTGGCGTGATGGGGTGATGCGGGGAGTGAGGATTGGCTATCTATCCATGGGAAGCGGGTTTCAGACTGTCGCCGAGGAACGACGGGTTCGGCAGGTAGCGAGTTTTGACGCGTTGTTGAAAACTCCGTTTGAAGGTGACGTGAACGCGCTCTGTTGGCGGCGCACTCTTCCCGGCGATTTCGGAGAAGTGGTGGCCAAACTGGCGGGAGGGACGGGCATTGTTGCGGTTAGCGACGAGGAAGTTGCTGCCCTTGCCCTGTCCCCTCAGGGACGGCTCGCTGCCGATGCGTTGATTGCCGATCAGCGGTTGCTTCGGGCGCACGATTTGGATCCGGTTTTGAATTGTATTCACGATTGCGTACGCGGGCCGGATGCGGGGATTGTTCCGACCGATGTGACATCATTCCACGTGGATAGCTCGCCCATCGAGGTGGACACTTGGCTGTGCACCTATTTTGGCGCATCGAGCGAGGGCGTGGTGAATGAGGACGCAGTCCGGAAGGTGGACATTCCGGAGGTGCGGGCGGCTCTGCTTGCAGAGTACGGGGGGACGGACGACGAAGCTTTTTCGGATTACTTGCGCGACTGCTCTTACGAGTACCATTACGCGTTGAGGCAGGGGGCTCGGCCCTATTCGTTTGGCCGATTTGCTCTTTGGCGGATTGCGACGCTCTGGCCGGGAAACCCCGTTCTGCCGTGCATTCATCGAGCACCCGAAAATCATACGGGCTCGCCGCGTCTGCTTTTGATCAGTTGAGCTTTTGAGGCGGGGCGGTTGAGCGATTTAGCCAGTCAGATGGGGTGTGGTGACTCTCTGCGGTCCCTCGGATTCACATAACAAAATTGTCCAAACTTGCATTTCATTGGCAGAGGGCAGACCGAGATGGTGTGCGCTCTGTGGACGTCGACTCTGCTTTTGCAGGCCGCCTGTCTCGAAAGTTGCTTACTTCTGAAGTTATGAACGTGTTCTCCCGAGTGTTCGTCCCGTGGGTCTTGTGTTGCGTGGTGGCTCAAGCTGCTCCGAAGCCATTGTTTGATGGAAAAACGTTTACTGGTTGGGAGGGTGACACCGAGAAGGTCTGGCGCATCGAGCAGGGCGAAATTGTGGCGGGTCAGCCTGATGTGAAGCAGGCGCGGAACGAGTTTCTTGTGACGACGCGCGACTACGCGGACTTTGAGCTGACGCTTCGTTATCGGCGCGGCAGCAACAACGGGGGTGTTCAGATTCGGAGCGAGCGGGTGCCGAATCACCATGAGATGAAGGGGTACCAGGCGGACTTTGCGCCTGGCATTGACGGGTTCCTGTACGACGAGTCGAGGCGGAACCGATTTCTTGCGCTGTTTGACATTGAAAAGGGGCCGATGGAAGCGCCGCCCGAGGGGACGGGTGCGGCGATTAAGCGGGCGAATCAAACGGCGAAGGAAGTGTCGGAACGGCTCAAGTTGGGTGAATGGAATCACTATCGCATTCGTTGTGAGGGACCACGGATTCAGTTGTGGGTCAATGACGTACAGACCGTGGACTTTACGGAAAAGGACGGAGCCATCCCGTTAAAGGGAAAGATTGGGATTCAGATTCACGGGGGGGCGACGGAGATTCGCTATAAGGACATTCAGATTGAGGAGTTGGGGGGTGAAGCGCCGAAGTCTCAGGCGGCAGGCAACCCGATGGAGGTTAGGAAGTCGGACACGGTCGCGCTTGTGGGAGGGTCAAACATTGAGCGGACGCGGTTTCATGGGTTTCTGCAGGCGCAACTGATTGGCGCGGTGGCTGACGGGGGGATTCGCGTGCGGAATTTCGGGTGGGAGGGGGACACGGTTTTTGAGCAGTGGCGTGATGCGGGATCGACGGATCCGTCGAAAAGTTGGAGGCAGCAGCGAGATTGGCGTGAGCAGTTGCGCGAGGCGGGAGCGACGCTGGTGCTGGCGCAGTTCGGGCAGATGGAATCCTTGCGTGGCGAGGCTGGGCTGGGCGCCTTTGTCGCGGCTTACGAAGGGTTGGTGCGCGAGTTCATGGCTGAAGGGCGGCGCGTGGTCCTGATGAGTCCCACGCGGTTCGAGGGAGCAATGGAGTCGCAAAATGCTGCGCTCAAAATCTATGCGGATTCGGTGCGGACGTTAGCGGCGCGGTTCGGGGTTGGGTTCGTTGACCTGACTGGGATTGGGCCCGAGGGTGCGGGGCAGGCATTGACAGAAAATGGGTGGCAATGGAATGAGGCGGGGCATCGGGCGGTGGCTTCGGCTATCGGCAAAGCGTTGAAAATACGAACGGTGGTGAATGAGGCGGCGCGCCGCGAAATCTTGGAAGCGGAGCGTCTGTGGTTCGATTACTGGAGGCCGATGAACTGGGCGTTTCTGACGGGTGACCGCACGGGGGTTGCGTATTCCAAGGATTGGAAGGATGCCTCGAAACGCATTTTTCCTCAGGAGATGCAGGACTTCTTGCCACTTCTCGATCGGGCTGACGCGAATGTTTGGGCGGCTTTTGCGGGGAAACCGGCGGTTCCGGTCGGGGTGCGTTCCTCAATCCCGGTCGAGTCTGGTGCGGTTGCTCCGCAGACGCCTGAGGAGGAGTTGGCGAGTTTCAAAGTTGCAGAGGGATTTGAGGTGAACCTGTTTGCGAGCGAGCGGGATGGGATCGTTAAACCGATTCAGATGCGTTGGGATGAGCGGGGGCGATTGTGGGTGGCGTGCGCGGTGAGCTATCCGCAAATCAAGCCGGGGGAGAAAGCGAACGACTACGTGCTCGTGTGTGAGGATACGGATGGGGATGGGCGTGCGGACAAGTTTCACAAGTTTGTTGAAGGGCTCTTCATGCCGAGCGGAATCGAGTTGGGAGATGGCGGCCTCTATGTTGCTCAGGGAACAGAGCTTTTGCACTTCAAGGACACTGATGGAGATGGGCGTGCGGACGCGAAGCGGATTGTCCTTGGGGGGTTTGGGACGGCTGACTCGCACCAGATGATCAACGGGTTGAACTGGGGATTTGGGGGCGAGCTTTGGTTCACACAAGGGCACCACATCTATTCGCGGGTGGAGACGCCGTTCGGAGTTGAAACGTTGAATCGAGCGGGCATTTGGAGATGGCGTCCGCGAACGGGCCATCTGGATCCTTTCTTCCAGTTTTCCTCTGCCGGCGCGAATTGCTGGGGCGTTTTCACTACGGAGTACGGGCATCCGTTTCACAAAAGTGGCGCCAATAGTGGCGCATGGTTTTGCACCCCGGGATTAGTTCGTTCCTCGCTGGCGGTGAACGCGCAAGCGATGAACCTCTTTCACGCTCCCATCAAGCAGGTGGGGATGGAATTTCTTCGGAGCAGTCATTTCCCCGAAGAGATGCAGGGACGAGCGGTGATCGGCGGCTACTACGCCAACTTGCTCGAATGGCATGCGTTAAAGCGGGAGAACGGTGTGTTTCGTTCGGAGCGGTTACCGAATCTGATTGAGACGAAAAACAATGTGTTTCGTCCCGTGGAAGTTCGAAACGGGCCTGACGGAGCGATTTACTTGGCTGATTGGTACAATCCAATCATCGGGCACTATCAGGCGAGCTATCGTCATCCTGATCGTGATAAGCAACATGGACGAGTTTGGCGCGTGACGATGAAGGGACGTCCGCTGGCGAAGCGAGTGGATTTGGGGCGTTTATCGGTGACGGGGCTGTTGGAGCAAGTGGACTCACCGGAGGGGTGGGCGCAGTACCAAGCGAAACGGTTGTTGTTTGAGCGCGCGACGTCCGAAGTTGTGCCGGCGGTTGACGTATGGGTGAGCGGACTGTCGAAGGACGGCCCCGGTGCGGAGTACCGCCGCTTGCAAGCGTTGGCGCTGTTTGAGGCGCACGAGACGGTGCGTCCTGAGTTGCTCAAGCGCCTGTTGCGCTCGGAGACACCGGACGTTCGTGCTTATGCGACGCGCGTGCTTTCGACCTGGGCGAGGGACGGGCGATTGCCAGAGGCGTTGGCGTTATTGGAGGTTCAGGTTGCTGACGATGACGCGTTGGTGCGGCTTGAGGCGGTGGTTGCGGCGAGCTACGTGGGTGATGCTCGTGCGGCGGCGATCGCGGCGAAGGCGTTGGATAAGGATTTTAATCCGTATCACCAGCATGCGTTAACGAAGACGCTTCATGTCTTGAATCGGGTCTGGGCTCCCGAGGTTGATCGGGGTGCGACTGTGTTTAATCGGGACGAGCACCTGCTGTTTGCCCTGCAGAATGGTTGGGTGGAGAACAATCCTGAGGATTTTCGAAGTTTGAGCGGAGCGGCAGTGGCCTACCGGCCGAGTCCCAATGCGCGTGCGGCGGCCATCATGAAGGCGCAGGTGACCAAGAACGCGGGAAGCCCCGAGCGCATGCTGCGGTGGCTCCGTGCGTTTGCAGGCATTGCTTCGGCGGAAGACGTCCCGTTTCTGATGGAGCACGGGTCGCGGGATCCGTCCGTGCTGGGGGCCATCAAGACCGCTAAGCCCGAGGGCGCGGAGCACTTCGTGAAAATGTTGTTTTCTGACCCGTCGGCACCGGTGCGCGGGCATGGAGCGCGGTTGGCGGGGCTGTGGAAGCTGGGTGTGTTGTTGGACGTGTTGCGTCCGCTGGCGGACGATTCGCATCCGTTTGTTCGGGAGCAGGCGGTGGGCGCGTTGTTGGCGATTGAGCCGGAGCGCGGAGTGGAGAAAGCGTTGAAGCTGATGGGCGTGGCGAAGGACGTGAAGGAGATTACGGGAGCGATGGGGGCGATTTTGGGGCGCGCCGACACGCAAGCGCTGTTTGTGAAGGCGCTGAGCAAGGGGGACGCTGTATCGCCATCGGCGGCGAGGCTTGGGTTGCAGGCCCTGAATTTGGCGGGCAAAGCGGATCCGCGCGTCGCGCAAGCGTTGATGGGTGCTGCTGGGATGAACACTGCGTTACCCCCGTACACGAAGGACTACATTAGCAAGGTGGTGAAGGCGGCGCAGACCGTTGGGGATGCGGCGGAAGGAAAGAAGGTTTACGAGATGGCGGGTTGCGCGACGTGTCATATGCCGGGTGGGGCGCAGAGTCGCATTGGGCCGGATTTGAGTGCGATCAGTCGTGGTCTGCCGATTGATATGATTGTGACGGAGGTGGTTTGGCCGGGGTTGAACGTGAAGGAGAACTTTGAGGCGGCGAATGTGGTGTTGAAGGA